>NZ_JBEYXQ010000004.1:0-381825 GCF_040645115.1 Streptomyces sp. NPDC046860 | reverse complement strand
TACTTGGCCTCCAGGGCCGCCTTACGGTCGTACACGGCCTCCTTGCGGTAGCCGACGATCACCCCGACCTCGGTCAGACCGACCTCCGCGAAGTTCCCCAGCGTCAGGTCCAGCACCGTCAGCGACTCCTCGTCGCCCTCCGGGCCCACCGGCACCAGAGCCTTGGGCAGCGTGTCGGTGTAGGGGCGCAGACGCCGTCCGGCGCCGGCCGCCAGCACGAGACCTATCATCGCGGGTTCTCCTTACTTCCCCGCTCCAGCGGGGTGTGGGGGGACAGCCGTGTGGCCCTGCCGCGAGCGACAGGACCACACGAGGGGTTGTTCGGATCAGCTCTCGTCGTCCGACGCGGAGACCGCGGCGGCCTTCTTCGCCGTCGACCCGGCGGCCTTCTTGGCGGTCTTGGTGGCCGCCTTCTTGGCCGTCGTCTTCTTCGCCGTCGTCTTCTTGGCCGTCGTCGTCTTGGCGGCGGCCTTCTTGGCCGTCGTCTTCTTGGCGGCGGTGGCCTTCTTCGCGGCCGTCTTCTTCGCCGGTGCCTTCTTGGCCGCCTTGCGGGCGGTCTTCTTGGCGGGCTCGGCGTCCTCGACGGCCTCGGTCTCCGCCTCGACGGCGTCCTCCTCGGCGGCCGGCTCCGGCGCGGACGACGGGACGACCAGGACGGCCGCCTCCTCCGTCCCGCCCGGCGCGGTGGCCTTGCGCACCGCGCGGCGGCGCGGACGGGCCGGGGCGGCGCTCTCGGCGGGCGCCTCCTCGGCCGCCGGGGCGGCCTCCGGCTCCGGCTCGGCGACCGGCGCGGGCTCGGCGACGGTCACCACGGCGGCCTCGGCCCCGGCCGGCGAACCGGCGGGCGCCGACACCTTGCGGGTGACCCGGCGACGGGCGCGGCCCTTGGGCGCGGCCTCCTCGGCGGCGGGCTCGGGCGCGACCACCGGGTCCTCGGCGGCCATGGGCGCGGCCTGCGCCTCGGTGGCCTGCTCCGGCTGGACGGTACGGACGGCGCTCTCCTCGGCGGTCACCGACGCGGCGGTCGGCGCCTCCTGCTGGGCCCGCTCGAAGCGTTCGGCCTGCGCGGCACCCCGGCGGCTGCCCTCCTTCGGCGCACCGGCCGGGGCCGAGGCCCGGCGGCCGGCCCGGCGGCGCGAGCGGCCGCGGCCCGCGGCCGCCTCCGCCTCGGCGACGGAGCTGTACAGGTCCTCGTCCGGGGTGAACTCCGGCGAGGGCAGGGCGAGCGGCTCGGCGGCCTCGGCGGCCACCTCGTCGGCCGTCTCGTCCGGCGCGGGCGCCTCGGCCACGGCCGTCTCGGCCGTCACGGTGACGGTGTCGCCCTCGTGGGTGTGGCCGTCGCCGCCGCGGCCGCGCTTCTTGCGCTTGCCGCCACCGCCGCCGCCGGCGGCCGTGGGCTGCTCCATGTGGACGATGACACCGCGGCCGTTGCAGTGGACGCAGTTCTCGGAGAAGGACTCCAGCAGGCCCTGGCCGACCCGCTTACGGGTCATCTGCACCAGGCCCAGCGAGGTCACCTCGGCCACCTGGTGCTTGGTCCGGTCCCGGCCCAGGCACTCCAGCAGACGGCGCAGCACCAGGTCCCGGTTGGACTCCAGCACCATGTCGATGAAGTCGATGACGATGATGCCGCCGAGGTCGCGCAGCCGGAGCTGGCGCACGATCTCCTCGGCCGCCTCCAGGTTGTTCCTGGTGACCGTCTCCTCCAGGTTGCCGCCCTGGCCGGTGAACTTGCCGGTGTTGACGTCGACCACGACCATCGCCTCGGTCCGGTCGATCACCAGCGAACCGCCGCTGGGCAGCCAGACCTTGCGGTCCAGCGCCTTGGCGAGCTGCTCGTCGATCCGGTACGTGGCGAAGACGTCGGTCTCGCTGGTCCACTTCTGGAGCCGGTCGGTCAGGTCCGGGGCGACGTGGGAGACGTAGCCGTGGATGGTCGACCACGCCTCGTCACCGCTGACGATGACCTTGGAGAAGTCCTCGTTGAAGATGTCGCGGACGACGCGGACGGTCATGTCCGGCTCGCCGTACAGCAGCGCCGGGGCGTTGCCCGTCTTCGCCTTCTTCTTGATCTCCTCCCACTGCGCCTGGAGCCGCTCGACGTCACGGCGCAGCTCGTCCTCGCTCGCGCCCTCGGCGGCGGTGCGCACGATGACGCCCGCGTCCTCGGGGACGATCTTCTTGAGGATGGTCTTCAGCCGGGCGCGCTCGGTGTCGGGCAGCTTGCGGCTGATGCCGGTCATCGAGCCCTCGGGGACGTACACGAGGTAGCGGCCCGGCAGGGAGACCTGGCTGGTGAGGCGGGCGCCCTTGTGGCCGATCGGGTCCTTGGTCACCTGGACCAGGACCGGCTGGCCGGACTTGAGGGCGGCCTCGATGCGGCGCGGCCCGTTGGCCATGCCGAGCGCCTCGAAGTTGACCTCACCGGCGTACAGGACGGCGTTGCGGCCCTTGCCGATGTCGATGAAGGCGGCCTCCATGGACGGCAGCACGTTCTGGACCTTGCCCAGGTAGACGTTGCCGACGTAGGAGGTGGCCTGCTCCTTGTTGACGTAGTGCTCGACGAGCACGCCGTCCTCCAGGACGCCGATCTGGGTGCGCTCGCCGTGCTGGCGGACGACCATCGTCCGCTCGACGGCCTCGCGGCGGGCGAGGAACTCGGCCTCGGTGATGATCGGCACGCGGCGGCGGCCCTGCTCGCGGCCCTCGCGGCGGCGCTGCTTCTTCGCCTCCAGGCGGGTCGAGCCCTTGATGGACTGGACCTCGTCGGACGGCTCGGCGGCCTTACGGGGCTCGCGGACCTTGACGACGGTGCGCTCGGGGTCGTCGCCGGCCTCGGCCTCGCCCCCGGAGTCACCGGCACGGCGGCGACGACGGCGGCGACGGCGGCTGGAGCTGGAGCCGCCGGACTCCTCGCCCCGCGCGTCCTCGGCGTCCTCTTCCTCCTGCTCGGCGGTGTCCTCGGCGTCCTGGTCGGCCTGCTCGGCGGCCAGGTCGCCGGACTCGCCGTCCACGCCCTCGCCGTTCTCGCTGTCGTCACCGTCGAAGGCGTCGCCACGGCGGCGACGACGGCCGCCCCGGCGGCGACGGCGGCGGGAGCCGGAGTCGTCCGCGCCCTCGGCGTCGTCGGAGTCGTCGCCCTCGGCGAGGTCCTCGGCGGGCTCCTCGGCCGGCTCCGGCTTCTCCTCGGCGGCGCGGGTCTCCTCGGCGGGGGCACCGCGGCGGCGACGGCGACGGCGGCCGCTGTCGGCGCGCTCGTCGGCGAAGGTCTCGGTGGCGGCGCTCTCCTCGGGCTTCTCGGCCTCCTCCTCGCGGACACCGGCGGCCTGGGCCGCGGCCTCGGCGGCGGCGCGCTGCGGGGTCTGGAACCTCGGCTCGGTGAAGACCGGCGCCTGGAAGGTGGCGACAGCGGGGCGGCCGGACCTGCGGGGGGCGTCGCCCTCGGCGGGGGACGGCGCGGAGAACCCGCCCGCGGCCTGCCGCACGGCACGGCGACGGCGGCGGCCGCCCTCGGGCTCGGTCTGCGCGGGCTCGGACTGCGTCGCCTTGCGGGGGGCACGCGGCTCGGGCTCGACGGCCTCGGTCTTCTCCTCGGCGGCGGCCGGGGCACCGGCAGGCGCGGAGGCACGACGGGTCGCGCGGCGGCGCGAGCGGGCCGGAGCGGCCTCCGCCTCCGCCTCGGGCTCGGCCTCGGCGGCGGGAGCGGGCTCGGCGGCGGGGACCGGCTCGGCGGCGGGGGTCTCCTCGGCGGCGGCCGGGGCACCGGCGGGCGCGGAAGCGCGGCGGGTGGCGCGGCGGCGCGAGCGGGCCGGAGCGGCCTCCGCCTCGGGCTCGGCGGCGGGGGCCGGCTCGGCATCGGCGGCGGGGGCCTCGACGGCGGTCTCGGTGGTGGCGGCCTCGGCGGCGGGCGCGGTGGCACGACGGGTGGCACGGCGGCGCGGGCGGGCCGGAGCGGCCTCGGCCTCGGGCTCGGCGGCGGCCGGAGCGGGCTCGGCGGGCGTCTCGGCGGCGGGCGCGGTCTCGGGCACCTCGGCGGCCTTCGGCGCGCCGGCCGGGGCGGAGGCCCGGCGGGTGGCGCGGCGACGCGGACGCGCGGCCGGGGTCTCGGTGGCGGACTCGGCGGGCGCGGTGGCCGCCTGGTCCTCGGTCTCCTTGGCCACGGCGGCCTCCTCGGGCTTGTCGTCCTCGGTGACGACCGGAGCGGGTGAACCGGCGGGCGCGGAGGACCGGCGGCGGGTACGGCGGGGCGCGGCGGCGGTCTCGTCGGACTCGGCCTGCTCGGCGGCGGGCGCGGCCGGTGCGGCCGTCTCGGTGGTGGTTTCCGCCGTCGCCGGGGCCCCGGTGGGCGCGGAAGCGCGGCGGGTGGCACGGCGACGCGGCCGGGCGGCCGTCTCGTCAGGGGTCTCGGGGGCCTCGGCCGCCGGGGCGGCGGCCTCCGGCTCCGCGGTGGTCCCGGCGCTGCCCGCGGCGGGCGAACCCGCCGGGCGGGAAGCGGCGCGGCGACGCCTGCGCGGGGGCAGCGTGTCGCTGGGGGTGTTCAGTTCGGAGCCCTCGTTGGGCTCGGTCGGTTCGAGCATGCGGGCGTTTCTCCCGTCGGAGCTCCCGGTCGCCGCGCCTGGCCCGGGGCCGGGCTCTGAGAGCCGGCCACCGCTGACGTCCGCGGCCCGCGCTGTGCGCGATGGCCGCCGTCCGGGGCGCGGGCGCCGCACGGGAGCACTCTGTGTCCTGTCTCACCGGTTCCGTACGCCTTGTCGGTACGGCCTGGCGAAAGTCTTCTGGTCGGTGCGCTGCCCGACCCAGGTGGCTCCCGGATACGAGGGCGGCGCTACGGCGTCCGTCCCTACGCGGGACCTTCCGGCGTCGGCGCCGTCGCGGCGGCAACCGGTTCGGCCTTCGGGGCCTGGGCTGCCTCGCGGTCGGGCGCGAGCGGGTCGGTCACCGTGCCGGTCTCTTCATCGAACAGCCCCTGCGCCAGCCTGGTCACCGCTGCGGGGACCGGCGGCGCCAGGTCGGCCACGGCGCGAAGACCGGACAGGACGTCGTCGGGTCGAACGGCAGGCGTCACGTGCCGAACAACCAGGCGCAGTATCGCACAGGGCCGGTCGCTGGGCCTATCAGCCGACTCGTCCCGTGTTTCGAGGCTGACCACGGCGGCGCGGGCGTCGAAGGTGCGGACACCGTTCTTGGCCATGCGCTGCACCTCGACCGTCTCCGCGGCCATGAAGGCGTCGGTGGCGGCCTCGGCGTCCTTCGGGGTCACGCCGTCCAGCCGCAGCTCCCACACGGAGGCGGTCAGCCGGTCGGCGAGTCCGGAGGTACGGCCCTCCACGGCGTCGACGATGTCGAGCCCGGCGGGCATCGACTCGTCGAGCAGGGCGCGCAGGGTCTCGGGGTCGCGCGCCGCGGTCAGCGCGATCTCCAGGTATTCCGCCTCACTGCCCGTGCCGGTGGGTGCGGCATTGGCGTAGGACACCTTCGGGTGCGGCGTGAACCCCGCCGAGTACGCCATGGGTACCTCGGCGCGGCGCAGCGCACGCTCGAAGGCGCGCTGGAAGTCACGGTGGCTGGTGAACCGGAGGCGGCCGCGCTTGGTGTAACGCAGTCGGATGCGCTGCACCGCGGGTGCGGGCGGCGGGCCTTCGGGCTGTCGCTTGCCCAGTGTCCTAGTCCTTCGTGAGAACGGTCGTACTGCTACCAAGAGTACGTGTGTCGGGCCCGTGGGGTTCCCGCCGGTCCACCGTGACCGGTCGCCGGGGGTCGCCGAAGAGGGCCCGCCGGAGGTCCCGGCGGGTCTCGCGCAGGGTGTCGCGGGCGGAGGCGAGGGTCTGCCGGGCGACCCGTCCGACCTCGCGCGCGACCCGGGCGGCGGGCCTGAGGACACCGTCGCGCACGGCGTGGCCGACGGGGGTGAGGACGGTGCGGTACACCCAGCGCGCGGGCTCCACGAAGATCCACCGGAAGAGGGTCCCCAGAGCCCGGCCCACGACGCGGGAGACGTGCCCGGCGATCCGCCATGCGTGCCCGAGCGCGTCGGCGGTCTCGCGCCCGACGACGGCCAGGAACCGGCCGACGGGGGCGAGGACCCAGCGCCACAGGGCGAGGGCGGGCAGCACGAACAGGATGCGCAGCGTCCAGTACAGGACCGCGCCCGCGCCGGCGGCCAGGGCTCGGGCGAGCCACGCCAGGGCCCGCCCGGCCGGGGCCAGCACCCGGGTGCCGAGCCACCGCGCCGGGACCACGACCAGGTACCGGGCGAGCCGGGCGGCACCGGCGTAGAGGCCGAGCCCGGCGGCTGCCAGCAGGGTGCCCAGACCCCGTACGAGCCACGCCAGACCGGCGCCGACGGGTGCCAGCACCCAGGTGTGGAGCCACCGGGCCGGGACGACCACCAGGTACCGGACGAGCCAGGCGGCGGCCTCGAAGGCGCCGGCCCCGACGGCGGCCAGCAGTGCGCCCAGGCCGCGTACGAGCCAGGCCAGACCGGCGCCGAGCGGGGTCAGGACGTGGACGTACACCCAGGACAGCGGCACTACGACGAGCACCCGGCCGAGCCATCCCAGCGCCCTGCCCACCGGGGCCAGCACCCAGCGCCAGAGCGCGACGAAGGGCAGGACGAAGAGGGCGCGGCCGGTCCACAGCAGGGCGCGTCCCAGCGGGCGGAGCACGGTGGCGTGCAGGAACCGGGCGACGGCGGCCAGCGCGTCCCACACCAGCCGCACCGGCACCACGAGCACCAGCACGACGATGCGTACCGGCAGCCGGACGGCGACGACGAGGCATCCCTCCGGGGGCGGCGGCGCGGGTGGCTTGTCGAGGTCCATACCGGTACAGACGCCGCCGGACGGGATTCGGATGCGTGTCAGGACGCCGGGTTGAGCCGTGCCTTGTAGCTCTCCGGGTAGCGCTGGGTGAACTTGACCGCGATCACCAGCAGGGCGATGGGGATGACCCAGTTGAACCAGTCGTCCTGGCCGGGGAAGTGGATGGCGAGCCAGGTGGAGGCCGTCATCACGGCGAAGGTGACGCCCCAGAAGGTGGTGAGGACGCGGTTGATGTGCCGGAAGACGGGCGAGTCCCAGTACTGGCGCGGGGTCGACTCGCGGGCGTACTGCGCGGTGAACGGGTCGTACAGCAGGGACGCGAACGCCACGACGGCGACCAGGCCGTTGGAGATGACCTGGGCGTAGGTCTCCAGCCAGAGCAGTTCCGAGCGGTTCAGGGCGAGGGCGAGGACGGAGAGGACGGCGAAGAACACGATGCCGACCACGTCGAGGATGCGGATCTTCCCGTGCAGCAGGTCCTGGCTGGCCAGCACGAGGGAGGCGACCAGCGCGGCGAGGGCCGCGTACTCCCAGGTGCTGGGACCGGCCACCACGCCGAAGATGATCCAGGGGGCGAACGAGAGGAAGACGCTGCCGGTGCCGACGGGCTTCTTGCCGGCCGAGGTCTGTTCCGTGGTCGCCTGCTGCACCATGAGGACGTCCTCCCGTGAGGTGTGCCGTCGTGGGATGTCGCCGGCCGTTCCCCCTTCCCCATCGTCACGCCGGGCGACCCGGCCCGCACGCCGCCCGTGGTGCGGGGCGGCGTGCGGGCACCTACCGTGAGAGGTGCGGTTCCGGACGAGCGAGGGGGCTCACCCGGCATGCCTGGAGCCGTCATGAGGTATCGCTTCAGCGACAACGACCAGTTCGACTACGAGATCCTGCTCGCCCTCGGTTCGGTGTGGCGGCAGGGAGCCGATGCGGGCGAAGTGCTCGGCACCGCCGCTTCGGTGGCGGAGGGAGACGGTCAGGCGTGGTTCGACGCCTGGCTGGACCTGGGCCGCCGCGTCCGGGTGGAGGCGGAGGAGTGCGCGGCGGCCGGCCATCTGGTGAGCGCCCGCGAGGGCTGGCTGCGCGCGGCCGGCTATCTCGGCACCGCGATGGTGGGCGTGGACGCGGTCCCGGACGCGGGCAAACGCGCGGCGGAGGCGTTCGCCGAGCACCGGGCCTGCCTGGACCGGTTCCTGCTGGCCTGCGACCCGCCCGCGGAGCCGGTGTCGATCCCCTACGAGGACACCACGCTCCCCGGCTATCTGGTGAGCCCGCCCGGCACGGACGAGCCGCTGCCGGTGCTGATCGTCAACAACGGCAGTGACGGCCCGCTCAGTTCCGCCTGGACGCTGCTCGGTGCCCCGGCGGTCGAGCGCGGCTACCGCGTGCTGCTCTTCGACGGTCCCGGCCAGCAGTCGATGCTCTTCGAGCGCGGGGTGAACTTCCGTCCCGACTGGGAGAACGTCGTCACCCCGGTCGTGGACTTCCTGCTCGCCCGGCCCGACGTGGACCCGCGCCGGATCGCGCTGGCCGGGATCAGCCAGGCCGGGTACTGGGTGCCGCGCGCGCTGGCCTTCGAGCACCGGATCGCGGCGGCGGTCGCCGATCCCGGTGTGGTGCGGGTGGCGGAGAGCTGGTGGCACAACCTGGGCCCCGATCTGCGCGCGCTGTGGGAGTCCGGGGACCGTGACGCGTTCGACGCGATCATCGAGGAGGCGCTGGAGCAGAACCCGGCGCTGGCGGCGACCTGGCGATGGCGGGCCAAGCCGTACGGGGTCGACGCGCCCTACGACCTGCTGTGCGAGGTCTCGCGGTACGACCTGCTGACCGAGGTCTCCCGCGACGACCTCACCCGTGTCGTCGACCGGATCACCACCCCGCTGCTGATCACCGACCCGGAGGGCGAGCACTTCTGGCCCGGCGCCTCGCGGCAGTTGTACGACGCGCTGCCCGGTCCGAAGGAGCTGGTCCGCTTCACCGAGGAGGAGGGCGCGCATCTGCACTGCGAGCCGCTGGGGCGGGCCCTGTTCGAGGAACGGGTCTTCGACTGGCTGGACGCGCGGCTGGCCCTCGCCGGGGTCACGGGGCCGGGGGTTTGATCACCGTACGGACGCGGCCTCGTAACGCATTGACTTGGGCACGCCAAAGCTATGGATTCCGGCCACCGGTGCTGCTTCCATGGGAAGCCAATCACGCACTTCCCTGGGGGGACGAGAAATGCACTGGTACCTGGACGTGCTCAAGAAGTACGCGGTGTTCAGCGGTCGCGCGCGGCGGCAGGAATACTGGATGTTCTTCCTGTTCAACCTGATCATCAGCATCGTGCTGGCGATCGTGGACGCGGCCCTGGACACCCAGGTTCTGCAGCTCGTCTACGCGCTCGCCGTGCTGCTGCCGTCCCTCGCCGTCGGTGTCCGCCGCCTGCACGACACCGGCCGCTCCGGCTGGATGATGCTGATCGGTCTGATCCCGCTGGTCGGCCCGATCATCCTGCTCGTCTTCCTCGCCTCCGAGGGCAAGCCGGAAGCCAACGAGCACGGCGCCAACCCGAAGTACGCCCCGGCGGTCTGACACAGACCCGCCACCACGGAGAAGGGCCCACCGGACACATCCGGTGGGCCCTTCTCCGTGTGCGGTCCTCGAGGGGACTCGACGGGAGGGGCCGGTGGTGCTCACCGGCCCCTCCCTCCGCTCAGTGCGTGTGGCCGCTCGGGGCCGGGGCTGCGTTCTTCACGGCCAGGGGCAGGAGCTTCTTGCCCGTCGGGCCGATCTGGATCTGGGTGTCCATCTGGGGGCAGACGCCGCAGTCGAAGCAGGGGGTCCAGCGGCAGTCCTCGACCTCGGTCTCGTCGAGGGCGTCCTGCCAGTCCTCCCACAGCCAGTCCTTGTCGAGGCCCGAGTCCAGGTGGTCCCAGGGGAGGACCTCCTCGTAGGAGCGCTCGCGGGTGGTGTACCAGTCGACGTCCACACCGAACTCGGCCAGCGCCTTGTCCGCGCAGCCCATCCAGCGGTCGTAGGAGAAGTGCTCGCGCCAGCCGTCGAAGCGGCCGCCGTCCTCGTAGACCGCGCGGATCACCGCGCCGACGCGCCGGTCGCCGCGCGAGAGCAGGCCCTCGACGATGCCGGGCTTGCCGTCGTGGTAGCGGAAGCCGATCGAGCGGCCGTACTTCTTGTCGCCCCGGATCTTGTCGCGGAGCTTCTGCAGGCGCGCGTCGGTCTCCTCGGCGGAGAGCTGCGGCGCCCACTGGAAGGGCGTGTGCGGCTTGGGCACGAACCCGCCGATGGAGACCGTGCAGCGGATGTCGCCCGAGCCGGAGACCTCACGGCCCTTCTGGATCACGTGGGTCGCCATGTCGGCGATCTGGAGGACGTCGTCGTCCGTCTCGGTGGGCAGGCCGCACATGAAGTACAGCTTCACCTGGCGCCAGCCGTTGCCGTAGGCGGTGGCGACCGTGCGGATCAGGTCCTCCTCCGAGACCATCTTGTTGATGACCTTGCGCATCCGCTCCGAACCGCCCTCGGGGGCGAAGGTCAGGCCCGAGCGGCGGCCGTTGCGGGTCAGCTCGTTGGCCAGGTCGACGTTGAACGCGTCGACGCGGGTGGAGGGGAGCGAGAGGCCGATCTTGTCTTCGGTGTAGCGGTCGGCGAGGCCCTTGGCGATGTCACCGATCTCGGAGTGGTCCGCCGAGGACAGCGACAGCAGGCCGACCTCCTCGAAGCCGGTCGCCTTCAGACCCTTGTCGACCATGTCGCCGATGCCCGTGATCGAGCGCTCGCGGACCGGGCGGGTGATCATGCCGGCCTGGCAGAAGCGGCAGCCGCGCGTGCAGCCGCGGAAGATCTCCACCGACATCCGCTCGTGCACCGTCTCGGCGAGCGGGACCAGCGGCTGCTTCGGGTAGGGCCACTCGTCCAGGTCCATCACCGTGTGCTTGGACACGCGCCACGGCACACCGGAACGGTTGGGGACGACCCGGCCGATACGGCCGTCGGGCAGGTACTCCACGTCGTAGAACGCCGGGATGTACACCGCGCCGGTCTTCGCCAGCCTGAGCAGGACCTCCTCGCGGCCGCCGGGACGGCCCTCGGCCTTCCAGGCGCGGATGATCTCGGTCATGTCCAGCACGGCCTGCTCGCCGTCACCGATGATCGCCGCGTCGATGAAGTCCGCGATCGGCTCCGGGTTGAACGCCGCGTGCCCGCCGGCCAGAACGATCGGGTCGTCGACCGTACGGTCCTTCGACTCCAGCGGGATGCCCGCCAGGTCCAGCGCCGTGAGCATGTTGGTGTAGCCCAGCTCGGTGGAGAAGGACAGGCCGAACACGTCGAACGCCTTCACCGGACGGTGGCTGTCCACCGTGAACTGGGGGACCTGGTGCTCGCGCATCAGCGCCTCCAGGTCCGGCCACACGCTGTAGGTGCGCTCGGCGAGGACGCCCTGGCGCTCGTTGAGCACCTCGTACAGGATCATGACGCCCTGATTGGGCAGACCCACCTCGTACGCGTCCGGGTACATCAGCGCCCAGCGGACCTCGGCCTCGTCCCAGGGCTTGACCGTGGAGTTCAGTTCTCCACCGACGTACTGGATCGGCTTCTGCACATGCGGGAGCAAGGCTTCGAGCTGCGGGAAGACCGACTCGACAGACATCGCGGCATTACCTTCGTGAGCGGACTGGGGGGCATCTCCCGGCCGGAGGCTGGAAGGGTGACCATCAAGCCTAACCCGTTCGGACGCCTCCTCCGTACGCCTCCCTCCGTACGCCGGTCTCAGCGCGGGAACGCCGACCGGGCCTTCTCCCACGCGCCGGGCAGCCGCTCCTCCGTCCGCCGGGCGGCCCGCTCCTCCCGCTCGTGCAGCACCCCGTAGGTGAAGGCGCTCTCCCCCGCCGCGTGCGCCACCGCGGCCAGCTCCACCAGGGTCCGGCGGGCCAGCACGCTGTCCTGGTGCTCGCCGAGCAGGCTGGTCAGCTTCTTCGCCCTGCGGGCCAGGGCGCGGGCCGTACCGCCGAGCGCCGGGACGGCGGCCTCGGCGGCGTAGCGGGCGCGCTTGGCCCGCTTGCGGGCCTCGTGCAGGGCGTGGTCGCGGTCCTCGCCGGGCGGCAGCTCCAGCGCGGCCGTGATCAGCCCGGACAGCTTGCGGCCCTCCTTGGCCAGCGCGCGGGTGAGCACCGCGCGGGGGCTGTCCGCCGCCCTCTTGCGCAGCGGCGGATCGGCGAGGAGGGTGTCGAGGCTGTCCAGCAGGGCGAGGTAGCGGGCGGAGTCCAGCACGCCGAGCAGATGGCCCCGGGTGCTGCCGTGCCGGGCGGTGGCCCAGGAGGCGAGGCGCTCGTGGACGGGGCCGGTGACCTGGACCCGCGGCAGGGCGTCGAGGGCCTCGGTCAGCCGGTCCGCCAGCACCTCCTGGTCACGGTCGACCCCGAGTTCGCGCGCCAGCCACTTCAGCTCGGCGGCGACGGGGGCGGTGGCGTCCCGGTCCAGGACCGAGCCGAAGCCGCGGAAGGCGGACCGCATCCGGCGGGTGGCCACCCGCATCTGGTGCACGGAGTCCGGCAGGTCCCGGCGGACACCGGGGTCGCGGGCGAGGATCGCCTCGCGCTGCTCGCGCAGATACGCGAGGACGTGGTCCCCCGCCGTCACCGGCTCGGCCGTGCGCGCGGACCGGGCCCGGGAGCCGCCGGTACGGCGCAGCGCCTCGGCCACCTTCGACGACGCCTTCGACGGCCGCACGCCCGCCGCGCCTAGCCGCTCCTCCACGGCGTCCAGCAGGGCGGGGTCGGCGCCGTCGGCCAGCTCCACCTCGATCTCGGTCCAGTGGGCGGTGCCGCCGGCCCGGTTGAGCCGCTCGGCGTCCACGGTGTCGACGCTCGCCTCGGCCAGCAGCGCGCCGTCGGCGCCGATCAGGTGCCGCACGTCGCGGGCGGACCGCAGCCGCACCACGGGCACCAGCTCGGCGCCCCGGACCCGCGAGCGCACCAGCGCGGCGATCTCCCCGGGCACGGTGTCGGAGAGCGGCGCCCTGATCTCGTCCCGGACGCCGGGAGCGACGGGGAACTTCAGATGCCATCCGGCGTCCGAACCCCCGGTGCGGCGGCGCAGCGTGAGCGAGGCCGCGCCCAGCCGCTCGTCGGCGGTGTCGTAGTAGACGGCGTCCAGCTCGACCAGCCCCCGGTCGACGACCTCCGCCACCCCGCCGGCGCCGGTCAGCTCGGGCAGAGCGCCGTCCGCCACCTCGTACTTCCGCTCGATCTCCCGCTTCACGTCCGCCATGAACCGAATCTAGAACGCGTCCGCGATCTCAACCAGCCCCCGGACGCGGGTGAGGGCCGGGAGCCAGGCTCCCGGCCCTCATGAGGCATCGCTTCAGCTCACGCGGACATCGGCCGCTGCGCCCTGATCGACTGCAGCAGCCCCACCGCCACCCAGACCGCGAACATCGAGGAGCCGCCGTAGGAGACGAACGGCAGGGGCAGGCCGGTCACCGGCATGATGCCCAGCGTCATGCCGATGTTCTCGAAGGACTGGAAGGCGAACCAGGCGACGATCCCGGCGGCGACGACCGTGCCGTACAGCTCGGTCGAGTCGCGGGCGATACGGCAGGCCCGCCACATGATGACCCCGAGGAGGAGGATGATCAGGCCGGCGCCCAGGAAGCCCAGCTCCTCCCCCGCGACCGTGAAGACGAAGTCGGTCTGCTGCTCGGGCACGAACTGGCCGGTGGTCTGCGAGCCGTGGAACAGCCCGGAGCCGGTCAGGCCGCCGGAGCCGATGGCGATGCGGGCCTGGTTGGTGTTGTAGCCGACGCCCGCCGGGTCCAGCTCCGGGTTGGCGAAGGCCGCGAAGCGGTTGATCTGGTAGTCGTCCAGGATGTGCAGCTGCCACACCGCGAGGGCGCCGAGGGCACCCGTCGAGATGAGGCCGAACACCCAGCGGTTGGAGGCGCCGGAGGCGAGCAGCACGCCCAGGATGATGATGACCATCACCATGACCGACCCGAGGTCGGGCATGAGCAGCACGATCAGGATCGGCACGGCGGCCAGGCCGAGCGCCTGCAGGACGGTGCGGTGGTCGGGGTAGGCCTTGTCGCCCGCGTCGACCCGCGCGGCCAGCAGCATCGCCATGCCCAGGATGATCGTGATCTTCACGAACTCGGAGGGCTGGAGCGAGAAGCCGCCGCCGAAGACGATCCAGGAGTGGGCGCCGTTGACGGTGGAGCCGAGCGGGGTGAGCACGGCGAGGATGCCGGCCACCGAGAGGCCGTAGAGGACCGGTACCGCGTTGCGCAGGCCGCGGTGGCCGAGCCACAGGGTGGCGACCATCAGGGCGAGTCCGATGCCGGTGTTCATGAAGTGCCGGATCAGGAAGTAGTACGGGTCGCCCTGGTTGATCTCGGTGCGGTTGCGGGTCGCCGAGAACACCAGCAGGGAGCCGATCATCGACAGCGCGAGCGCCGCCAGCAGCATCGGCCAGTCGAGTCTGCGGGCCAGCGAGTCCCGGGCGAAGATCCTGGTCCAGCCGGCCCGCTCCGGGCCGTACCCGGAGACGGAGAAGGTGTTGCCGGTCATGTGCGCGTCCTCCGGCTCCCCCTCCGGCGGGGCCGCCTGCGGGTGTTGCTGTTGGTGTTGTCCGTGGGCGCCGTGGCGGCGGGCTGGTCGGCCTCCCCGTTGGCGGGGTTGTTCTTCTGCGCGGCCTCGACGTCCTTGGCCGGGTCCTTGCTGACCTTGGGCGAGGCGACCGTGCCGTCGGGGCGGACCTGGGGCAGGGTCTTCTGCGGCTCGGGCAGCATCGCCTTGTTCTTGTCGATGGAGCCGTCGCCCTGCACGCCGTACAGCGCGCTGTAGATGTTGCGCACGGCCTCACCGGAGGCTCCGGAACCCGTACCGGCCTGGGCGATCGTCATGATCACCGTGTAGTCCTTGGAGTAGGTCGCCAGCCAGGAGGTGGTCTGCTTGCCGTAGACCTCCGCCGTACCCGTCTTGCCGTGCAGCGGGATCTTGTTCTGCGGCCAGCCGCCGAACTTCCAGGCGGCGGTGCCTCGGGTGATGACGCCCGCGAAGGCGTCGTCCATGCCCTTGAGGGTGGCCTTGCTGACGGGCAGCTTGCCGGACTGGCGCGGCTTCAGCTCGCGCACCGACTTGCCGTCCGCGCTGATGACCGCCTTGCCGATGCTGGGGTGGTACATCGTGCCGCCGTTGGCGACCGCGCCGTAGATCACGGCCTCCTGGATCGGCGTGACGAGGGTGTCGCCCTGGCCGATGGAGTAGTTGATGGAGTCGCCCTCACGCATCTTGTTGCCCTCGAGGCAGTTCTCGTAGGCGATCTTCTGGACGTACGAGCCGTCCTTCTTGCCGTACTTGCACCAGGCGTCCTTGTTGGCCTTCCAGTAGTCCTGCTTCCACTGGCGGTCGGGGACGCGGCCGGTGACCTCGTTGGGCAGGTCGACGCCGGTCTCCTTGCCGAGGCCGAACTGGTGCGCGGCCTTGTAGAAGAAGTCCTTGGGCTGGCCCTTCTTGGGGTTGATGCCGCCGTCCTTCTTCCACTCCTGGTCGGAGAGGTAGTAGAAGACGGTGTCGCAGGAGACCTCCAGCGCCCGGCCCAGCGGGATCGGGCCGAAGCTCTCGCCCTCGAAGTTCTTGAAGACCTGGCCGCCCACCGAGTAGGAACTGGTGCAGGGGTAGCGGCCGTCGAAGTCGTACCCCGCCTCGACCGCGGCGGCGGTGGAGATCACCTTGAACGTCGAACCCGGTGCGGCCTGGCCCTGGATGGCGCGGTTCAGCAGCGGGTAGTCGGAGTTCTTTCCGGTGAGGGCCTTGTAGTCCTTGCCGGAGATGCCGCCGACCCAGACGTTGGGGTCGTAGTCGGGCGCGGAGGCCATGGCGACGATGCGGCCGGTCTTGGCCTCCATCACCACCGCCGCGCCGGAGTCGGCCTTGTAGTTGGTGCCGGTGATCTTGTCGAACTGCTGGCGGGCGACCTTCATCGCCTTGTCCAGCTCGAACTCCGTGACCCGCTGGATGCGGGAGTCGATGCTGGTGACCAGGTTGGAGCCGGACTCCGCGGGGTCGGCCTGGGCCTTGCCGATGACCCGGCCGAGGTTGTCCACCTCGTAGCGGGTGACGCCCGCCTTGCCGCGCAGCTCCTTGTCGTACTGCCGCTCCAGGCCGGACCGGCCGACCATGTCGGAGCGCAGGTACGGCGAGTCGGTGTCCTCGGCCTTCGTGATCTCCTCGTCGGTGACCGGCGAGAGGTACCCGAGGACCTGGGAGGTGTTGGCCTTGCCGGGCGCGCCGTACCGGCGGACGGCCTCGGGCTCGGCGGTGATGCCGGGGAAGTCCTCGGCACGCTCACGGATCTGGAGGGCCTGCTTGGGCGTGGCCTCGTCGGTGATGGGGATCGGCTGGTAGGGCGAGCCGTTCCAGCAGGGCTGGGGGGTCTCGGCGTCGCAGAGGCGGACCTTCTGCTCGACCTCCTCGGGCTTCAGGCCGAGGACGCCGGCGAGCTTGGCCAGCACGCCCTTGCCGTCGTCCTTCTGCTTGAGCAGGTCGGTGCGCGAGGCGGAGACGACGAGACGCGTCTCGTTGTCCGCGAGGGGCACTCCGCGCGCGTCGAGGATGTCACCGCGCACCGCCGGGTCCACGACCTGCTGGACGTGGTTGCCGGAGGCTTCCCGCTGGTACTCGGCGCCCTCGCGGATCTGGAGGTACCACAGGCGGCCGCCGAGGGTGCCGAGCAGGGAGAGGACAAGGATCTGGATGACGACCAGCCGGATCTGGACCCGTGGGGTCCGCCCGGTCTCGGGAATGTTGGTCACTGCTGCTGACTCCCCCTCTCAGCGCGGGAACTGGTGTGCGCGTACGCAGGATGAACGGGCGGCAGAACCGGGCGGGTTCCGCCGTTTCCTCCTCGTACGGGTGAATCCGTGGGCGGTCACAGCCGCTTGACCCCCTTGATGCGGCCGACGCGGGCCGAACGGGTGCGGGCCTTGGCCTTCAGCGCGCCGAAGCCGCGCTGGGAGCCGAGGCGCAGGCCGGTGCCGGAGGAGAGCCAGCCGGAGGAGATGTTCCCGGCCTTGGACGCCGGGCCCGACTCGGCCAGCGGGTCGTTGTCCGCGCGGCGGGCCAGCCACATCACGCCGGGCACCACGAACGGGGCCAGCAGCAGGTCGTACAGCGCGGCCGAGAACAGCAGGCCGGGCAGGCCGACATGGCGGGCGGCGGTGTCGCCGACCAGGGCGCCGACGCCCGCGTAGAGCAGGGTGGAGCCGATCGCGGCGGCGACCACGACGGCCATCGGGCCGGTCGCCGACTTCAGCCGGCCGGTCTCGGGCTTGACCAGCCCGGCGAAGTAGCCGATGACGCACAGCACGAGGGCGTAGCGGCCGGCCGCGTGGTCGGCGGGCGGCGCGAGGTCGGCGAGGAGTCCGGCGCCGAAGCCGACGAGGGCGCCGCCGACATGGCCGTACACCAGGGCGAGGCCGAGGACCGTGAGCAGGAGCAGGTCGGGCACGGCACCGGGCAGGTGGAGGCGGGCGAGGACACTCACCTGGATCACCAGGGCGACGACGACCAGCACGGTGGAGAGCAGGACGCGGTTGAGGCGCATGGGGGTTCAGCTCCTACTGCTGCTGGCCGTCGGTGTCGGCGTCGTCCGGCGCGGAGCCGTCCGCCGAGGGGGTGACCGTGACGGTCACCGTGGGCGTGGGAACCGGCTTGGGCTTGGCCGGCAGGACCTCGTCGCGCGGGTCCTTCTTCGGTCCCGCGACGACCACGCCGACGATGTCGAGCTTGCTGAAGCCGACGTACGGCGTGACGTAGAGGGTGCGGGTCAGGCCGCCGCCGGACGGGTCGACGCGGGAGACCACGCCGACCGGGACGCCGGGCACGAACGGCTTGTCGGCCTGCGAGCCGAAGGTGACGAGCCGGTCGCCCTTCTTCACCTCGGCCTTGCCGTTGAGGAGTTCCACGCGCAGCGGGCGGTCGCCCTGCCCGGAGGCGAAGCCGAGCTCGTCGTTGCCCTCCATACGGGTGCCGACGGTGAAGTCGGGGTCGTTGGCGAGCAGCACGGTGGCGGTGTCGGGGCCGACCGTGGTGACGCGGCCGACCAGGCCGTCGCCGTTGAGCACGGTCATGTCGCGCCGGATGCCGTCGTCGGCGCCGGCGTCGATGGTGATGGTCCAGGAGAAGCCCTGGGCCGCTCCTATGGCGATGACCTGGGCGCCCTTGATGCCGTACTGCCCCTGCCCGGCCACCTTCAGCATCCGGTCGAGCTGGCCCAGGCGGCTGCGGTTGCGGTCGTCGCTGCCGAGCTTGGCCTTGAGCGCCGCGTTCTCCTTCTCCATGACGGCGAGCCGGTCATGGCGGCTTCCGGAGTCCCGGACGGCGGAGACGGCGTTGCCGACCGGGTCCACCGCCGAGGACAGTCCGTTCTCGATCGGGCCGAAGGCCGCGGCCGCGGCCTGCCGGGCACCGTCGACCGGGGAGTTCCGGCCTCCGCGGATGTCCACCGTGATCAGTGCGAACGCGATGGCGATCAGCAGGACCAGGAGCAGCCGGCTCTCTTTCGTGTCCCTCACGTGCGGCGGCCGTGCCCTTCCTCTATAGGAATTCGGGGACCCCTGAGAAGCGCCGTTGCCGTGCGCGATGCGAAGGGGTCCGTTGGGGGAGCTTGTGCCTCTATATCAACGATCCGCCGCACGAGAGCAGAACGTCTCGTACGGCGGAATCGAAGTGTTGTGTCATCTGCGCGGCTGGGCGTCGAGCACCTGCTGCAGTGCCTCGAACTCCTCGACGCACTTGCCGGAACCGAGCGCGACGCTGTCGAGCGGGTCCTCGGCGATGTGGATCGGCATGCCGGTCTCGTGGCGCAGCCGCTCGTCGAGGCCGCGCAGCAGGGCGCCGCCGCCGGTCAGCACGATGCCCCGGTCCATGATGTCGCCGGACAGCTCCGGCGGGCACTTGTCCAGGGTCGTCTTCACGGCGTCGACGATCGCGTTGACCGGTTCCTCGATCGCCTTGCGCACCTCCGCCGCGGAGATGACGACGGTCTTGGGCAGCCCGGACACCAGGTCCCGGCCGCGGACTTCGGTGTGCTCGTCGGAGTCGAGGTCGTACGCCGAACCGATCGTGATCTTGATCTGTTCGGCCGTCCGCTCACCCAGGAGAAGGCTGTACTCCTTCTTGATGTACTGGATGATCGCGTTGTCCAGTTCGTCACCCGCGACGCGGATGGACTGGGCGGTGACGATGCCGCCGAGGGAGATGACCGCGACCTCCGTGGTGCCGCCGCCGATGTCCACCACCATGTTGCCCGTGGCCTCGTGGACCGGCAGGCCGGAGCCGATGGCCGCGGCCATGGGCTCCTCGATGATGTGCACCTGGCGGGCGCCCGCCTGGGAGGATGCCTCGATGACGGCGCGACGCTCGACGCCTGTGATGCCCGAGGGGACACAGACGACGACCCGAGGCCGGGCCAGATACCGCCGCTTGTGGATCTTCAGGATGAAGTAGCGGAGCATCCGCTCGGTGATCTCGAAGTCGGCGATCACGCCGTCCTTCAGCGGTCGCACGGCCACGATGTTGCCGGGCGTGCGGCCGATCATCTTCTTCGCTTCGGCGCCGACCGCGAGGATGCCACCGGTGTTGGTGTTGATCGCCACGACGGACGGCTCGTTGAGTACGATCCCGCGACCCCTGACGTACACCAGCGTGTTGGCGGTCCCGAGGTCGACAGCCATGTCACGGCCGATGAACGACATTGAGTTCCCCATCAGGATTCGACGGGCCTTCCCTGGGAGCTTTTGAGGGCTTTTCAGGTCGGCGAGGTGGGTGCGGTGACGTGAAGGCTTCCATCGTAGACGCGCCTGCACGAACACCGCGCGAGGGTCTTCGCCAATTGTCAGCAGATGGCGCGGCGCCTCGCTTGTGGAGACGGTCCATCGGGGGCACGCGTTCCCCCGAACGCCGACGCATATGCCGAGGGACGGCCGAAATGGTACGGCCGTCCGGCGGCGGGATATCCGAGAGCGCTGACGGACCCTCAGAAAAAATTCCCTAAAACTCCTTACGGCGTGGCCCGGACGGGCCCGCACCGCACCGGTCAGTCACGGCCCGGAAAGAAAATCTTCACCTCGCGCTCGGCGGATTCCTCCGAGTCCGAGGCGTGGATCAGGTTCTCGCGCACGATGACACCGAAGTCGCCCCGGATGGAGCCGGGGGCCGCGGCGATCGGGTCGGTCGGGCCGGCGAGCTGCCGCACGCCCTCGATGACCCGCTCACCCTCGACGATCATGGCGACGACCGGGCCGGAGGACATGAACTGCACCAGCGGCTCGTAGAAGGGCTTGCCCTCGTGCTCGCCGTAGTGCTGCTCCAGCGTGCCCCGGTCCAGGTTCCGCAGCTCCAGCGCGGCGATACGCCAGTCGGCCTTGCGCTCGATACGGCCGATGATCTCGCCGACCAGGCCACGACGGACGGCGTCGGGCTTGAGCAGGACGAGGGTGCGCTGGGTCACGGAAGGCTCCTTACGACTGACGTGCGGTGGCACGAGGTTACAGGGCGTGTCCACACCCTCGTCACGCAGCGTCAGCCCTGGGGGATGACCCGGCCTCGGCGGCCGCCGCGAAGCGGGCCCTGGCCTCGTCGATCTTGCGGCCGAAGTGGACCGACGCCCACCACAGGGCCGCGAACACCGCGCCCATGAAGTACATCATCGGCACGAAGAAGCCCGAGGCGATCAGGGCGAGCTGGAGTGCCCAGCCGAGGACGATGCCGCCCGGCCGCGTGACCACGCCGCACAGCAGCACGGAGAGCACCATGGCGACCCCGCAGACCCACCACACCGTGGACATGGCCAGCGAGGGGTCCTTCATGGCGACCAGACCGGCGAACCCGATGACGAAGAACTCGCCGATCAGCGTCGATGAACAGAGCGTACGCACGAGCGGTTTACCTCAGCCCTTCCGAAGCAGCAGGCGGGCCTCGCCCACCGTGATGACCGAACCGGTGACCAGCACACCGCCGCCGGTGAACTCGCCCTCCTCCTCGGCCAGGGTGATCGCCGCCTCCAGCGCCTCCGGCAGCCGGGGCTCGACCTGGACCCGGTCCTCGCCGAACACCTCGACGGCGATGCCGGCCAGTTCGTCCGCGTCCATCGCCCGGTGGCTGGAGTTCTGCGTGACGACGACCTCGGCGAAGATCGGCTCGAATGCCTCCAGCACTCCGCGCACGTTCTTGTCCGCGCTCGCGCCGACCACACCGATCAGGCGGCTGAAGTCGAACGACTCCCGCACCGCCTCGGCGGTGGCCTCCGCGCCGGCCGGGTTGTGGGCCGCGTCCAGCACGACGGTCGGGGAACGGCGGACGATCTCCAGCCGGCCCGGCGAGGAGACGGCGGCGAACGCCTTGCGCACGGTGTCGATGTCCAGCGGCTCGGCGCGCTCGGCACCGACGCCGAAGAACGCCTCGACGGCGGCGAGGGCGACGGCCGCGTTGTGCGCCTGGTGGGCGCCGTGCAGCGGGAGGTAGACCTCGGGGTACTCGCCGCCGAGCCCGCGCAGGGTGAGCAGCTGGCCGCCGACGGCGATCTGGCGGTCCACCACGCCGAACTCCATGCCCTCGCGGGCCACGGTGGCGTTCTCCTCGACGGCCTTCTTCAGCAGCACCTGCGCGGCGTCGACCGGCTGCTGGGCCATGATCACGGTCGAGTCCGGCTTGATGATGCCGGCCTTCTCGGTGGCGATCAGCTCCGGCGTCCCGCCCAGGCGGTCGGTGTGGTCCAGCGAGATCGGCATGACCACGGCGACATCGCCGTCGATCACGTTGGTCGCGTCCCAGCTGCCGCCCATGCCGACCTCGACGACGGCGACGTCCACGGGCGCGTCCGCGAAGGCGGCGTACGCCATGCCGGTGAGCACCTCGAAGAAGGACAGCCGGTGCTCCTGGGCGGTGTCGACCATCCCGATGTACGGCTTGATGTCCTCGTACGTCTCGATGAACCGCTCGGCGCTGATCGGGGCGCCGTCCAGGCTGATGCGCTCGGTCACCGACTGCACGTGCGGGCTGGTGTAGCGGCCGGTGCGCAGCTCGAAGGCGCCGAGCAGGGCCTCGATCATGCGGGCGGTGGAGGTCTTGCCGTTGGTGCCGGTGATGTGGATGGAGGGGTACGTGCGCTGGGGGTCGCCCAGTACGTCCATCAGGGCGGCGATCCGGGTGACGGAGGGCTCCAGCTTGGTCTCGCCCCAGCGGGTGGCCAGCTCGGTCTCCACCTCGCGCAGGGCGCGGTCCACCTCGGGGTCCTCGGGGCGGGCCGGTACGTCGGCCTCCGGCGGGCCGCCCTGGGTGCGCAGGGTGCGGCTGCCCGCCTCGATCACGGCGAGGTCGGGGTCGCGGTCCGTCTCCTCGGCGATGATCTCGTCGAAGGGGTCGAGGGGGTCGGGCGTGTCGTTGTTACCGGGCGAGTCGCTCACATCGCCCAGTCTACGGAGGGGGCGGTGTCTTGCGCGTGGTGGTCCGGCGGCGGGCCCGTCGTGGCTTGTCGCGCAGTTCCCCGCGCCCCTGGGTGGGCGCGGCGGCACCCCCGCGGCGCCGCGGGCAGACGACAGCCCCCGGCGTCGCGTGGACACCGGGGGCTGTCTGAATTCGGTTACGCCTGCGGCAACCGGTCCAGCTGGGACTGGAGGCGACGCATGTCTTCCTCGGACTTGGCCAGGCGGCCGCGGATCTTGTCGACGACCGCGTCCGGGGCCTTCGCGAGGAACGCCTCGTTGCCGAGCTTGGCCGTGGCGGCGGCCTTCTCCTTCTCAGCGGCGGCCAAGTCCTTCGCGAGTCGCTTGCGCTCCGCCGCGACGTCGATCGTCCCGGAGAGGTCGAGCGCCACTTCCGCCCCCGCCACGGGCAGCGTGGCCGTGGCCGTGAAGGAATCGCCCTCCGGCTGGAGACGGAGGAGCTGGCGGATCGCGGCCTCGTGCGGGGCCAGCGCCGTACCCGTCAGCGTGAGCCGCGCAGGCACCCGCTGGCCCGGCTGGAGACCCTGGTCGGCGCGGAAGCGGCGGACCTCGGTGATGACCGACTGGAGCGACTCGATCTCCCGCTCGGCCGAAGCGTCACGGAACCCGGAGTCGGAGGGCCACTCGGCGATGACCAGCGACTCCCCGCCCGTCAGCGTCGTCCACAGCGTCTCCGTGACGAACGGAACCACCGGGTGCAGCAGCTTGAGCGTGACGTCGAGGACCTCGCCCAGGACCCGCTTGGAGACCTCGGCCGCCTCGCCGCCCGCCTGGAACGTCGTCTTGGACAGCTCGACGTACCAGTCGAAGACCTCGTCCCACGCGAAGTGGAAGAGGGCGTCGGAGAGCTTGGCGAACTGGTAGTCCTCGTAGTGCGCGTCGACCTCGGCCACGACGGAGTTGAGGCGGGAGAGGATCCAGCGGTCGGTCGCCGACATCCGCGAGGCGTCCGGCAGCGGGCCCTCGACCGTCGCGCCGTTCATCAGCGCGAAGCGGGTGGCGTTCCAGATCTTGTTGGCGAAGTTGCGCGAGCCCTGGACCCAGTCCTCGCCGATCGGCACGTCGACGCCGGGGTTGGCGCCGCGCGCGAGGGTGAACCGGAGCGCGTCGGAGCCGTACTTGTCCATCCAGTCCAGCGGGTTGACCGCGTTGCCGAAGGACTTGGACATCTTCTTGCCGAACTGGTCGCGGACCATGCCGTGCAGGGCGATGGTGTGGAACGGCGGGGTGCCGTCCATCGCGTACAGGCCGAACATCATCATCCGGGCGACCCAGAAGAAGAGGATGTCGTAGCCGGTGACCAGGACGGAGTTCGGGTAGAACTTCGCGAGCGACTCGGTCTGCTCGGGCCAGCCCATCGTGGAGAAGGGCCACAGGCCGGAGGAGAACCAGGTGTCGAGGACGTCGGTGTCCTGGTGCCAGCCCTCGCCGGCCGGGGGCTCCTCGTCCGGGCCGACGCAGACGACCTCGCCGTCGGGGCCGTACCAGACCGGGATGCGGTGGCCCCACCACAACTGCCGTGAGATGCACCAGTCGTGGAGGTTGTCGACCCAGTCGAAGTACCGCTTCTCCATCTCCTGCGGGTGGATCTTGACCTTGCCGTCGCGGACCGCGTCACCGGCGGCCTTGGCGAGCGGGCCGACCTTGACCCACCACTGCATGGACAGGCGCGGCTCGATGGTGGTCTTGCAGCGCGAGCAGTGGCCGACGGAGTGGACGTAGGGGCGCTTCTCGGCGACGATCCGGCCCTCGGCGCGCAAGGCGGCGACGATGGCGGAGCGGGCCTCCAGGCGGTCCAGGCCCTGGAAGGGGCCGTGGGCCGTGATGACGGCGTGCTCGTCCATGACGGTGATGGACGGCAGGTCGTGCCGCTGGCCGATCTCGAAGTCGTTCGGGTCGTGCGCGGGAGTCACCTTGACGGCGCCGGTGCCGAACTCGGGGTCGACGTGCTCGTCGGCGACGACCGGGATGGAGCGGTCGGTCAGCGGCAGCTTGATGAGCTTGCCGACCAGGTGCTTGTAGCGCTCGTCGTCGGGGTGGACGGCGACGGCCGTGTCACCGAGCATCGTCTCGGCGCGGGTGGTGGCGACGACGATCGTCTCGTCGCCCTCGCCGTACGTCATGGAGACGAGCTCGCCGTCGTCGTCCTGGTACTCGACCTCGATGTCGGAGATCGCGGTGAGGCAGCGCGGGCACCAGTTGATGATGCGCTCGGCGCGGTAGATCAGCTCGTCGTCGTAGAGCCGCTTGAAGATGGTCTGGACGGCCTGGGAGAGGCCCTCGTCCATGGTGAAGCGCTCGCGGGACCAGGCGACGCCGTCGCCGAGGCGGCGCATCTGGCCGGAGATCTGGCCGCCGGACTCGCCCTTCCACTGCCAGACGCGCTCGATGAACGCGTCGCGGCCGAGGTCGTGGCGGGACTTGCCCTCCTTGGCGAGCTCGCGCTCGACGACGTTCTGGGTGGCGATGCCCGCGTGGTCCATGCCGGGCTGCCACAGCGTCTCGAAGCCCTGCATGCGCTTGCGGCGGGTGAGGGCGTCGATGATCGTGTGCTCGAAGGCGTGGCCCAGGTGGAGGCTGCCGGTGACGTTGGGCGGGGGGATGACGACGGTGAAGGGCGGCTTGTCGCTCTTCTCGTCGGCCTCGAAGTAGCCCCGCTCCACCCAGCGCTCGTACAGCGGCCCCTCTACGTCGGCCGGCGCGTACTGGGTCGGCAGTTCGGTCTCGGGCGCTGATGGCTGCTGCTGAGCGTTCTCGGTCACGGGGGTCAGTTTAGAGGTGCCCCGGGGTGCTCCCGAAACGCGTTTGTTCTGTAACGGTGCGGCCCCCGGTGCCACCCGCCCCCGGGCGCTGGGCAAGGATGGCGGCAACACCTGAACATCTGGAGGGGAACCCAGCCATGAGCAGCAACCAGCCGGGCCCGTACGGCGGACCGCCCCCGCAGCCGGGTCCTTACGGTCAGGCTGGTCAGCCCGGCCCGTACGGGCAGCAGCCCCCGGCCCAGCCGGGCCCCTACGGCACTCCCGGACCCTACGGCCGGCCTCCGCAGGCGCCGCAGCCCGGCTACGGCTACCCGCAGTCCCCGCCGCCCCCGCCCGCTCCCCCGGCCCCGCCCGGCGCCCCCTACGGGTACCCGCAGCAGCAGGGCGTGCCCCCGCAGCCGGGTCCCTACGCCCAGCCCCAGCAGAACCCCTACGGGCAGCAGCAGCCCCCGTACGGCGCCCCCGCCTCCTACGGCGCCCCGCAGCCCCCGGTACAGGGCCGGGCGGGCGGCAGGCGGAACGCCCTGATCATCGGCGCGGTGGCCGTGGTCGCCGCGGTGGCGGTCGGCGTCTACTTCCTGACCAGCGGCAGCGGCGGGGACGTCGCCGACGACGGCCCGCACAAGCTGGTCGCGCCCTCGACGGTGCTCTCGGAGTACAAGAAGGGCAAGAGCGGCAACGGCGCGATGACCGAGGACGACCTGAAGGACGCCGAGACCTGGGGGGTCAGCGACCCGAAGGACGTCAGCGCCGAGTACGCGGCCGGCGACGTGGACAACCCGCTGAGCAAGAAGGTGATCGAGTTCGCCGGGGTGTACGGCACGATCGCCGACCCGGAGAAGACGGTCGACGCGCTCTTCGCCTACATGAAGGACCAGAGCAGCAAGGACGCCGAGCACAAGTACACGCTGATCGGCGAGCCGAAGCGCTACGAGCCGGAGGCGCTCGGGGACGCGATCCTCAAGTGCCAGCAGGCCAAGGGCGATACGTCGGGCAGCGGTGAGGGCGTGCCGAAGGAGATGACGTTCTCCTTCTGCGTGTGGGGCGACCACAGCACGGTCGGGTTCGTGATGCCGATGGACATCGCCACCCTGGCCGCGGGCCGCACCAGCGACCCGGCGGCGGACGCCGAGCTGACCGCCAAGTTCCGCGCGGCGGTGCGGGTCAAGGCCTGAGCGGCGCACACGCGAGAGGGCCCCGGCCGGTCGGCCGGGGCCCTCTCGCGTACGACGCGTGCGACGGGGTCAGGCGGTCTTCTGCTCGCCCTGGCCCCGGCCCCGGGAGTCCCTCGGGATCAGGGTCGGGTTGACGTTGGAGTGGACGACGTCGGCGGTGATGACGACGCGGGCCACGTCCTTGCGGGAGGGCACCTCGTACATCACCGACATCAGCACCTCCTCCATGATGGCGCGCAGGCCGCGCGCGCCGGTCTGGCGGAGGATGGCCTGGTCGGCGATGGCCTCCAGCGCCTCGCGCTCGAAGTCCAGCTCCACACCGTCGAGTTCGAAGAGGCGCTGGTACTGCTTGACCAGCGCGTTGCGCGGCTCGACCAGGATCTTCAGCAGGGCCTCGCGGTCGAGGTTGTGCACCGAGGTGATGACCGGGAGACGGCCGATGAACTCGGGGATCATCCCGAACTTCACCAGGTCCTCGGGCATGATGTCCTCGAAGATGTCCTTGGACGCCAGCTCGCGCTTGGAGCGGATGGTGGCGCCGAAGCCGATGCCCTTCGCGCCGGCCCGCGACTCGATGATCTTCTCCAGGCCGGAGAAGGCACCGCCCACGATGAACAGCACGTTCGTCGTGTCGATCTGGATGAACTCCTGGTGCGGGTGCTTGCGTCCGCCCTGCGGCGGCACCGAGGCGGTGGTGCCCTCCAGGATCTTCAGCAGGGCCTGCTGGACGCCCTCGCCGCTGACATCGCGGGTGATCGACGGGTTCTCGCTCTTGCGGGCGACCTTGTCGATCTCGTCGATGTAGATGATGCCCGTCTCGGCCTTCTTGACGTCGTAGTCGGCGGCCTGGATGAGCTTCAGCAGGATGTTCTCGACGTCCTCGCCGACGTATCCCGCCTCGGTGAGCGCGGTGGCGTCCGCGATGGCGAAGGGGACGTTGAGCATGCGGGCCAGGGTCTGTGCCAGCAGGGTCTTGCCGGAGCCCGTGGGGCCGAGCAGGAGGATGTTGGACTTGGCCAACTCGATGGCGTCCTCGCGGCCTTGGCCGCCGCCGTTCTCGCCGGCCTGGACCCGCTTGTAGTGGTTGTACACCGCGACGGAGAGAGCCTTCTTGGCCGCTTCCTGGCCGACCACGTAGCTCTCGAGGAACTCGTAGATCTCGCGGGGCTTGGGGAGTTCCTCCCAGCGCACCTCGCTGGTCTCGGCGAGCTCTTCCTCGATGATCTCGTTGCAGAGATCGATGCATTCGTCGCAGATGTACACACCGGGACCTGCGATGAGCTTCTTGACCTGCTTCTGGCTCTTGCCGCAGAACGAGCACTTGAGCAGATCGCCGCCGTCACCGATGCGTGCCACGGTGTGCTTCCCCTTCGCCTGGGAGACGACTGGACACTGATGAGGTCCAACGACTCCTGGTGCTGCCTTATGTCGACGGTACCTTGCCGGGCCCCGTGTTCGGGCCCCCCTTGGCAGGGTTCACTTTGACGTGCACCCTGCCAAGCGGACCCGGAAGTGCGCAACCGCGGTCAGCGGACCGCTTCGTTGTTCATCTTGCGGGTGGAGATGATCTGGTCGACCAGGCCGTACTGGAGCGCTTCCTCGGCCGTGAGGATCTTGTCGCGCTCGATGTCCTCGCGGATCTTGTCCAGCGGCTGGTTGGAGTGCTTCGCCAGCATGTCCTCCAGCTGCTCACGCATCCGGGTGAACTCCTTGGCGATGATCTCCAGGTCGGAGAGCTGACCGCGGCCGGTGGAGCCCGCCGGCTGGTGGATCAGCACGCGCGAGTTCGGCAGCGCCATGCGCTTGCCGGGGGTGCCCGCGGCGAGCAGGATGGCCGCGGCCGAGGCGGCCTGGCCCATGCACACCGTCTGGATGTCGGGCTTCACGAACTGCATGGTGTCGTAGATGGCCGTCAGGGCCGTCATGTCACCACCGGGGCTGTTGATGTAGATCGAGATGTCCCGGTCGGGGTCCATCGACTCCAGGCACAGCAGCTGCGCCATGACGTCGTTGGCGGAGGCGTCGTCGATCTGGACGCCCAGGAAGATCACGCGCTCCTCGAAGAGCTTCGCGTACGGGTCGTACTCGCGGACGCCCTGAGAGGTGCGCTCGACGAAGCGCGGGATGATGTAACGGCTGTCGGGGCGGGGGCCCTCGTACATGCCGCTGGCGGCGCCGGGGAAGTCGTTCATGGGGTGTTCACCGTCCTGGTGGCGTTCTGGGAGCTGTCGGTGGCGTGCGTGCGTGGTGCGGCCGGGCCGGTCAGGCGCCGGTGCCGCCGCCTCCCGGGACACCCGAGGCGTGCGTGATGATCTCGTCGATGAGACCGTACTCCTTGGCCTCCTCCGGGGTGAACCAGCGGTCGCGGTCACCGTCGCGGATGATCGCCTCCACGGTCTGGCCGGAGTGCTGGGCGGTCAGCTCGGACATGCGCTTCTTGGTGCGCAGCAGGTACTCGGCCTGGATCTTGATGTCCGAGACCGTACCGCCGAGGCCCGCGGAGCCCTGGTGCATCATGATGTCCGCGTGCGGCAGCGCGAAGCGCTTGCCGGCGGCGCCGCCGGTGAGCAGGAACTGGCCCATCGAGGCCGCCATGCCCATGGCGATCGTGACCACGTCGTTCGGGATGTACTGCATGGTGTCGTAGATCGCCATGCCGGCCGTCACCGAGCCGCCGGGGCTGTTGATGTAGAGGTAGATGTCCTTCTCGGGGTCGGCCGCGAGGAGGAGCAGCTGTGCGGTGATCTTGTTGGCGATGTCGTCGTCGACCTGCTGGCCGAGGAAGATGATCCGCTCACCCAGCAGCCGGTTGTAGACCTGGTCACCGAGGCCACCACCGATGGAGGGCTCGCCGGCGGCGGTAGGCATCAGATTCGTCACGTATCCACCTGCTCGTCTTAACGACGGCGCCGGGCCGTCTCACGTCGTCCTGCCGGGGCTTGGCGGGGGGCGCTCGTAGGCTCCCCTGCCCCTCGTATTCATGGACCCTAACGCTCTGGTCCCCCGGGTGAATCCCGTGGAAGCAGGTGTTCGCCGGGGGCGTAGTGCTCCGCGGTGGGGCGGGGGCGGTTCGGGGTGCGTGGTGGCTGTCGTGTTCGGGGTGCGGGTGCCTTGTGGCCTGTCGCGCAGTTCCCCGCGCCCCCAGGACAGCGGCACTCTCAGCCGGAATGCAGCAGGCCCCCGGAAGACTCGCTTCCGGGGGCCTGCTGTCAAACGGACGTACTTCGGGCTCAGCCCTCGGTCTTCTCGTCGGCGGCCTCGGTGGCCTCGGCGGCCTCCGTGGTCTCCTCGTCCTCGTCGTCCAGGTCGACGACCTCGCCGTTGGTGTCCTTCACCGTGGCGGCCTCGACCACGACGGCCAGGGCCTTGCCGCGGGCGACCTCACCGACGAGGAGCGGCACCTGGCCACCCTCGACGACGGCCTGGGCGAACTGGTCGGGGGACATGCCGGAGGAGGCGGCGCGGCGCATGAGGTGCTCGGTGAGCTCCTCCTGGTTGACGCCCAGGTTCTCCTTCTTCACCAGCTCGTCCAGGACGAACTGGGTCTTGATGCCCTTGACCGCGGCGTCGCGGGTCTCGGTGTCGAACTCCTCGGCGGTCTTGCCCTGGATCTCCAGGTACTTGTCGAGGGTCAGACCCATCTGGCCGAGCTGGTGGTGCTCCAGGTTGTGCTTGCGGGTGTTGACCTCGTCCTCGAGGAGCTTCTCGGGGACGGGGACCTCGACCAGCTCGAGGAGCTTGTCGAGCACGCGCTCCTGGGCCTGGGTGGCCTGGTCGTACTGCTTCATGCTGGCCAGACGCTTGGTGCTGTCGGCCTTGAGCTCGTCCAGGGTGTCGAACTCGGAGGCGAGCTGCGCGAAGTCGTCGTCCAGGGCGGGCAGTTCACGGGCGGCGACCTGGGTGACCTTGACGGTCACCTCGGCCTCGCGGCCGGCGGCGGAGCCGCCCTTCAGCTCGGAGGTGAAGGTGGCCTCCTCACCGGCGGACAGGCCCTTGACGGCGTCGTCGATGCCGTCGAGCAGCTCGCCGGAGCCGATGGTGTAGGAGACGCCGCTGGCGACGCCGTCCTCGAGGACCTCGCCGTCGACCTTGGCCTCGAGGTCGATCGTCACGACGTCGCCGTCCTCGGCGGCACGCTCGACCGGGGAGGTGGAGGCGAAGCGCTCACGGAGCTGCTCGACCGACTTCTCGATGTCCTCGTCGGTGACCTCGATGGCGTCGACCTCGACCTCGATGCCGGAGTAGTCCGGGATCTCCAGGGTCGGGCGGATGTCGACCTCGGCGGTGAAGTTCAGCGTCTCGCCGTCCTTCAGCTCGGTGATGTCGACCTCGGGCTGGCCCAGCGGGGTCAGCTCGGCCTCGTTGACCGCCTCGGTGTAGAACTTCGGGAGCGCGTCGTTGACGGCCTCTTCGAGCACCGCACCGCGACCGAACCGCTGGTCGATGACCCGGGCCGGGATCTTGCCCTTGCGGAAGCCCTTCACCGTGACCTGCTGGTTGATCTTCTGGTACGCCGCGTCGAGGCTGTCCTTGAGCTCCTCGAAGGGCACCTCGACAGTGAGCCGAACCCGAGTCGGGTTCAGGGTCTCCACGGCGCTCTTCACGGTTCGGTCTCCTTGTGGCTGACTTCTTGGGTTCTGCCGGAGCCAGAAGGCACCGGCGGATAGCCGCCCGGAGGGAGTAGCAGGCCATGAGGCCGGACACACGGGCGCGCAACCTGCATAGTAACCGCAGGCGGTCAGCGCCCCAAAAGGCGATCATCACGACACCGTGAGGCAGTGGTCGGGGTGGCGGGATTTGAACCCACGGCCTTCCGCTCCCAAAGCGGACGCGCTACCAAGCTGCGCCACACCCCGTCTGGTGCGAGTCGTAGGGTACATGCCCCGGCCGGGCGCGTCCGCGCGTCGCGCGCGGCACTGTGTGACGCGCCTGTGGCGCGCCGGGGGCATCCCGTGACGCCACCACGTTCGCCCGCACGCCGGGGGACCCGCTACGATGCCTGATGTGCCGCCGTCACCGACGCGCGGTGCGCCCTCGCGGGCGTAGCTCAATGGTAGAGCCCTAGTCTTCCAAACTAGCTACGCGGGTTCGATTCCCGTCGCCCGCTCCGTATGACTCAGGGGCCCGGTCGCCGTCTCGGCGGCCGGGCCCCTGAGCCGTTCTCCGGCCGCCCCCGGACTCCGTCAGAACCTGATCGAGTTGACCATGTCCGCTATCGAGTTCAGGAAGCGGCTGATGGAGGGCGCCATCCCGGTGGAGGCGAGGAAGAAGCCGAAGAGGATCGCCACGATGGCGGGACCCGCCTTGATGTTCCCTCCTCGCATCAGCACCACCAGGATGATCGCCAACAGCAGCACCACGGACAGTGAAATGGCCACAACTGATCACACCCTCGGTCGGTTCGCTCTCCCGGCCTGGAGGCACCGTGCAGCACACCTCCGCCAGAACCATCGTGCCACCAACCAGCCCTCTGTATGCGGCTCGTGACACATCGTCGGTGAACCGGACGGGCGGGGCCGGCGGCACCCCCGGCAATTCGGCGCCTCATCCGCACTGACGGCGACGGGAATTGCCCAACATCATTTCCATACCCACACATCATTGCCGCGTGTAATTCGAATTGGGCGCGCGCTGACGGACTATGACCTCATTCGCATGGATGAATCACGACATCAAGGGGCACAAAACCGCTCTCGATGTGGCCGCGATCACGCGGTACCGGCAGGCAAGTTGTGCGAATAAGTGGGTATCCGGAGCCGATAAACGGGAGTGACCTGGATGGTTTTACGGACTCCCACGCTCGACGCTAGGGTGCCTGAGATGTTTGAAGCCTCCCCGTCCCCCGGCCAGACCCGCGCGCCCGCGTCACCGGCAGCCCAGCCGGACGCCGTGGCACCGACACCTCGTGTCCCGCCCAGCGCGGACGCACGGGAGGCCGAGTCCGGGAAGCCGGCCAAGCAACGCGACTCGTTCTTCGACAACGCGAAGTTCCTGGCGATCGTGCTCGTCGCGATGGGGCACTCATGGGCGCCGATCAAGGGCGACAGCCGCGTCCTCGAAGGTCTGTACGACGTCGTCTACACCTTCCACATGCCGGCCTTCATCATCATCTCCGGCTACTTCTCGCGCAGTTTCGACATGCGCCCGGACCGGCTGAAGCGGCTGGTCACCGGTGTCCTCGTGCCGTATCTGGTGTTCCAGACGGCCTACTCGCTCTTCCGGCACTACGTCGGCCACACCGGTGACCCGTTCGACCTGGTCTCGCCCTGGTACCTGATGTGGTTCCTGTGCGCGCTGTTCGTCTGGCGGCTGACCAGCCCCCTGTGGAAGCTCGTGCGCAACCCGCTGCCCGTCGCGCTCGCCATCGCCATGATCGGTTCGCTCTCCCCCGTGGCGGGCGGCGGCTTCGCCCTGGGCCGGGTGCTGCAGTTCATGCCCTGCTTCGTCCTGGGTCTGTGCATGAAGCCCGAGCACTTCGAGGCGCTGCGCCGCCCGTGGCTGCGGATCGTCTCGGTGCCGGTCTTCGCCGCGGCGCTCGTGGTGGGCTGGTGGGCGGCCCCGCGCATGGACGACAACTGGTTCTACCGGGAGAGCGCCGCGCAGAACCTGGGCGCGCCCTGGTGGACCGGCCCGCTCATGACGCTCGCGCTGTTCGGCGGCGCGGTGGTGCTGACGGCCTGCTTCTTCGCCTGGGTGCCGAGCCGCCGGACCTGGTTCACCGCGCTGGGCCGCGGCACGATGTACGGCTACCTGCTGCACGGCTTCGTGATCAAGTTCGCCACCTTCCACGGCTGGCTCGACAACCCCCGGCTGCACGGCCCGCTCGGCGAGATCGCCGTGACCGCGCTCGCGGGCGCCACCGTCACCGTGCTGTGCACGACCCCGTTCCAGCGGATCTTCCGGTTCGCGATGGAGCCCAGGATGGAGTGGGCGTTCAAGCAGGACGCCGCCGCGCTGGCCCGCGCGCGGCAGCAGCAGCAACAGCCGCAGCCCCAGCAGCAGCGGCAGCTGGAGAAGTCCTCCGTCTGAGGCGCCGGCTAGGCGGGGCGGTCCTGACCGAGAAGCGCACGCATCCGCGTGTACTTCTCGGTCAGTCGTTTCCGGGTCGCCTCGTCGAGGACGGCCAGCCGGTCCGGGTCGGCGTTGTGCGCGAGGTCGGACCGCTTGACCAGTGCGGCGCCCGGGGTGGCGAGGATGCGGCGCGCGTACTCCTCGGGCGGCTCGCCGGGACGCTTGGTCAGGGCGAGCACGATGGCCTTGGTGCGCGGGGTGAGGGCGGCCCCGGCCAGCCACTCCTCGCTGAGGGCGTCGTCCTCGACGGCGTCGTGCAGCCACGCCGCAGCGATCTGCTCCTCGTCCCCGCCGCGTGCGCGTACCCCCTCGGCGACGGCGGCGAGGTGTTCGGCGTAGGGGCGGCCGGCCTTGTCGGTCTGCCCGGCGTGGGCGCCGCGCGCGAGGTCCTCGATCTGGGCCAGGGTGAGCGGGTCCGGTGTCATCGCCCCAGTGTTCCAGGCGGAGTTCAGCGGACGGGTGCGGAGGCCTCGCGGCAGATCAGCAGCAGTGCGCGGTCGTCGTTGACGTCCTTGGCGACGGCTTCGATGAGGTGCCAGGCGGCGCCGTGGAAGCCGCCCGCGACATAGCGGTCGGCCTCGCCGGTGAGGCGGTCGATGCCCTCGACCATGTCCCGGTCGGACGCCTCCACCAGGCCGTCGGTGAAGAGCATGAGCACGTCCCCGGGCCGCAGGGTGCCCTTCATGGAGTCGAACTGGCCGCCGTCGTAGACCCCGAGGAGCGGGCCCTCGGCGGCCTTCTCCTCCCAGCGGCCGGTGCCCGCGCTGAGCTGGAGGCCCGGCGGATGGCCCGCGGAGTACAACTCGTAGTCGCCGGAGTCGAGATCGAGCACCAGGTGGATGGAGGTGGCGAAGCCCTCGTCCCAGTCCTGGCGGAGCAGATAGCCGTTGGCGGCCGGCAGGAAGGCGTGCGGGGGGAGCGAGCCGAGCAGGCCGCCGAAGGCGCCGGACAGCAGCAGGGCACGGGAACCGGCGTCCATGCCCTTGCCGGAGACGTCGGTGAGGACGACCTCCAGGGTGCGGCCGCCGTTGGTGCGGGCGGCGACGACGAAGTCGCCGGAGAAGGACTGGCCGCCCGCCGGGCGCAGCGCCATCTCCTGGTGCCAGCCCCGGGGCAGCTTGGGCAGTTCGCTCTGGGCGCGGATGCGCTCGCGCAGGTCGAAGAGCATGGTGCCGCCGCGCCGCCAGGGCACGCCGACCCGGCTGCGGAACTGCGCGGTCAGCAGTCCGAAGGCGCCGCAGGCCGCGACGACCAGCACGACGCCGGGGGTGACTCGCGAGGGTCCCTCGGTGTACGGGCCGAGCCGCACCGACTCCACGATGAGGGCGGTGGCGGCGGCCGCGTACAGGCCGAGCAGGCTGGCGGGGCGCAGCAGCAGTCCGCCGGCGACGATGGGGATCACGAGGGTGGCCGGGGAGCACCAGACGGAGTTGGCCAGTGTGAGGGCCATGAGGGCGGGAATGGTGAGGAGCAGACCGACCAGGGCGATCCAGTCGGGGCCGTCGCCGCGGAAGTAGTCGACCGCGCTTCTGCGCAGCGCGACGCGGACCCGGTGCCACTGCATCTTCCACCGGGCCGTGAACGTCTCGGCCTTCGCGCGCCGTTCTCGTCCTGCTGCCATCAGTTCGGGACCCTATCCATCCAGCCGGCCGCATGGCACGGGAGGTCCCACTTGTCCCCCGTGCGGGGCTCCACTTCGTGTTCCGACCATGCGGTCCGACTACACAGTGAACGGCACCGCGGGCCGTCGCGCTGCCACCAGGGCGAAATTTCCCACGTCGTCCGGTCCCGGAACGGGGGCCCGGGACAACTGAACGGGGCGCACGACCGGTTCATGGATGCGTGCGGGGCGCACGGGGCCGGCGGGCCCGGGCGGGACGGCGGTCAGCGGGTCTGACAGCCGGGACACCAGAAGAGGTTGCGGGCGGCCAGATCCGCGGTGCGGACCTCGGTGCCGCAGACGTGGCAGGGCATTCCGGTGCGGCGGTAGACGTAGACCTCGCCGCCGTGGTCGTCGACGCGGGCCGGGCGGCCCATCGCCTCGGGGGTGTGCTCGGGGCGGACGGTGTCGATGCGGTTGTCGCGCACGCCCTCGCGCATCAGCGCCACGAGGTCGGCCCAGATCGCGTCCCACTCGGCCGGGGTGATGTCGCGGCCGGCGCGGTAGGGGTCGATGCCGTGCCGGAAGAGGACCTCGGCGCGGTAGACGTTGCCGACGCCGGCGATGGTCTTCTGGTCCATGAGCAGCGCGGCGACGGAGGTGCGGCTGCGCCTGATCCGTTCGTGTGCGGCGCCCGGGTCGGCGTCGGGGCGCAGGGGGTCGGGGCCGAGGCGGTCGTGGACGGCCCGCTTCTCGGTGTCGGTGATCAGCGCGCAGGTGGTCGGGCCGCGCAGGTCGACGTACGCGGTGTCGTTGGCCAGGCGGAGCCGGACGGTGTCGGCGGGCGGTGGCGCGGGGGCCGGGCCGAAGGCGACCTTGCCGAACAGTCCGAGGTGGATGTGGACCCAGTCGCTGTCGCGGAAGCCGAGGAAGAGGTGCTTGCCGTGGGCGTCGGTGGCCCTCAGCTCGGCGCCGCTGAGCAGCTCGGCGGCGTCGGTGAACTTGCCCTGGGGGCTGGTCACCAGCGGGGCGGTGCCGAGGAAGCGCTCGGCGTAGTCGCGCGCCAGCCGGTGGATCGTGTGCCCTTCTGGCAAGGCCGGGCGTCCTTCCTGGGGTCCGGTACCGCGGGGCCCCCGCCGTGCGGGACGGCGGGGGCGGGGCGGTGTTACTGCTGGGGGTGGTGCGCCGGGACGGGCGGGAGGTCGCCGGTCTCCTCGTACCGCGCCAGCATCTCGATGCGGCGGGCGTGGCGCTCCTCGCCGGTGAACGGGGTGTTCAGGAAGATCTCGACGAACTTGGTCGCCTCGTCCTCGGTGTGCTGCCGGGCGCCGACGGAGATGACGTTGGCGTCGTTGTGCTCACGGCCGAGCGCGGCGGTCGCCTCGCTCCAGGCGAGGACGGCACGCACCCCCTTGACCTTGTTCGCGGCGATCTGCTCGCCGTTGCCGGAGCCGCCGATGACGACGCCGAGGGAGCCGGGGTCGGCCACCGTGCGCTCGGCCGCCCGGAGGCAGAAGGGCGGGTAGTCGTCCTGGGCGTCGTAGATGTGCGGCCCGCAGTCGACGGGCTCGTGCCCAGCCGCCTTCAGCCACTCGACGAGGTGGTTCTTGAGTTCGTAGCCCGCATGGTCGGAGCCGAGGTACACGCGCATGCACCGAGTGTGTCACGCCCGATTCGGGGCAGCAGCTCCGGGTTCGACAGGGGAAATGTGAGACGGGCCATAGAACCTCAAGGAAACCTCAAGTAACAATCCGGATTCAGAGGTTCCCGAATTCGTTCCCCTCAGATTCACTGGACCGCCTCGTACACCGCTCGTGCGAGGGCCCGTACGACGACGTACGACTGCTTCGCCGTTCGTTCGGGAATCGCTCCACCTGGCGCAAAGGAATTCCGTCCATGACCCAAGGTTCCGGGCTGCAAGCAGGTCTCAAGAACCGTCACCTGTCGATGATCGCCATCGGTGGTGTGATCGGTGCCGGCCTTTTCGTCGGCTCCAGCACGGGTATCGCCACCGCGGGCCCCGGCATCCTGCTGTCCTACGCCCTCGTCGGCACCCTCGTCGTCCTCGTGATGCGGATGCTGGGCGAGATGTCCGCGGCGAATCCGACCTCCGGCTCCTTCTCGGCGCACGCCGACCGCGCGCTGGGCCGCTGGGCCGGCTTCTCCATCGGCTGGCTGTACTGGTTCTTCTGGGTGGTGGTGCTCGCCGTCGAGGCGACGGCCGGCGCGAAGATCCTCGAAGGCTGGATACCGGCCGTCCCGCAGTGGGGCTGGGCGCTGATCGTGATGCTGGTGCTCACGGCCACCAACCTGGTCTCGGTCGGGTCGTACGGCGAGTTCGAGTTCTGGTTCGCCGGGATCAAGGTCGTGGCGATCGGCGCGTTCATCGTGGTCGGCGCGCTGGCGATCTTCGGTGTGCTGCCGGGTGCCGACACCGACAAGGCCGGACTGGGCAACCTCACCGCCCACGGCGGCTTCCTCCCGCACGGTCCGGGCGCGATCCTCACCGGTGTGCTGCTGGTCGTCTTCTCCTTCATGGGCAGCGAGATCGCCACGCTGGCGGCCGGCGAGTCGGAGAACCCGCAGCGCGCGGTCACCAAGTCGACCAACAGCATCATCTGGCGCATCGCGGTGTTCTACCTGGGCTCGATCCTCGTCGTGGTCTCGCTGCTGCCGTGGAACGACCCGTCGATCAAGTCCGACGGTTCCTACGTCGCCGCGCTGAACTCCCTCGGTATCGCCCACGCCGGCGAGATCATGAACTTCATCGTGCTGACCTCGGTGCTGTCCTGCCTGAACTCGGGCCTGTACACCGCGTCCCGCATGGCCTTCTCGCTCGGTGAGCGCGGCGACGCGCCCAAGGCGTTCGCGAAGACCAACTCCCGCGGTGTGCCGATGGCGGCCATCCTGGCCTCGGTGCTGTTCGGCTTCGTCGCGGTGTTCTTCAACTACAAGTTCCCCGACTCGGTCTTCCTGTTCCTGGTGAACTCCAGCGGCGCGGTCGCGCTCTTCGTGTGGCTGGTCATCTGCTTCTCGCAGCTGCGGATGCGGAAGATCATCCAGCGGGAGGCTCCGGAGAAGCTCGTCGTGAAGATGTGGCTGTACCCGTACCTCACCTGGGCCACGGCCGCCCTGATCGTCTTCGTCCTCGGCTACATGCTGACCGACACGGAGCACGACGGCCGCGAGACGGTCCTGCTGTCCCTGATGGTGGCCGCGGTCGTCCTGATCATCGCCTTCGTCAAGCAGTCGATGACGGCGAAGCGGGCCCCCTCGGAGGTCCCGGCCACGGAGGACCCGGAGAAGGTCCCGACCGCCTGACCGGTGACACCCCGCCGAAGCCCGGTGCCGTGAGGACGCCCCCTCACGACACCGGGCTTCGCCGTGTCGCCCTCCGCGGTCCGCCCTCCGGCGAGGTGAGCGGCGGGTGTACGCGGTGGTCCTGGTCCCGTCCACCGGGCGGCCCCGGGGGCGTTCACGGAGGCGGTGGGCGGGTTCCTCGGCGTCCTGCGGCCCGGCAGCCGGTGGCCGGTGGCCCGTGGCCCGTGGCCCGTGGCCCGTGGCCGGGAACGGCGAAGGCCCGCCCCCTCCGCGTGGGTGGGGGCGGGCCTTCGTCGGCGAAAGCTCAGCTCTTGTTCGTCAGCTTCCACGCCGTCGGGAGCACGCCCATCGCCAGCGCGGCCTTGAGGGCGTCACCGATGAGGAACGGGGTCAGGCCCGCCGCGATGGCCTGCGTCGCGGACATGTGGGCCGCGAAGGCGAGGTAGGGGACGCCGACGGCGTAGATGATCGCCTCGCCGAGCAGCATCGTGCCCGCCATCCGCAGCGGGGAGCGGTCCGCGCCCCGGCGGGCCAGGGCGCCGACGGCGGCGGCGGCCAGCAGCATGCCGAGGACGTAGCCGAAGGAGACCGACATGCCGGAGCCGCCCTGGGCGAACCACGGCACCCCGGCCAGGCCCGCGAGGGCGTACAGCGCGAGGGCGGCGACACCGCGGCGGGCGCCGAGCGCCGTGCCGACCAGGAGCGCGGCGAAGGTCTGCCCCGTCACCGGCACCGGGGAGCCGGGCACCGGCACCGCGATCTGAGCCGCGAGACCCGTGAGCGCCGCGCCGCCGAGCACGAGGGCGGCGTCGCGCACGCGCGAGGCGGGAAGGAGGTCGGCGAGGACGGCGCCGGGCCGGGCGGTGACGCTGGCGGTGCTCATGGGGACTCCGCGGGTGTGTGGACAGGGGGCAACACCGCGACGCTATACCGGCCCGCACCCCCCGATCACCGTCTGTGCTCGACAAAGGCGTGAACAGGGGCTTGGTGGGCTTCGCACAAAGGATGCGTCTTACACCGGCAGCGGCGTGACAACGGTCACGGAGCGACTGTGACGGGTAAGCGGACGTACGCATTCCGTATGCGGAACGTCCGCATAGCGGACACCTCCGGCGGTGCCGGGTCGGCTTCACCCAGACTGATGGAGTTTTTTACCCACCTAACGCACTGGACGAGCCGCGCCGATGCCCAGCACCACCACGCAAGCGCCCCAGGAGCAGAAGCAGGGCGTCCCGCTCTCCTCCGGCCTCAAACAGCGCCACCTGTCCATGATCGCCCTCGGCGGTGTGATCGGGGCAGGCCTCTTCGTCGGGTCCGGCGCGGGCATCGCCGCCGCCGGTCCCTCCATCGTCGTCGCCTACACCCTCTCCGGTCTGCTCGTGCTGCTGGTGATGCGGATGCTGGGCGAGCTGTCGTCGGCGTACCCGTCGTCCGGCTCCTTCTCGGCGCACGCCGAGCGGGCGATCGGGCCGTGGGCCGGGTTCACGGTCGGCTGGTCGTTCTGGGTCATGCAGTGCACGGTCGTCGGCCTGGAGGGCATCGGCGCGGGGAAGATCGTCAGCGGCTGGCTGCCGGGCACCCCGCAGTGGGCCTGGGTCGCGCTGTTCATGCTGATCTTCTGCGGCGCGAACCTCAGCGCGGTGAAGAACTTCGGCGAGTTCGAGTTCTGGTTCGCCGCCCTGAAGGTCGCCGCCATCTGCGCTTTCCTGCTGCTCGGCGTGCTGGCCATCGCCGGCGTGCTGCCGGGCACCGACTCCCCCGGCGCCTCCCACCTCACCGACTTCCTGCCCAACGGCAGCCAGGGCCTGGTCCTCGGCCTGCTCGCGTCGGTGTTCGCGTACGGCGGTCTGGAGACCGTCACCATCGCGGCGGCCGAGTCGGAGGACCCGGTCAGGGGCGTGGCGCGGGCGGTGCGCACCACGATGTGGCGGATCGCGCTGTTCTACGTCGGCTCGATGGCCGTCGTCGTCACGCTCGTGCCGTGGGACTCCGCGGAGGTCGTGGAGCGCGGCCCGTACGTCGCCGCCCTGGACACCCTCGGCATCCCCGGCGCCGGCCGGGTGATGGACGTGGTGGTGCTGGCAGCGCTGCTCTCCGCGATGAACGCCAACATCTACGGCTCCTCGCGCATGCTGCACTCGCTGGTCCATCGGGGTCTCGGTCCGAAGGTGCTGGCGAAGGTGTCCGGCGGGGTGCCCCGGATCGCCGTCCTGGTCTCGTCGGTCTTCGGCTTCGGCTGTGTGCTGCTGAGCTACTGGCGCCCGGACGACGTGTTCATGTGGCTGCTGAACATGATCGGCGCGGTCATCCTGGTCGTCTGGATCTTCGTCGGCGTCTCCCAGCTCCTGCTGCGGCGCCGGGCCGAGCGCTCCGGTGACGCGGCGCCCGCCGTGCGGATGTGGGCGTTCCCGTGGCTGACCTGGGTGGCGCTGCTGGGCATGGCGGTCATCCTGGTCCTGATGGCGAAGCAGCCCGACACGCGCGTCCAGGTCTACTCCACCGGCGGCCTGACGCTGGCCCTGGCGGCCGGCGGGTACGTCTGGCAGCGGGCGCGCGCCCGCTACTGAGCACTCCCCCTCTCCCCCTTCGAAGGCCCCCGCGTGGACGACACACGGGGGCCTTCGCGCACCCCCGCACCCGGCGCCCCGCTTTTGTTGCTAGCGTGTAGTTGCAAGTTACTTGCAATAAGGCTCCCGCCTCGTGATCGTCTTCTCAGCCTTCACCGGGCGGGCGGATGAAGGAAGCCCCCTGTGAGGACGTGACTCACAGGGGGCTTCTTCACGCGCCGGGCGGGGTGCCGGCCGGATCGCCGGTCAGAGGTTGCTGAAGTCCGGGCCGACCGTGCGGCTCCGCTTGAGCTCGTAGAAGCCCGGCACGGAGGCGACCGCGAGGGTGCCGTCCCACAGGCGGGCCGCCTGCTCGCCCTTGGGGGCGGGAGTGACGACCGGGCCGAAGAAGGCGATCTGCTCGCCGTCGGGACCGGGGACCGCGATGACCGGGGTGCCCACGTCCTGGCCGACCTTCTCGATGCCCTCCTTGTGGGAGGCGCGCAGCTCGGCGTCGAACTCGAAGTCGTTCTGGTCGAAGTAGTCGATCAGGCCGGCCGGCAGGCCCACCTCGGCGAGCGCGCCCACGACGGCCTCGCGGGTCGGCCCCTCGCCGTCGTTGTGGATACGGGTGCCGAGGGCGGTGTACAGCGGGCCGAGGACGTCGGCGCCGTGCTTCTGCCAGGCGGCGGTGACCACCCGGACCGGCTGCCACGCCTTGGTGGCGAGCATCTCGCGGTACTCCTCGGGCAGCTCGTCGATCCGGTCCTCGTTGAGGACGGCGAGGCTCATGATGTGCCAGCGCACCTCGATGTCGCGGACCTTCTCCACCTCCAGCACCCAGCGGGAGGTCATCCAGGCCCAGGGGCACAGCGGGTCGAACCAGAAGTCCACAGGGGTCTTGCCCGACGTGGTCGCGGTCTCGGACATGTCTCTCCTTGCGCAACGGTCTTTTCCAGCGGCAACATCGCCCCCGCCCCCGCAATTCCCCGCTGCCGCACGTCAGGACCGCATGGCAGGATCGTGCCGTTCGGTGCCCGGATTCCGGGGCCCGCTGTCCGCGAACACAAGGGAGTGCCGCCCGTGCCCGGTGAGAATCTGTCCCGTGACGAGGCCCGCGAGCGGGCCGCCCTGCTGTCGGTCGAGGGGTACGACGTCGCGCTGGACCTGCGCTCCGCGGTGGGCGGGACCGACGGCGAACCGCGCACCTTCCGCTCGGTGACCACGATCCGCTTCCGCTGCGCCGAACCGGGCGCCTCCTCCTTCGCCGACCTCATCGCGCCGGACGTGACCGCGGTGTCGCTCAACGGCCGCGACCTCGACCCCGGCCAGGTGTTCGACGGCTCCCGGATCGCCCTGGAGGACCTGGCGGCCGACAACGAGCTGATCGTGGACGCCCGGTGCGCCTACTCCCGCACCGGTGAGGGCCTGCACCGCTTCGTCGACCCGGAGGACGGCGAGGTCTACCTCTACACCCAGTACGAACCGGCCGACTCCCGGCGGGTGTTCGCCAACTTCGAGCAGCCCGACCTGAAGGCGCCCTACCGCTTCGAGGTCCGCGCCCCCGAGGGCTGGACGGTGTGGAGCAACGGCGCGGGCGAACTCGTGGACGGCGTCTGGCGGTTCGCGGAGACCAAGCCGATCTCCACGTACATCACCTGCGTGGTCGCGGGCCCGTACCACTACGTCACCGACGTCTACGAGCGCGTGCTGGAGGACGGGAGCAAGCTGGAGATCCCGCTCGGCGCGATGTGCCGCAAGGGCCTGGCGCCCTACTTCGACGCCGACGACATCTTCCTCATCACCAAGCAGGGCCTGGACTTCTTCCACGAGCACTTCGCCTACCCGTACCCCTTCGGCAAGTACGACCAGGCGTTCGTGCCCGAGTACAACCTCGGCGCGATGGAGAACCCCGGACTGGTCACCTTCCGGGAGGAGTTCGTCTTTAGGGGCAAGGTCACGCAGGCGTCCTACGAGGCGCGGGCCAACGTGATCCTGCACGAGATGGCGCACATGTGGTTCGGCGACCTCGTCACCATGGTCTGGTGGGACGACCTGTGGCTGAAGGAGTCCTTCGCGGACTTCATGGGCACCTTCGGCAACGTCGGCGCGACCCGCTTCAAGGACGCCTGGACCACCTTCGCCAACCGCCGCAAGGCATGGGCCTACCGCGCCGACCAGCTCCCCTCCACGCACCCCGTCACCGCCGACATCCGCGACCTGCAGGACGCCAAGCTCAACTTCGACGGCATCACCTACGCCAAGGGCGCCTCCGTCCTGAAGCAACTGGTCGCCTACGTCGGCCAGGACGCCTTCCTGGAGGGCGCCCGGCGCTACTTCGAGCGGCACGCCTACGGCAACACCCGGCTGGAGGACCTGCTGTCGGTGCTGGCGGAGACCAGCGGGCGGGACATGTCGGCGTGGGCCCGCTCGTGGCTCCAGACGGCGGGCGTCAACTCCCTCACTCCGCAGGTGCTGGTGAGCCCCGAGGGGCGCGTCGACGAGCTGGCCGTGCTCCAGGAGGCCCCCGAGTCGCACCCCGAACTGCGCCCGCACCGGGTGAAGGTGGGCCTGTACCGGCGCACCGGACAGGGCACGCTGGAGCGCTACCGGAGTACGGAGGCGGACGTCGAGGGTCCGCGCACGGTGGTGCCGGAGCTGGCCGGCGCCGAGGTCCCGGACCTGGTGCTGGTCAACGACGACGACCTCACCTACTGCAAGATCCGCTTCGACGAGACCTCGCTCGCCACCCTCCGCGAGCACCTCGGCGAGCTGACCGACCCGCTGGCCCGCGCCCTGTGCTGGTCGGCGCTGTGGAACCTGACGCGGGACGGACTGCTGCCCGCGCGGGACTTCGTGGCGCTGGTGCTGCGGTTCGCGGGCCGGGAGTCCGACATCGGCGTGCTCCAGATGCTGCACGCCTGGGCCGACACCGCCCTGGAGCGGTACGCGGCCCCCGAGTGGCGGACCACGGGCGGCGAGCTGCTGGCGCGGGGCGCGCTGGAGGGGCTGCGGGCGGCCGGGCCGGGCAGCGAGCAGCAGCTGGCGTGGGCCCGCTTCTTCGCCGCCGTGGCATCCGGGCCGGCCGACCTGGCCCTGCTGAAGGACCTGCTGGACGGCACCGAGACCGTCGAGGGCCTGACCGTGGACCAGGAGCTGCGCTGGGCGTTCCTGGAGCCGCTGGCCGCGCACGGGGTGGCGGACGAGAAGGTGCTCGCGGCCGAACTGGCCCGTGACGACACCGCGTCCGGCAAGCGCCATCAGGTGCGCTGTCTGGCCGCGCGGCCCTCGGCGGCCGTCAAGGCGCAGGCGTGGGCCCAGGTGGTGGAGTCGGACGCGCTGTCCAACGCCCTGGTGGAGGCGACGATCGCGGGCTTCGGACGGGCGGAGCAGCGGGAACTGACGGCGCCGTACGCGGAGAAGTACTTCGCGGTGATCGAGCGGGTGTGGCGGGAGCGGTCGATCCAGATCGCCATGCACATCGTCAGCGGGCTGTTCCCGGCCCACCAGGACCGGCCCGGCACGCTGGCGGCGACGGACGCCTGGCTCGCCGGGCACGCGGACGCGGCCCCGGCGCTGCGGCGGCTGGTGCTGGAGGCGCGGGACGATCTGGCGCGGGCGCTGCGCGCACAGGAGTGCGACTCCGGCCACTGATCCTTGGCCTGAGCTTCGTCGCCCGGTGACCGTTACGGAATCCGGGCACGGCAGCCCGTAACCCCTGGTCCGCCCCGAACGGACCAGGGGTTTCCGTCGCCCCATCGGCATCCGAACACCCGTCCTTTAGTCCCGTGTTGTCCGCATTCATCGACGGACGTGTAACAGCGGTTACGGGTGGGCCGGGAGTAGGGCATTCCAGAGCCATGACGCACAACACCCCGCTCTCCCCCCGCCCGCTCCACCACCTCACCGAGGTCCACCGCCGTGTGCTGACCGCCGCCCAGCTCCGCACCCACGGAGTGACGACGGCCGAACTGAACGAGCGGTGCCGGGCCGACGGCCCCTGGCGGCTGCTGCTGCCCAACGTGGTCCTGCTGCACTCCGGGGCGCCCACGAGCGAGGAGCGTCTGCACGGCGCGCTGCTGTACGCCTCCCGCGAGTCCGTGCCGGGCGTGCCGGCCCAGCCGGGCGCGGGCGACCCGCACCGGGGTGCCTACGCGGAGGCGATGCTCACCGGCCTGGCCGCGCTGGCCCTGCACGGCCTGCCGTCCGCGCCGCCGCTGATGTCCCTGGAGCGGATCGACGTCCTGGTCCCGAGGCTGCGCCGGCTGCGCTCGACGGGGTACGTGCGGGTCGTACGCACCCCGGACCTGCCGGCGGCGCACGCGGTGGCGGGACTGCCGGTGGCGCCGGCGGCGCGGGCGCTGGCGGACGCGGTGGCCCACCTGACGGACGCGGACACGGTACGGCTGCTGCTGACCGAGGCGGTGCGCGACGGCAAGTGCGAACCGGCGGCCGTGGTACGTGAGTTGTCCGAGGCGAAGCTGATGGCCCGGAGCCATGTGGCGGACGCGGTGGAGTCGCTGGTGGCGGAGGGGCGCGCGGTCGCGGAGGACCTGCTGTACCGGCTGGTGACCGAGCAGGGGCTGCCCGACCCGGTGTGGAACGTGGACCTGCGGCTGCCCGGCGGCCCCCACCTGGGCGGCCTGGACGCCTACTGGCCGGAGCAGGCGGTCGCCGTCGAGCTGGACACCCGCGCCCCGCGCCGGGACGAGGACGCGACGTGGTCGGAGTACGCCCGCAAGCGGGAGCACCTGGAGCGGCTCGGCATCACGGTCGTGCACATCACGCCGAAGAAGCTCCGGGAGTCGCCGGAGCAGCAGGCCGCGGTGGTGCGCACGGCGCTGATGGCCGCGGGCGACCGCGACCCGGCCGCGTACGTGGTCGTGCTGCCCCGCTGATCAGCGCTTTCTCAGCAGCAGTTCGGTGTTGCGGTCGGCCGGCAGCCCGGCGAGTGTCGTGAGGGCGTCGGGGGCGTTGTGGGCCAGTTCGCGGTAGAGCGAGGCCAGACCGCGCGGGGAGAGGTCGTCGCGTTCGGCGCGGTAGGGGGCCGCGGACTCCACCAGGGTGGTGAACAGCGACAGGGTGCCGTCGGCGTTGTCCACCAGCTCGACGACCCGGGCGAGCTGGGGGTGGTCGAGGTGGGAGGCGGTGGAGACCTCCCAGAAGCCGCCGCCGGAGGGCGAGCGGTGCGGGGTGACGATGTTCTGGTGGACATGGCCGTTCACCCAGGCCAGCACATTGCGGTGGGCTCCGAGGACCGAGATCAGCTCGGCCCCGTCGTGGCGGCGCTCCCGGGGCCGGGCCGGGTCGGGGCGGGTGTTGGTCATAGAGGCGCCGGTGTGGTGGCTGAACACGATGACGTGGGAGTCGGCGTGTTCCTTCAACGTCCGCTCCAGCCATCCGAGCTGGGCGGTGCCGACGGAGCCCTGGTAGTGGCCGCCCGCGTCGACGGTGTCGAGGCTGACGCCGGTCACGTCGTCGGAGATCCGGAAGGCGTAGTACCGGGTGCCCGCCGCGAGGTTGGCCAGCGTGTAGCCGTGGCCCAGCGGACCGTGGCCCCGGTGGGCGGGGTCGAAGTGGGCGCGCACGTATTCGGCCGGGGTGAAGGGGGCGCGCCGCTCGTCCGGGGTGACCTGGCGCGCCGCGCGGGCGTGGGCCTTGAGGAAGTCGCGGTACACGGTGCCCGTCAGGTCGCGTCCCGTCTCGTAGGCCCGTTTCAGTGCCTGGGCGTCGGCCGGGGTGGCGTCCATCAGCTTGCGTCCGCCGACGGACACCTCCGTGAGGTAGGGGTCGTGCCGGGCGGCGAAACCGCCGCCGAGCAGGGCGTCGTGGTTGCCGACGGTGGAGTACCAGGGGATGTCCAGGCCGGGGCTCGTGACCTCGCGGACGGCGGCGGTGAGGAAGTCGGGCAGGCGGGGGAAGCCGAGCGCCTTGTCCTGGTCGCGGACGGCGGAGCCGGGCTGCCAGTAGAGCGACAGGCCGCTGTTCTGGACGCCCTCGTAGTGTCCGGGGTCGCCGGAGTCCGGGGTGATGCGGCCGCCGCTCATCACCTTCAGGAACCAGTCGAGTTCCAGCCGGGAGTTGTTGTCGGTGTTGTCCCCGGTGGTCATGACGAACTGGAGCGGGCTGCCGGTGACCGGTCCGCCGCGCAGGGAGTTGATCCGCTCGACCAGCGAGACGGCGCCGGGCACGGTGAGCGCCTCCTGCGGGCGCCAGCCGCGTGGCGTGGCGGCGCGCAGGAACTCCATCCGCCGCGGGTGCTGCACATCGGTCAGGTGCAGGTCGGTGACCTGGACGAACGCGGCGAGGGTGGCACGCCGCGCGGAGCGCCCGGAACGGGGCTCGGCCAGTTCACCGCGGACGACGCGCGACCAGCCGGGGCCCTCGCCGAGGGTGCGGTAGGCGGCGGACCCGCGCGGCGTGGCCACGGTGGCGAGGGTGGTGCCGCGGGTGTACGGGGCGAGCGGGGCCGGGGCGGTCGTGCGGGCGGCCGGTGCCGGAACGGGCGGCGCGGCGGCCTGCGTGGCGGCGCTGCTCTCGGCGGGGCGCAGGCTGAAGCCGACGCCCGCGGCGAGCGTGACGGCTCCGGCGGCGGCGAGGACGGATCGGCGGTGGAGCCCCTGGGCGGGGGCGTCGGCAGAGCGTGAGCGCGACATGCGCGGTCTCCCCTGAGTGCGGTCCCGACGGCGGTCGCGGGCCACCGCTCGGACCGGCACCCCGCTCGCTCTGGATCGTCGGCAGCGGGGATGAAACGCGCGTGAACGCCGAAGCAACGCACGACGCCGAACACCGCACGTCGATCAGCGTGGGTCAGCGGGGAGGGCGGACCGCCGCCGAACGGCCGGACGGCGGCCCGGCGGCGGTCACTCCTCGTTCATCAGCCGGGGAAGGGCCTCCTCCGCCCCGCCCGGCGCGGCGCCGAGCCGTCCGGTGGGCGGGCGTTCGCGCCACAGGCGCAGGGCGTTGTCCACCAGGGACACCCGGGTCAGCCCGGTCACGGCCGTCAGGTCGTGCCAGGCGGCGAGGTCGGTGGAGCCGTTCACCTCGTTGCGGAGCTCCCCGCCGGTGACGCGTGCCGCGTACAGGATGCGTACGCCGTGGTGGTCGACGGGCCGGGCGGGGAAGCGGCCGGGCAGCACCACCCGGCCGGTGTGCACGCCGAGCAGGTCGGTCACCTCCACCCGGTAGCCGGTCTCCTCGGTCACCTCGCGGCGGACGGTGTCGTACGGGTCCTCCCCGAACTCCGCCCCGCCGCCCGGCAGTACCCATTCGTGGCCGCCTCCCGGCGCGGGCGAACGGGCGAGCAGGAGCTGTCCGTCCCGGACGCACACGGCGTAGGCCGCCACCCTCAACTTACGTCGCATGCGGGGACGTTAGCGCGGAGCACCGGGGAACCGATTGAATTCGGGCGGATTCGGTCCCCAACCGCACACATCGCATCGCGGGTTTTCCCCATACATGGATCTCGATTCGGTCAACGAACCCCAAAAACAGGTCGCTTGGGAAAAGCTGCGCTGGTCCGGCACTGGACCTCGCGGACAACCCTCACCGACAAAGGGATGCGATGACCCACTCCCCCGACCGTGACCCGATACCCGGCCCGAGACGCCTGGCGCGCCTGACCCTGGCCGTCGGCGTGGTGGCCGCCCTCTGCGCGGCCGGCCCCGTGCCGATGGCGCTGGCCGCCGACGCGCCGCCCGCCGCAGACCCCGGCGCCAAGTCCGCGCCCCGCAAGCTCGGCGCCGACGACGCCGACCGGCTCGCGGAGGCCAAGGCGGACGGCGCCAAGAGCGTCACGATGATGATCGCCACCGCGCCGGGCTCCACCGAGCAGGTCGCCTCGCAGCTGGACTCGGCCGGCACCGTGGGCCGCACCTTCGACAAGGTCGGCTACGTCCGCGCGACGGTGCCCACCGCCAAGGCGGACTCGGTCATCGCCGCCGCGGCCAAGCTGTCCTCGGTGCACGCGATCGACCTGCGCCAGGAGATCCCGCTGGACGACCCGGCGCCGGGCGCGGACACCGCGAAGGACGCCAGGAACGCCCGTACGGCGGCCGCTTACCCGGCGCCCGACAGCAAGACCCCGGCGAAGAACCCGTACAACCCGTCCTTCGAGACCGGTGCCGTCGACTTCGTGAAGAACAACCCGAAGGCGGACGGGCGCGGGGTCACCATCGGCATCCTGGACTCCGGTGTGGACCTCGGCCACCCGGCGCTGCAGAAGACCACCACGGGTGAGCGCAAGATCGTGGACTGGGTCACCGCGACCGACCCGGTGAGCGACGGCGACGGCACCTGGCGGCGGATGACCGCCGCGGTCTCCGGCCCCTCCTTCTCCGTCGGGTCCGGCGCGAACGCCGAGACCTTCAAGGCCCCGGCCGGCGCCTACAAGTTCAACTACCTGTACGAGTCCGCCACCACCGGCGGCGACATGCAGGGCGACCTCAACCGCGACGGTGACACCACCGACGCCTGGGGCGTGCTGTACGACCCGGCCGCCGGCACGGTCCGCGTCGACACCGACGACGACCTGGACTTCGGCGACAACGCGCCGATGAAGGCGTACAAGGACGGCTACCAGGTCGGCTACTTCGGCACCGACGACCCGAAGACGGACGTCGTCGAGCGCATCCCGTTCGTGGTCGAGGTCCGCAAGGACGTCGTCTACAACTCCTCGGGTGCCAAGGCCGATTACGTCAACATCGGGGTCATCGAGTCCGAGCACGGCACCCATGTCGCGGGCATCACCGCCGCCAACGGGCTGTTCGGCGGCAGGATGAGCGGTGCCGCGCCCGGCGCGAAGATCGTCTCCTCGCGGGCCTGCACCTGGTCCGGCGGCTGCACCAACGTCGCCCTCACCGAGGGCATGATCGACCTGGTGACCAACCGGGGCGTGGACATCGTCAACATGTCCATCGGCGGCCTCCCGGCGCTGAACGACGGCAACAACGCCCGCGCCGAGCTGTACACCCGGCTCATCGACACCTACGGCGTCCAGCTCGTCATCTCGGCGGGCAACTCCGGCCCCGGCGCCAACACCATCGGCGACCCCGGCCTCGCCGACAAGGTCATCTCGGTCGGCGCCGCCATCTCCAAGGAGACCTGGGCGTCGAACTACGGCTCGGCCGTCACGACCCCCTACGCCCTGATGCCGTTCTCCTCGCGCGGCCCGCGTGAGGACGGCGGCTTCACGCCGACCGTCACGGCGCCCGGCGCCGCGATCAACACCACGCAGACCTGGCTGCCGGGCTCGCCCGTAGCCGAGGCGGGCTACACCCTGCCGGCCGGCTACTCGATGCTCCAGGGCACCTCGATGGCCTCCCCGCAGGCGGCGGGCGCGAGCGCCCTGCTGCTGAGCGCCGCCAAGCAGAAGGGCACGGACCTCACCCCGGCCGTGCTGCGCACCGCGCTCACCTCGACCGCGCACCACATCAAGGGCGCGCAGGCGTACGAGGAGGGCTCCGGCCTGATCGACGTCGTGGACGCCTGGAACGCGATCCGCCTCGGCGCCTCGGCGCACGAGTACACGGTCAAGGCCCCGGTCGACACCGCGATCGACTACGCCCTGAAGACCCCCGGCTACGGCACCGGCCTCTACGACCGCGAGGGCGGCCTGAAGTCCGGCCAGCGCAAGACGTACGAGGTCACGGTCACCCGCACCACCGGCGCCGACCGCGCGGTCTGGCACCTGCTGAGCTTCGGCACCGACCCGGAGCGCACCTTCCGCGTCGTCGGCAGCCCCCTGGTCAGGCTGCCGCTGAACCAGCCGGTCACCGTCAAGGTGGAGGCCGCGCCGAAGTCGGCCGGGCTCAAGAGCGCGATCCTCCGGGTCGACGACCCGCTGACCGTGGGCGTCGACAAGCAGATCCTCAGCACGGTCGTGGTGGCGAGCCCGGTGGACTACACCCGCTCCTTCTCCGGCTCGGTGCAGCGCAACAGCACCCGCTCGTACTTCCTGACCGTGCCCGAGGGCGCGAAGTCGCTGGAGGTCGCCATCGGCGCCCTGAAGTCCGGCAGCCAGACCCGGTTCATCGCGATCCACCCCTACGGGACGCCGGTCGACAACACCAGTACCCCGTACTGCTACAACAACTACCTCGACGGCAACGGCTGCAAGCCCGACGTGCGCTCCTACGCCGACCCGCAGGCCGGTGTCTGGGAGGTCGAGGTCGAGTCCCGCCGCACCTCCCCCCTGCTGGACAACCCCTACAAGCTGGACGTCTCCGTGCTCGGCGCGGTCTTCGACCCGGAGACCGTGACCGTGCCCGAGGCCAAGGTGGGCGTCCCGGCCACCGCGTCCTGGAAGGTCACCAACAAGTACGCCGCGCTCGACGGCAGGCTGACCGGCGGCCCGCTGGGCTCCGCCAAGGCCGCCCGTCCGGCGATCGAGGAGGGCGAGACCGTGACCACCACGGTCGACGTCCCGGCCGGCGCCAAGTCCCTGGACGTGGTCATCGGCAAGGTCTCCGACCCGGCCGCCGACCTCGACCTCGTGGTCTACGACGCCTCCGGCAAGGAGGTCGGCACCTCCGCCGACGGCGACTCGGAGGAGGCCGTCTCCATCCCCACCCCGGCCGCCGGGACGTACACCGTCGAGGTCGTCGGCTACTCGGTCCCGGCCGGCTCCACCGACTACGACTACCGGGACGTCTTCTTCTCCGACGCGCTCGGCACCGTCTCGGTCGACGGTTCGGCTCCGGTGAAGCTCGCCACGGGCGCCTCCGCCACCGTGTCCGGCAAGGTCACGGCCGCCGCCGAGGCCCCGGCCGGCCGCGAGTTCTTCGGCCGGGTCCAGCTGGTGAACGCGCGCGGCACCGTCGCGGGCGCCGCGAGTGTCCAGATCGGCAAGGTCACGCCCTGACCTGCTGATCCTCAGGCTCAAGGGGGCGGGCGTCCTGGCGGGCGCCCGCCCCTTCGGCGTGTGCGGTGTACGTCACACCGCCGTATGGCGCCGGGCCGACCGGGCAGGGACCGGACAGCACGGCTTGCGGCCGGCCGGGCCGGGGGAGAGAACTTCTGCGGCCGTTCCCGGCGCGGCACCGCAGGTCCGCGGGCCGTCCGCCGGGTACGCGTGTCCCTGGCACCGGGCACACCGGTGCAAAGGATTGGACACGCGGCCCTGTGTCGGCCGCATGATGGAAAAGTGCCGGTCAAGCGAATGAGCCGGTATCTGAACAGACAGAGGGAGTCGTCGTGAGGGTCGGAATCGTCGGAGCCACCGGTCAGGTCGGCACGGTCATGCGCAAGATCCTCAAGGAGCGGGACTTCCCGGTCACCGAGCTGCGCCTCTTCGCCTCCGCCCGCTCGGCCGGGACCGTGCTGGACGGGGTGACGGTGGAGGACGCCTCGACGGCCGACTACTCCGGCCTCGACATCGTGCTCTTCTCGGCGGGCGGCGCCACGTCCAAGGCGCTGGCGGAGAAGGTCGCCGCCCAGGGCCCCGTCGTCATCGACAACTCCTCGGCCTGGCGCCGGGACCCCGAGGTGCCGCTCGTGGTGTCCGAGGTGAACCCGCACGCCATCGCGGACCGCCCCAAGGGCATCATCGCCAACCCGAACTGCACCACGATGGCCGCGATGCCGGTGCTGAGGCCGCTGCACGAGGAGGCCGGCCTCGAAGCGCTGGTCGTCGCCACCTACCAGGCGGTCTCCGGCTCGGGTCTCGCGGGCGTGGCCGAGCTGCACGGGCAGGCGCAGAAGGTCGTCGCCGACGCGGACAAGCTGACCCACGACGGCGGCGCGGTGGACTTCCCCGAGCCGGGCGTCTACCAGCGCCCGATCGCCTTCAACGTGCTCCCGCTGGCCGGGTCCATCGTGGACGACGGCCTGCACGAGACCGACGAGGAGCAGAAGCTCCGCAACGAGTCCCGCAAGATCCTGGAGATCCCGGAGCTGAAGGTCTCCGGCACCTGTGTGCGCGTCCCGGTCTTCTCCGGGCACTCCCTCCAGGTCAACGCCCGCTTCGCCCGCCCGATCAGCGTCGAGCGCGCGACCGAGCTGCTGGCGCAGGCACCGGGTGTCGCGCTGTCCGAGATCCCGACCCCGCTCCAGGCGGCCGGCCAGGACCCGTCGTACGTGGGCCGCATCCGCTCCGACGAGACGGTGGACAACGGCCTGGCCCTGTTCATCTCCAACGACAACCTCCGCAAGGGCGCCGCGCTGAACGCGGTGCAGATCGCGGAGCTGGTGGCGGCCGAGCTGCAGGGCTGACGCACGGAGGGAAGGGGCGCGTGCCACCCGGTGGCACGCGCCCCCTTTTTCATGCCCTCGGGACCTCGTACAGGAAGCAGCCGTACTCCACCGCCCTCACGTGCACCAGCGCCACCGCGGGGTCGGTGAACGCCTCGGTGAGGGCGGCGGCGAAGTCCTCGGCCGGGGTGACCAGGCGGCCGCCGAGGATGCGGCCGTCGCGGGAGTAGCGGCGCAGGACGCGGTGCGCCTCCGTGAAGGCGGGGCCGTCGGAGGCCGGTCCGCCGCAGGGTTCGGCGTGGATGAAGACCGGCCCCTGTTCGTCGTAGGCGCCGGGCTCGGCGCCCGTGGCGGCCGCCCAGCGGCGCAGGGGCGCGTAGGAGACCAGGGCGACGCGCTCGCCGGGTTCGGCGCAGCGCAGACAGCAGCGCAGGGGGGCGCCGCCCTCCGGGTCGGTGACCGCGCTCATCGGGCGGCCCGCGTCGTCCCGCGCGCGCAGTTCCGCGAGGACGGGCCCGTCGATGGCGCGCGCCGTGCGGGCGGTGGTGGTGTGTGTCGTCATGCCGTCGAGACTGGCCCCGCGACGGCCTGGTGACCGGCGGGATAAGGACATCGCGTTCCCGGATCTCCCGTGGAAGGATGGCGCAACCCACACATAACGAGGAGATGACCGCGTGCCTGGCACAAACCTGACTCGGGAAGAGGCGCAGCAGCGGGCGAAGCTGCTCACCGTTGACTCGTACGAGATCGATCTCGACCTCTCCGGCGCGCAGGAGGGGGGCACCTTCCGGTCCGTGACCACGGTGCGCTTCGACGTGGCCGAGTCCGGCGCCGACTCCTTCATCGACCTGGTCGCACCGGCCGTGCTTGAAGTGACCCTCAACGGGGACGCGCTGGACCCGGCCGAGGTCTTCAAGGACTCCCGGATCGCGCTGCCGGGCCTGCTCGACGGCCCCAACATCCTGCGGGTGGTCGCCGACTGCGCCTACACCAACACCGGTGAGGGTCTGCACCGGTTCGTGGACCCGGTCGACGAACAGGCTTATCTGTACACGCAGTTCGAGGTGCCGGACGCGCGGCGCGTGTTCGCCTCCTTCGAGCAGCCGGACCTCAAGGCGACGTTCCGGTTCACCGTGACGGCGCCCGAGGGCTGGACGGTGATCTCCAACTCCCCGACGCCGGAGCCCAAGGACAACGTCTGGGCGTTCGCGCCGACCCCGCGCATCTCGTCGTACATCACCGCGCTGATCGCCGGTCCGTACCACGCGGTGCACAGCGTGTACGAGAAGGACGGGCAGAGCGTGCCGCTCGGCATCTACTGCCGGCCCTCGCTCGCGGAGTTCCTCGACTCCGAGGCGATCTTCGAGGTCACGCGGCAGGGCTTCGACTGGTTCCAGGAGAAGTTCGACTACGCGTACCCCTTCGAGAAGTACGACCAGCTCTTCGTGCCGGAGTTCAACGCGGGCGCGATGGAGAACGCGGGCGCGGTGACCATCCGCGACCAGTACGTCTTCCGGTCCAAGGTGACCGACGCGGCGTACGAGGTGCGCGCGGAGACCATCCTGCACGAGCTGGCCCACATGTGGTTCGGCGACCTGGTCACCATGGAGTGGTGGAACGACCTGTGGCTGAACGAGTCGTTCGCCACCTTCACCTCGATCGCCTGCCAGGCGTCGGCACCGGGCTCGCGCTGGCCGCACTCGTGGACCACGTTCGCCAACTCGATGAAGACGTGGGCGTACCGCCAGGACCAGCTGCCGTCCACCCACCCGATCATGGCGGACATCCGCGACCTGGACGACGTGCTGGTCAACTTCGACGGCATCACGTACGCCAAGGGCGCCTCGGTGCTCAAGCAGCTCGTGGCGTACGTCGGTGAGGACGAGTTCTTCCGGGGCGTGCAGGCGTACTTCAAGCGGCACGCGTTCGGCAACACGCGGCTCTCCGACCTGCTGGGCGCGCTGGAGGAGACCTCCGGACGCGACCTGAAGACCTGGTCGAAGGCGTGGCTGGAGACGGCCGGGATCAACATCCTCCGTCCCGAGCTGGAGACGGACGCCGACGGTGTCATCACCTCCTTCGCGGTCCGCCAGGAGGCCCCGGCCCTCCCGGCCGGCGCCAAGGGCGAGCCGACGCTGCGCCCGCACCGCATCGCCGTCGGTCTGTACGACCTGGACGAGGCGGGCAAGCTGGCGCGGGTGAAGCGCGTCGAGCTGGACGTGGACGGCGAGCTGACGGCCGTGCCCGAGCTGACCGGCGTCCGCCGTCCGGCCGTGATCCTGCTCAACGACGACGACCTGTCGTACGCGAAGGTCCGCATGGACGAGGAGTCCCTGGCGGTCGTCACCGAGCACCTCGGCGACTTCGCGGAGTCGCTGCCGCGCGCGCTGAGCTGGGCGTCCGCCTGGGACATGACCCGTGACGGCGAACTGCCCACCCGTGACTACCTCTCGCTGGTGCTGTCCGGCATCGGCAAGGAGTCCGACATCGGTGTCGTGCAGTCCCTGCACCGCCAGGCCAAGCTGGCGATCGACCTGTACGCCGACCCGGCCGCCCGTGAGGCCCTGCTGACCCGCTGGACCGAGGCGACCCTGGCCCACCTGCGCACGGCCGAGCCCGGCAGCGACCACCAGCTCGCCTGGGCCCGCGCGTTCGCGGCGACGGCCCGTACCCCGGAGCAGCTGGACCTGCTGGAGGCCCTGCTCGACGGCTCGCAGACCGTCGAGGGCCTGGCCGTCGACACCGAGCTGCGCTGGGCGTTCGTGGAGCGCCTCGCCGCGGTGGGCCGCTTCGACGAGGCGGAGATCGCCGCCGAGTACGAGCGCGACCGCACGGCGGCCGGCGAGCGTCACGCGGCCACCGCCCGCGCGGCCCGCCCGACCGCCGAGGCCAAGGCGGAGGCGTGGGCGTCGGTCGTGGAGTCCGACAAGCTCCCCAACGCGGTCCAGGAAGCCGTCATCCGCGGCTTCGTCCAGACCGACCAGCGCGAACTCCTCGCCCCTTACACGGACCGCTACTTCGAGTCCGTGAAGACGGCCTGGGACTCCCGCTCCCACGAGATGGCCCAGCAGATCGCGGTCGGCCTCTACCCGTCGGTCCAGGTCTCCGAGGACACGCTCCGCAAGACGGACGCCTGGCTGACGACCGTCGACCCGACCCCGGCCCTGCGCCGCCTGATCTCGGAGTCCCGCGCGGGCGTCGAACGCGCCCTGAAGGCCCAGCGGGCGGACGCGGCTTCGGCGTAGCCGGCCAGCAGTCGAGAAGGGGCGCCCGGCACAGTGCCGGGCGCCCCTTCGCCGTCAGGCCGGCCACTCCTCCGGCAGAGCCGGACGGGTCGCCTGACGTGTGGTCCGGAGAGCCCGAATGAGGAGGACGCCGTGAGTGAGAGCAAGTGGGTCAGTGCCTCGATGCCGTATCTGACGCCGCGAGAGCGGGGGCAGACCGACGCGTGGGGCGCGGAGGCGGCTGCGCACGGCGGGAAGGGCAGCCAGCGGATCGTCCACGCCGGCGAGGTTCCCGCATCGGACGAGGTCGCCGCTCTGCTGGGAGTGGCCGCCGGAGAGGCGGTCGTGGTCCGCCGCCGGATCATCGAACTGGACGGTGTGCCAGTCGAGTTGACCGACACCTATTACCCGGCCGCCATCGCGCGGGGCACCCGTCTCGCCGAGCGGGGCAAGATCCCCGGCGGGGCGGTGACGCTGCTCGCCGAACTCGGCCATCGCGGCGTCCGTGCGCGCGAGGACGTGACGGCCCGGGCGCCCGGCCCGGAGGAGCCCGAGGCCCTGCGGCTGGAGATCGGCGAGCCCGTCCTGCGATTGAGCAGGGTCACCTTCGACGACGCCGACCAGCCCATCCAGGCCGACTTGATCGTGATGCCCGCCCATCGCCAGCAGCTTCGCTACGAGATCCGGATCGGATGACCTGGTCGAGGCGGCCCCGCATGGACGAGCAGGGCCTGTTCCAGTGATGTCGGGGACGGGGACTTCGCCGACCAGGCGATGTGGCCGTCGGGGCGGATCAGGAGGGTGGTCGGGCCGGGCCATTCGGATGCCGTGAGGTGGGGGCGGCCCGGGTTCTCGTAGGGGGTCTGGGTCAGGAGGACGAAGCCGCCCGGGCGCAGGGCCTCGTAGAGGCGGGTGCCGCCCGGCAGGGGGATGTCCGGGGCCCGTCTGCCCGTCAGGCCGTGGCCGTAGTGATAGCCCAGGCCCGTCACCTGGCGCATCGCCTTGCGGCGGAGGGCGGGGACGTGGGTCACCAGGGCCGTCGCGGCGGACCTCAGCGCCCTGGTCCACGGCCGGTCGGCCATCGCCAGGCGGATCAGGGTGCCGCTGCTGCGCAGGACCGTACGGCCCACGGGGTGGCGTTCGGTGTCGTACGTGTCCAGGAGGGACGGGGCCGCGCGGCCGCTCAGGACCGCCGCCAGTTTCCAGCTCAGGTTGGCCGCGTCCTGGAGGCCGGTGTTCATGCCCTGGCCGCCCGCCGGGGAGTGGACGTGGGCCGCGTCGCCGGCCAGGAAGACCCGGCCCGCGCGGTACGTCGGCGCCTGGCGTTCGTCGCTGTGGAAGCGGGACAGCCAGCGCGGGTCGTGCATGCCGTGGTCCCGGCCGAGGGCGAGGCGGACGATGTCCTTGATCTCGGCCAGGTCCAGCGGCGCGTCGTCGGGGACGTCGTGCGCGCGGTGCCAGCCGACCACCCGGTGGTAGCCGTCGCCGAAGGGCACGAGCAGGGCGAAGGCGTCCCCCACCGTGCCGGCGGTGAGCAGAGCGGGCGGGTCCTCGGCGAGCCGTACGTCCGCGAGGACCACGGACCGGATGACCGACCGCCCGGGGAAGGGCAGCCCCACCGCCTCCCGTACGGCGCTGCGCATCCCGTCCGCACCGACCACGTACGCGGCCCGCAGCGGCTCGGTACCCCGCGCCCGTACGGTGACGCCGGTCGCGTCCTGGGTCAGTCCGGTCACCTCTGTGTCGTACCGGAACTCGGCGCCGGCGTCCCGCGCGCGGCGCTCCAGCACGCGTTCGACCTCGTACTGCGGGATCACCAGGACGTGCGGGAAACGGGTGGGCAGGCCGGAGAGGTCGAGGGTGAGGCCGTCGAAGAGGCCGAGCCGGGTCAGCGGGTGGCCGAGGGCCTCCAGCTCGTCGGCGAGGCCCCGCATGTCGAACTGCTCCAGCGTGCGCGCGTGCAGGGCGAAGGCGCGGGTGAGGTTGCTGATGCCGCGCGGCCGTTTCTCCAGCACGGTGACCGGGATTCCGGCCTCGGCGAGGTCACCGGCGAGCAGCAGTCCGGTGGGGCCGCAGCCCACGACGACGACGCGGTCGGTACCGGTGGTGCCTGCCATCTGCGGCTCCTCGGTGGCACGTTGCCGGAGAAACACGCCAGGGCGCCGTCCGGGCCCGCGCGACGCCGTGCGTGCGCGGGCGGACCGGCGCCCTAGGTCGTGACGAAGGCGTCCGTCAGCTCTTCGAGGCGGACGAGGACGGCCGCGACTTGTCCAGCACCATCACCAGACCGGTGATGACGACGAACAGGCCCAGCGGGATCAGCACGTACAGGCCGATGGTCTCCCAGGCGGAGAGACCGGTACCGGGGTCGTCACCGTCGTCGCGGGTGAGCGCGAGCGCGGGGGACGACATGAGCAGCATCATCAGCGTCGTGCCGGCCGCCAGGGCTCCGGCGCGCAGGGCGTTCTTCTTGTCCACGTTCCCCAAGTTAGCGAACCACCGCACCGGCCGCGCGTCCGGGGTGCCCTACGCGGGGCCGGTGCGCAGGATGCCCTCGACGCCGTCCAGGAGCGTTTCGCCGATCAGCGCGGGGTCGGAGAGGCAGCCGGCCGCCATGGCTCCGTCCCGGAGCATGACGAAGTGCCGGCCCGCCGCGTCGGCGGGAGAGCACCCGGCGTCCGCCATCAGCTCCGTGGCGGTCCGCAGGAACCACTGCCGGTGGGCGAGCACGGCCCGGTGGACGGGATGCTCCGGGTCGGGATACTCGGCCGCCGCGTTCAGGAAGGCGCAGCCGCGGAAGCCGGGCGACTGGATGCCGTCGGCGATGGAGCGGCCCACCGCCCGGACCGTGTCGGCCGCGGGCAGCCCCTGGGCCCGGACGGCGGCGATCTGCGCCCGGATGCCGTGGTCGGCCTGCTGGAGGTAGGCGAGGATCAGCTCCTCCTTGCCCTTGAAGTGCCGGTACAGCGTGGCGCGGGTGACCTGGGCCTCGGCGATGATCCGGTCCACCCCGACCGAGTGGATGCCCTCGGCGTAGAAGATCCGGGTCGCCGTGCCGAGGAGACGCGCCCGCGCCTCGGAGGTGCTCCCGCTCGCTGTGCCGGTACTCATGGCAGCCACGGTAGCAGTCGGCGAGGGAGAACGTTCGGTCTTGACAGGCGCGACCGGGGTTCGTTGAATGAGAGGGGAGACCGAACGTTCTCCCTCTCTCGCCGAAAGGGCACCCCATGGACTCGTCCGTCGCCGCCCGCACCTCCACCCCGCCCCCCGCCTCCGGCCCTACGGCCCGGCTGCGCCGCCTGTACTACCTGCGCTTCGCGTTCGCCGCGGCATGGGCCGGCCTGCTCCTCGCCTCCGCCCACACGCTGAACCCCCTCAGCGCGACGCTGCTGGTGGTCTACCCCCTGTTCGACGTGGGGTGCGCCGTCGCCGACGCCAGGTCCGCCCGGGCGGAGCGCGGGCCTGTGCGCGGCCTCCGCGTGAACATCGCGCTCAGCTCCCTGGCCTGCGCGGGGCTGGTCGCCGCCGCCGCGTCCGGCATCCCGGCCGTCCTCAGGGTCTGGGGCGCGTGGGCCGTCACGGCGGGACTGGTGCAGCTCGCCGTCGGCGTCCAGCGGCGCGGGATGCCGGGGCAGTGGCCGATGATCGCCAGCGGGGCCATCTCCGTCCTGGCCGGCGCGTCCTTCGCGGCCCAGGCGGGCAGGGCCGACGCCACCCTGGGCTCGCTGGCGGGCTACGCCTTCCTCGGCGGGGTCTTCTTCCTTCTCTCCGCACTCCGCCTGGGACGAGCCGGCAACACCCGGCCCGCCCAGGGCGACACCCCCTAGTGGCCCTAACCCCCGCTGTGCTCCAGCCCCGCCCGGACCGCCGCGAGCAGCGCCCGCAGCCTCGGTGACGAGGTCAGCTCCTCCAGCGGGACCGGCCGGCCCTGCGGGTCGGCCACCGGCAGGCGCCAGTTGGGGTACTGGTCCCAGGTGCCGGGGACGTTCTGCGGACGCCGGTCACCGATGCCGTCCGGGAGCCAGACACCGACCAGGCGGGCCGGGGTGCGCAGCAGGAAACGGTGGAAGCCCTGGATCTCGGCCTCCTCGTCGGAGCCGGGCGGTCCGGCGGCGGGGCTGTCGAGCAGGCCGAGACTGCCCAGCAGGGCGAGCCATTCGGCGGTGTCCGCGACCGCGTCCGCCCGCTCGTCGGCGCCGGACCTGACGAGCAGGCCGAGCTTCTCGCGCAGGTCGACGTGCTCGCCGGTGAGCCGGGCGGCGGTGGGCGGCAGGTCGTGGGTGGTCGCGGTGGCCAGGCAGTCCGCGCGCCAGCTCTCCGGGGGCAGCGGACGTCCGTCGCCGGTCCAGTCCCGCTCGAACCACAGCACGGAGGTGCCCAGCACCCCGTGCCGCTGGAGCGTCTCGCGCACCCCGGGCTCCACGGTGCCCAGGTCCTCCCCGATCACCAGCGCACCCGCGCGGGACGCCTCCAGCGCGAGCAGGGCGAGCATCGCCTCGGCGTCGTAGCGGACGTAGGTGCCCTCGGTGGGCGGGCTGCCCTCGGGGACCCACCAGAGCCGGAACAGGCCCATGACGTGGTCGATGCGCAGCGCTCCCGCGTAGCGGAACAGGGCGCGCAGCAGGTGACGGTAGGGGGCGTGGCCGGACTCCGCGAGACGGTCGGGGCGCCAGGGCGGCAGGCCCCAGTCCTGGCCGCGCGCGTTGAAGGCGTCCGGCGGGGCGCCGACCGAGGTCCCGGCGGCGAAGTGGTCCTGCTGGGCCCAGGCGTCGGCGCCGACCGGATGCACCCCGACCGCGAGGTCGTGCACGAGCCCGATCGGCATACCGGCCTCCTCCGCGGCCCGCTGGGCGGCGCGGAGCTGGCCGTCGGTGAGCCAGGCGAGCCGGGTGTGGAACTCGACCCGGTCGGCGAGGCGGGCGCGGGCCCGCGCGGTGTCCGCGGAGCGGGGGTCGCGCAGCGGCCCGGGCCAGCTCCGCCAGTCGGGGCCGTGCTCCTCGGCGAGGGCGTACCAGGTGGCGTGGTCCTCCAGCGCCTGGCCCTCCTCGGCGCGGTAGGCGTCGTACGCCGCCTGCCGCCCCGGTCCGAGCGGGACCCGTACGACCTGCTCCAGCGCCTCGCGCTTCAGCTCCCACACCGCGTCCCGGTCGATGTGGGCGCCCTTGTCGAGCACGTCGGCGCGCAGCCGCTCGGCCCGCTCGCGCAGCCGGGGGGAGGGTTCGGTGTAGGCGTACTCCGGGACGTTCTCGACGCGCAGGTGCACCGGGTCGGGGAAGCGGCGGGAGGAGGGACGGTAGGGGGAGGGGTCGGTGGGTGCCCCGGGTACGGCCGCGTGCAACGGGTTGACCTGGACGAACCCGGCGCCGTGCGCGCGCCCGGCCCAGGCGGCCAGCTCGGCGAGGTCACCGAGGTCGCCCATGCCCCAGGAGCGGTGGGAGAGCACGGAGTACAGCTGGGCGAGGAGGCCGTAGGAGCGGCCGGCGGGGGCGGGGAGGCGCTCGGGGGCGACGATGAGGTGCGCGTGGCCGGTGCGTCCGTCGGGGGCGGTGACGGTGACGTGGTGGACGCCGGTGGGCAGGCCCTCGACGCCGGTACGGAGCTCGCCCTGCTCGGTGTCGATCCGCACCTCGGTGCCGGGCGGCAGGACGTCGAAGGGGTCGGGGGTGCCGACGGGTGTCTCCGGGCCGGGGGCCGTGGGCGCGGCGGGCAGGCCGGTCCAGCGGACCACTGTGGGCGGCAGCAGCCGGTCCCGCAGCTCGCGCTCCCGCTCGGCGAGAGCGGCGCGGACGGCGTCCGGGGTGCTCGCGTCGACGTCCAGGGCGGCCAGGGCGGCGATCACGGCGGCGGCGGGCACCGCGACCGTGACGTCCGGGGAGGGGCTGTAGGAGGTGGCGACGCCGTGCAGCTCAGCGAGCGCGCGCAGCTCCTCGTCGTCGAGCGCCGCGGCCATCTAGTCGGCCGGACCGAAGCGGACCGGGACGGGGTCGGGGTCGCCGGTGAGCGGCGCGAGGTCGGCGAGCGGGGGCTCGCTGGTCAGCGGTTCGGCGCCGGGCAGCGGCGGCTCGCTGGTCAGCGGCGCCTCCACGCAGGCGCTCTCCGCGCTGAACGCGCAGTCGGCGAGGTCGCCGGGGGTCTCCGCCTCGGGTTTCCACTGGGCGGGCAGAACGAGGTGAGCGGCCACGGGGGCCTCCTTGGTCGAGTCGGCATCGTGCGGATTACCGCAGCCCTACCCAGTGCGCGCGACGGCAGACATGGCCGTGACGAACCGCACGGTACTGATCACACTCCGCGAGCATACGGCGACGGCGGGCCGCACGCCCGGGGCCGCCACGTCGCACATCCTGGCGAATTGCCACCATTTACCACCCTCAGGCCAACGATCATGAACAATCGGTCGCCATTTCGTTCATAAGCGACATCGAAAATGTGTGATCGATCAAAAATGGTTGCCCGCCCTTGAACGGCGCTGCTAGATTTCGTCCGCTCGGGCAAAAGCCTCGGCACACGGGGGAGGAAAAAAGTGTGGGGGAGAATTATCTGCTTCACGAGTACCCACCTCCGTATTTCACAGGGGAAGAGGGAAAATGAAGCGTAGCGCACGCATTTCCATGGTCGCCGGAACCGCCGCCGTGATCACGCTCGCACTGGCACCCATCGCCGAGGCCAACTGGTCCAGCTCCATCACGGCCGCGAGCGTGGGCTTCGAGTCCCGTCGCTGGTCGGACGAGCTGTACTCGCAGATCACCTTCCACAACTGCGTCACCGACGGCTCGAAGAGCACCGACGTGCAGATATGGAACGACATCTCGCTGCAGCCGGACGAGTCCTACGACAACAAGACGTTCACCGCCTGCTTCAACGGCAGCGTCAGCAACGGCGAATGGACGGACCTGCCCTCCGGCAAGCGCGACTACTACTTCCAGATCATGAAGATCGGCGGCTCGACCTTCGGTCCGCAGCTGACCGTCGGTTCGCTCACCGTGGACACCACCAAGGCCGACGGCTGACATTCTCACCTTTGGGGGTGCCCCGCCGGGGCGCCCCCGTCTCCCCCACACGCGGTTCAGTGAGATTCCATGAAATTCAGCACCAGCCTGCGCAGCGGTAGTGTGCGATGGGCCGGCCCGGCCGTCGTCCTGTTGGCACTGCTCTATTACGTGGTGGGAGAATCTACCCCGCCCTCCGGCTTCTACCATTACGCCCCCAGCATTGTCGCGGAGCCACTGAAAACCCTTTATGCCCTGGCTTACGCGTCGGCAGCGGCGCTTTCCTGCTGGGAAAGCGGGCGCCTGCGCGAGGCGCGCGTATGGTCACTGGCTCCGGCGCGCACCAGATACCGCATCGCGGCGAACGCCCTCGCACCCGTCATAGCCCTTTCGTGGCTCGTCGTGCTGGTGCCCCCGGCGGTCTCCCTGGCCCGTTCCGCGACGATGCCGACCCCCGGCAGCCTGCTGCTGCCGCTCGCGGCGCTGGTGCTGTGCGTGGCGCACGCCGTCCTCGGCTTCGCGGTGGGGTGTGTGCTCCCCCGCCTCATCGCCACCCCGATCCTGGCCGTCGCCGACTGGATCGTCGTCGCCTTCACCCGCTCCGTGCTGCCGTACTGGCCCCGCCACGTCTCGGGACAGTTCGGCAGCATCGGCTACGGCGAGGTGCCCGACCTGGTCACCGCCGCGGTCCCGGTGCTGCTGGCGGGCGGCATCGCCCTGGGTCTGATGACACTCTGGCTGCCCCTGGGGTGGCGGGTGCTGCGGGTCGCGGTCGCGGCCGCGATCGCCGTGGGCTCGGTCCTCGGCGCCTACCGGACGGCCGTGAACTGGTCGGCCACCCCGCCGCTGACCGGCGGGAACGTGGCCATGGTGTGCGAGGGAACCGCCCCGCGGATGTGCGTGCCGGAGATCAACGCCGACCGCCTCCCGCAGGTCCAGCGGGACACCGCCGAGGCACTGCGGACGCTGCGCGCCTCCGGGGCGACCGCGGCGGACCCCGAGCTGATCACCGACAGCTACGCCGACGGCCGCCGCCAGCGGAAGTCCACCGACACCGAGTGGCGCATGGTCCTGATGAACCCGGTGCGCGACGGCACCGCGGTGTACCAGATCGTCATACGGTCCCTGCACTTCCGCTGCCAGAACGTCGACGCGGTCTCCGCGCACTCGGCCTGGCTGTGGGCGGCGATGAAGACGGGCCAGGAGGACGTCTACAACAAGCGCCGGGAGCTGGAGGGGCGCGACCCGGTGGCCGTGAAGCTGGAGCGGCAGGTGCGCCAGGACGTCGGCCGGGTCCGCGACGAGCCGGCGGCCGAGCAGACCAGGTGGATCAAGCGGACGCTCGCGTCCTGCCCGGCGAGGTCGTCGTGAGGTGGTGGTTCAAGGCCCGCAAGGGCCACGCGCTGCTGCCGCTCGCGCTGGTCCTCTTCGCGGGGGGCCTGATCGCGGTGCAGGACACCTCGGTGCTGCTGCCCTCGCTCACCGGGGCGCCCCGCGTGGCGCTGTCCCTGTTCGTGCCGGTGCCGCTGCTGGCCTGCCTGATGGCCGTCCTGGAGTCGCGGCTGCCCGCGGCGGAGGTCTCCGGCGTCCGGCCGATGACCCGGCTCGACAACCTCCTCGTGACCTCCGTCGCCGCCCTGGCGGTGCTCTGCGCGGTGCTCGTCGCCCCCCTGAACGGGACGTCCACCGCCGTGTCCTGCGGCCGCAACGCGGTGTTCCTCACCGGGCTGATGCTGCTCGGCCGGGCCTGGGCCGGGCAGACCGCAGTGATGATCCCCGTGGGGTGGCTCGTCACCGTGGTCGTCGTCGGGTTCCGCGGGAACGTGCCCCATCTCTGGACCGTCATCGCGCTCCCCGCGGACAACGTGTTCGCGGCTCTCGCGTCCCTGACCGTCTTCGCCGCCGGCCTTGCCGCCCAGATCCGTTCGTCGAGGAAAACAGCGTGACACTCGAAATCGACCACTGCACCTACGGCTACCGGCGCTGGAAGCCGCCCGTGCTGCGCGACTTCTCCTACGCCCTCCCCGACGGCCTCACCGTGCTGCTCGGCCCCAACGGCGCCGGCAAGTCGACCCTGCTGAAGCTCGCCGCCTCGGTGACCAGGCCGCAGCGGGGCCGGGTGACGCTGGACGGTGCCCCGGCCGGCACCGCCGCCTACCGGCGGTCGGTGGCGTGGATGCCGCAGGACATCGTGCCGATGCCCACGCTCACCGCGCGGGAGTACGTCGCCTACATCGGCTGGCTCAAGGGCATGAACCGCGCCGATGCCTGGCAGCAGTCCCGCCGGGCCCTGGGGCGGGTGAACCTGGCCGACCAGGCGGGGGCCCGCACCAGCACCCTCTCCGGCGGCCAGCTGCGCCGGGTCGGTGTCGCCGGAGCGCTGGTCCACGGGGCGCGCGTGCTCCTGCTGGACGAGCCCACCGCGGGCATGGACCCGTACCAGCGCCGGGTCTTCCGGGACATCCTGCGGGGTCTCACCGAGGACGTGCGGGTGCTGCTGTCCACGCACGACGTGGCCGACCTCGCGGAGGAGGCGGACCACGTCACCGTCATGTACGGGGGCAGCGTGCTGCACCACGGCGACACCGGCAGCTTCCTGACCCACACCCCGCCCGGCACCCTGGAGGGCCGCGCCGCCGAGGCCGCGTACACCGCCCTGCTCACCAGCCGGGGCGTCACCGCCTGACCTGGCCGGTTCCGCCGCCGGGCCCTGCCGGCGGCGGACGCCCCTCAGGCCGAGATCCCGTCGATCCGGGCCAGTGCCGCGTCCGCGCCGTAGGGCTGGAGGTAGGGGAGCCAGCGCGGGTCCCGGTGGCCGGTGCCGATGATGCGCCAGGCCAGGCCGGTGGGCGGGGCCGGCTGGTGGCGCAGGCGCCAGCCCAGTTCGACCAGGTGCCGGTCGGCCTTGACGTGGTTGCAGCGGCGGCAGGAGGCCACGACGTTGTCCCAGACGTGCTTGCCCCCGCGTGAGCGCGGGACGACGTGGTCGACGCTGGTCGCGACGCCGCCGCAGTACGCGCACCGGCCCCCGTCCCGCGCGAACAGCGCCCGCCGGGTGAGAGGAACGGGCCCCCGGTAGGGAACCCGCACGAAACGCTTGAGCCGGACCACGCTGGGTGCGGGGACTGTGACGGACGCGCTGTGCAGATAGGCGCCGGATTCCTCGAGGGAGACGGCCTTGTTCTCCAGGACGAGGACGAGCGCGCGGCGGAGCGGTACGACGCCGAGGGGCTCGTACGACGCGTTGAGGACCAGGACATGCGGCACGGGTGCCTCCTTGGGCGTCGGCGACGCGTGGCTCGCGCCGGGACGATCTGGTTCAGTCTCCCCTCATGCCTGGCCCCGGCGCCACCATGTGCCGGTAACGGGCTCGAAGTGTTTTCGACCACATGAGCGGCGCCTCCCGGTCAGCATGGCCTGTTCAGGCACGGGTGGGGCGGGCGGTCTGCCGTGAACGGGCGAGTGGGCGCGCGATGCCCCGTTAGTGTGGTGGTTCTGTCCGCCCGGTGACCTTTTCGTGATCTTCCCGCCACGCCGGAGCGGACCGCGCAGCACCACTGGAGGTACCCGCCGTGTCCCTGCCCGTCGCCCTACTGGCCGCCGGAGCGTCGCCGTCTCCCTCGCCCTCGGGCTCGGACCCGGCCGTGCCGTCGCTGCAGGACGCCCAGCAGAACGCGGCGAACGCGGCGAGCTGGGTGGAGCAGAACTGGTCGACCTGGCTGGCGATGGGCCTGCAGATCCTGCTCATCGTGATCATCGCCGTCGCGCTGCGCGCGGTGGTGCGCCGGGCCATCACCAAGCTGATCGAGCGCATGAACCGCACCGTGCAGGCGGTGGACCACACCGCGCTGGGCGGGCTGCTGGTCAACAACGAGCGGCGGCGCCAGCGCTCGGCGGCCATCGGCTCGGTCCTGCGGTCGGTTGCGTCCTTCGTCATCCTCGGCACCGCCGCGCTGATGGTGCTCTCCACCTTCAAGATCAACCTGGCTCCGCTGCTGGCGTCCGCCGGTGTGGCCGGCGTCGCGATCGGTTTCGGCGCCCGGAACCTGGTCACCGACTTCCTGTCCGGCGTCTTCATGATCATCGAGGACCAGTACGGCGTGGGCGACACCATCGACGCCGGGGTGGCCTCCGGCGAGGTGGTCGAGGTCGGCCTGCGCGTGACCAAGCTGCGCGGCGACAACGGCGAGATCTGGTACGTCCGCAACGGCGAGGTCAAGCGCATCGGCAACCTCTCCCAGGGCTGGGCCACGGCCAACGTGGACGTCACCGTCCGCGCCGGCGAGGACCTGGACAAGGTCAAGTCCGTGCTGGACGAGGTCGCCGAGAAGATGAGCAAGGAGGAGCCGTGGAACGAGCTGCTCTGGAGCCCCATCGAGGTGCTGGGCCTGGACAGCGTGCTCATCGACTCCATGGTCATCCGGGTCTCCGCCAAGACCATGCCGGGCAAGTCGGTGTCGGTCGAGCGCGAGCTGCGCTGGCGGATCAAGCGGGCCTTCGACAAGGCGAGCATCCCGATCGTCGGAGGTGCCACGGCCGTGGTCCCGGAGGACGAGACGGCGGACCCGTCGGCGTCGGTCGCCGCGCCCTCGGCGTTCAACAACGCCACCTCCCCGCAGACCCTCGCCACCGACCCGCTCACCACGGTCAAGCCGCCGGTGAAGTGACAGCCCCCGACGCGCCCCCGCACGCCTTCGCGTGCGGGGGCGCGCTTCGTTGACGGGATCTCCCGGCTGCGCCTAGGTTCTGCTGGCCCGAGGACCGTCGTACGCGAGGGAGTCGCCCGTGAGACTGACCGTGGTGGGTGGAGGTTCGACCTACACCCCGGAACTCGTCGACGGTTTCGCGCGGCTGCGGGACACGCTGCCGGTGACCGAGCTGGTGCTGGTGGACCCGGCGGCGGACCGGCTGGAGCTGGTGGGCGGCCTGGCCCGCCGGATCTTCGCCCGGCAGGGGCACGACGGCCGGATCGTCACCACCTCCGACCTGGACGCCGCCGTGGCGGGCGCGGACGCGGTGCTGCTCCAGCTCCGGGTGGGCGGGCAGGCGGCGCGCGAGCGGGACGAGACCTGGCCGCTGGAGTGCGGGTGCCTGGGCCAGGAGACGACCGGCGCGGGCGGCCTCGCCAAGGCGCTGCGCACGGTCCCGGTGGTGCTGGACATCGCCGAACGGGTCCGGCGGGCCAACCCGGACGCCTGGATCATCGACTTCACCAACCCCGTCGGCATCGTCACCCGCGCCCTGCTGAAGGAGGGGCACCGCGCGGTCGGCCTGTGCAACGTGGCGATCGGTCTCCAGCGGAAGTTCGCCGCGCTGCTCGGCACCGGGCCGGGCGAGGTCCACCTCGACCACGTCGGCCTGAACCACCTCACCTGGGAGACCGCCGTACGCCTCGGCGGGCCCGGCGGCGAGGACGTGCTCCCCCGGCTGCTCGCCGAGCACGGCGACGCGGTCGCCGCCGACCTCAGATTGCCGCGCCCGCTGCTGGACCGGCTGGGCGCGATCCCGTCGTACTACCTGCGCTATTACTACCTGCACGACGAGGTGGTGGGCGAGCAGCGCGTGAAGCCCTCGCGGGCGGCCGAGGTCGCGGCGCTGGAGCGGGAGCTGCTGGCGATGTACGCCGATCCGGCGCTGGACGAGAAGCCCGCGCTGCTGGCCCGGCGGGGCGGGGCCTTCTACTCCGAGGCGGCGGTGGACGTGGCCGCCGCGCTGCTGGGCGGCGGGGGCAGCCCGTACCAGGTGGTGAACACGGTCAACGGGGGCACGCTGCCGTTCCTGCCCGACGACGCGGTGATCGAGGTGCCCGCCGCGGTCGGCCCCGCCGGGGCGAAGCCGCTTCCGGTGCCGGGGGTCGACCCGCTGTTCGCGGGGCTGATGGCGAACGTGACGGCGTACGAGGAACTCGCGCTGGACGCGGCCCTGCGCGGCGGGCGGGACCGGGTGTTCCGGGCGCTGCTGGCGCACCCGCTGGTCGGGCAGTACGCGTACGCCGAGAAGCTCACCGATCTGCTCCTCTCCCACAACCGGGAGCACCTCGCGTGGGCCTGACCGGGACGGTCCTCGCCGTCGACGCGGGCAACAGCAAGACGGACGTGGCCGTGGTCGGCGCCGACGGCGAGGTGCGGGCGACGGCGCGCGGCGGCGGCTTCCGACCGCCGGCGGTGGGCGTGGACCGGGCGCTGGACGCGCTGGCGGTGCCGGTGGAGCGGGCGCTGGCCGAGGCGGGGGTGTCGCACGTCTCGCACGTCTCGGCCTGCCTAGCCAACGCCGATCTCCCGGTGGAGGAGGAGCGGTTGGCGGCGGCGGTGACCGCGCGGGCCTGGGGCGCGTCGGTGGCGGTGCGCAACGACACCTTCGCCGTCCTGCGCGCCGGGGTGGCCGAACCGCGCGGTGTGGCCGTGGTGTGCGGGGCCGGGATCAACTGCGCCGGCATGCGCCCCGACGGCCGTACGGCACGCTTCCCGGCGCTCGGCCGGCTCTCCGGCGACTGGGGCGGCGGCTGGGGTCTGGCCGAGGAGGCCCTGTGGCACGCGGCACGCGCGGAGGACGGCCGGGGCGCTCCGACGGAGCTGGCCCGCACCCTCCCGGCCCACTTCGGCCTGCCCACGACGGCGGCCCTGATCGAGTCCCTGCACCTGGGCCGTCTCGCCCCGGACCGCCGCCACGAACTGACCCCGGTCCTCTTCGCCACGGCGGCCGCCGGCGACCCGGTGGCCCGCTCCCTGGTCGACCGCCTGGCGGAGGAGGTGACCCTGATGGCCACGGTCGCCCTGACCCGCCTGGACCTCCTCACCGAGCCGACCCCGGTCCTGCTCGGCGGCAGCGTCCTGGCGGCGGGCCACCCCCGGCTCGACCAGGGCATCCGCACCCGCCTCGCGGCCCGGGCCCCGCTGGCGGAGCCCCGGTCGGTCACCGCTCCCCCGGTCCTGGGCGCGGCCCTGCTGGGCCTGGACCACCTGGACGCGACCCCCGAGGCCCTGGAGCGGACCCGCGAGCACTGGGAGGCGTCTACGGATCGAGCGCCCCGCTGACCGACCGCTCCAGGTAATCGGCGAGACTCCGCGCGACCCAGGTGCGGCTGTCGGTCTCGTGGTCCCAGACGAACACGTCGGGCCGGTCGACGCGGGCGAGAAGGGCGAAGAGGCCACCGCCGCCGGTCTCGCCGAAGAAGACCAGCGGGTCGAACGGCATGTACAGCTCGGCGAATTCGGTGCCGCCGCGCAGGGCCAGGTTCTCCGCCGCGATCCGCTCGGCGGACCAGACGAGTTCGGTGCCGTACTCGCCGGTGACGCCGTCGGCCGCCGCTAGCAGTCCGGTGAGGTCTGCGGGCAGCGGGTGCCCCAGCGCGGCGGCGCAGTCGGCGAGCGCCGTCTCGGAGGCGGGTGGCCCGGTGTCGGGCAGTGTCGCGATCAGTTCGGGCCACATGGCGGGGTCGTTTCTCCAAGTAAGGGCCGGTGGGGAACCGTTGGGGAATGGTACGGCGTGTTTCTGGACAGAGGGGGTAGAGCCCGCTTCCCTGCCTGATCCGATCAAGATGCGGTGAAGGCTGGTGCGAAGGGGGACGTGGGCGGCGATACTGGCGGCCAACGGATGACCATGGGGGAGGTCGGGTGACACAACCGCCGCAGAGCAGAGCCGGGTTGGCACCACCGGCCACCTCTGCCACCTCTGCCACCTCTGCCACCTCTGCCACCTCTGCCACCGCCACGATCCCCGCCCAGCGCGGGCCGTCCGGCGTACCCCCCGTGCGGCGCACCGCCTTCGCCGAGGGTGCCGAGCGGCTGCGTGCCGCCGCGACCACCGAGCCGGGGCGGCTGAGGGTGATCGGGGCCGTACTGGCCCTGGTGGTCGTCGCGTTCGGCGCCGTCACCGCCTGGCAGAGCGGCGAGCGGGCTACCGCCGCCGACGACGTGCTGACCCGCAGCCAGCCGCTGAGTTCGGGCGCGGCGGCGATCTACCGCTCGCTCGCCGACGCCAACACCGCGGCCTCCACCGGCTTTCTGGCGGGCCCGAGGGAGAGCGCCGCGAACCGCGAGCGGTACGAGGAGGACATCCGTACCGCCGCCTCCGGTCTGGTCCGCGCGGCCGCCGACACCGAGCCGGGCTCCCCCTCCGAGGCCACCGTCCGCAAGCTGAACCGGCTGCTGCCCGAGTACAAGGGCCTCATCGAGCGGGCCCGGGTCTACAACCGCCAGGGTTATCCGGTGGGCGGCGCCTATCTGCGCTACGCCAACGAGAAGATGCGCACGGAGATGCTCCCGGCCGCCCAGGACCTGTACACCAAGGAGAACCGGCGCCTGGACGCCGACTACGACGACGCCACCCCCTACCCCTGGGCGGCGATCGGGCTCGGCCTGCTCGCGCTGACCGCGCTGGGCCTGGCCCAGTACCGGGACTTCCGCCGCACCAACCGCGTCCTGAACCACGGTCTGGCCGCCGCCTCGGCCGCCACGGTGGTGGTGCTGCTGTGGCTGGTCGTCGGGCACACGGTCGCCCGCTCCGGCCTGTCCGACTCCTACACCCACGGCATCCGCTCGCTGAACGTGCTGCACAACGCCCAGATCGCCGCCCTGAAGGCGCGCGGGAACGAGAACCTGAGCCTGGTGGCGCGCGGGGCGGAGACCGTCGAGGTGAACGGCGCCAAGCAGGACGCGTACTACTACGCCTTCGACCGGGACCTGGCCACGCTGGGCGCCCGGCTCACCGAGGCCCGGCGGTTCGCCGACGACCGCGCGGGCGGCGAACCGGTCGGCTCGGCCCTGAAGGACACGGCCGAGTGGCGGCAGCGGCACCGCACGGCCCGCGACGAGGACGAGAAGGGCAACTACCAGCGGGCGCTGGACCTGGTGATCGGCGCCGACGGCACGACCGGCGCGTCCTTCGACGGCGTCGACCGCAGCCTGTCCCGTGCCCTCGGCCACGAGCAGGCGGAGTTCGACCGGGCCGCGACGGGCGGCCGGGACGCCATGACCGGGCTGCCCGAGGGCGCCGCCGTGCTCGGTGTGCTGGGCGCGGCGGGCGCGGTGTACGGCATCGGGCGCAGGCTTTCGGAGTACCGGTGACAGGGGGCCAGGCGATGGAGGCGGTGCGCAGGCGCACCCGGCCGCGCGGCTGGGGCGGGGTCGGCGCGATGGCGGTGCTGTGCGCGCTGGCGCTGGCGTTCGTGACGCTGCTCCCGCGCACCCAGGCGCACCCGGCGTCGGGTGTCGGCGCGCCGGGCGGCGGGCCGGTCGTCGGCACCCCGGCCCGCGCGGACGACTGCGAGGAGTCCCGGGCGCAGGACCGGACCCCGGCGCCCTCGGGCGCGGACGGCCCGACCATCGACGCCATCAAGGCCCGCGAGGGCGACCGGCGCAAGCTGATCGTCGGCGTCGACCAGAACAGCTACCGCTGGGGCTACCGCAATCCCGGCACCGAGGGCGCGGAGCTGGAGGGCTTCGACATCGACCTGGTGCGCCGCATCGCGAAGGACATCCTCGGCAGCCCGGACGACGTGCAGTTCAAGGCGATCCCGACCAGCCAGCGCATCCCCGCGATCCAGGAGGGCCGGGTCGACATGGTGGTCCGCACGATGACCATCACCTGCGACCGGCTGCGCGACGTGGCGTTCTCCGCGCCGTACTTCAAGACCGGCCAGCAGCTGCTGGTCCCGGACGCCTCCGCCATCAACGGCTACGACGGGACGCTGGCCGGCAAGAAGGTCTGCACGGCGGCCGGTTCGACGGCGTACGGCAAGCTGAAGGCGGACCGGGAGCGCGCGGCGCTGCCCGCCACGACCGACTTCTCCGCGACCGTGCCGAACCAGCTGGACTGCCTGGTCCGGCTCCAGCTCGGCGAGGCGGACGCGGTGGTCACCGACGGCGCGCTGGCCGCCAGCCAGGCCGCGCAGGACCCCACGGTGAAGGTGCTGGGCAAGCCGTTCACCACCGAGTACTACGGCGTGGCGATGAAGAAGGACGCCACCGATCTGGTGCGCCGGGTCAACCGCGTCCTGGTGGACTACCGCGGCGACGGCTGGCAGGCGTCGTACGACAAATGGCTGTCGGCCACACTGGGCGAGGACGCGCGCTCCTCCAGACCGCCCGCCCCGAAGTACCTGCGCGAGAGCTGAACCGGACACGTACGGGCCGAAGTGACCACACTGCAGCGAGAGGTGATCGATGGGCGTCACGGACCCCGCCGGGCCGGTGATGGACCGGGACGAGGTGGACCGTGCGCTGGCGCGGCTCGGCCAGGAGCACGAGGCCGTCGAGACCTCGCTGTTCGCGCTCCAGGACCACGCCGGCCGCAGGCTGCTCGAAGGAGCCGAGCTGACCGGTGTCACCAAGGAGCGGTGGGCCGCCACGGAGGCGTCGATCACCCTGCTCTGGACCTGTTTCGACGCGTACACGGCCGCCCTGCGCGAGGCCCGCGAGATCCGCTCCCGGCGCCGGTGGTCCAGCCGTGAGGACCTGGTCGAGCTGACCGGTCTGCTGCGCGGGGAGGCGGTCACGGTCGCGGGCGGCGCCTCGGGTTCTGCCGTGCTCAGCGAGAGCTTCACGCTGGCAGCCCTGGTGGACCGGATGAACGAGCTGTACGCCTCCTCGCTGGACATGGTCGTGGCCGCGGACGCCGTCTGGTCGGCGCTGCCCGCCCGGATCGACCTGCTGGCCGCCGAGCTCCAGCGCACCCGCCGGCTCGCCCACTCCGTCGGTGTCCGCCCCGGCGAACACCCCTCGGGGGACGACCTGGAGGGGATCACCCGCACCCTGACCGGGCTGCGCGAGGACGTCGTCCGCGATCCGCTGGCCCACTGGGTCCCGGCCGGGGGCGGCTCCGCGCCCGGCGGGGGCCGCCCGGACACCACGGTGTACGACAGGGAAGCGCGGGCGCTGGAGGACGTGCGCCGGGAGATCGAGGCGGTGCTGACCGTCCGCCAGGACGCCGAGGAGCGGCTGATCCGGCTGCGGGACGTGCTCTCCCGCGCCGACCGCACCCTGGCGGAGGCCCGTACCGCGCGCGGCGAGGTGCTGGCGAAGATCGCCGCGACCGAGGTGCCGGTGGTCAGCGGGCCGCCGACCGCGCTGCAGGAGCAGCTGGCGACGGCGGCGGAGTACCGGCGGCAGGCCCGCTGGCACCGCCTCTCCCCGCTGCTGGAGTCCCTCGAACAGCGGGCGGAGGACGAACTGCTGCGCGCTCGCGAGTCGTTGACGGCCGTCACCGCGCCGCTCGCGGTCCGCGCCGAGCTGCGCGGCCGCCTGGACGCCTACCGGGCGAAGGTCACCCGGCACGGCCTGGCCGAGGACCGCCTGCTGATCGAGCGGTACGACGCGGCCCGGCGGATGCTGTGGAGCGCGCCCTGCGATCTGCGCGTGGCCGAGCAGGCGGTGCTGCGCTACCAGCTGGCGGCGGCCGAACTGCTGGCCCCGCCGGACGTGCCGGAGCGGCCCGCGCCCGAGGACGGGAAGGGGGAGCGGGAGTGAGCGGCGAACGGCGCGCCTGCCAGCGTCCGGACTGCGCGGGCACCTACGAGGACATGGGCGGCGGCGAGCTGTACTGCGACACCTGCGGGCTGGCCCCCGTGGTCGCCCCGGCCGCCGGCCCGGTGCCGGACCCGGCGGGCTCGGTCGGCTCGGCGCCCACCGGCATCAACGGCGGCACCACCCGCAGTTCCTCGCAGTCCGCACGCTCGCGGCGCTCGGTGTCGGGGCGCCTGTCCCGCTCGCTGCCGGGCAGGCCCGGCAGCCGCTCGGTGTCGGTGCGCGGCTCGGGCTCGGCGTCCGGGCCCTCGGCGCGCGGGCGGCTGGGCGCCGGTCTGGTGGAGGTGCCGCAGGTCCCCAGGCCCGACCCGCGCGCGATGGTGCTGGACGGTCCGCAGGTGCCCGAGCGCAAGCGGTACTGCTCCCGCTCGGACTGCGGGGCGCCGGTCGGCCGGGCGCGCGGGGAGCGGCCGGGCCGCACGGAGGGCTTCTGCACCAAGTGCGGGCACCCGTACTCCTTCGTGCCCAAGCTGCGCTCCGGGGACATCGTGCACGGCCAGTACGAGGTGGCGGGCTGTCTCGCGCACGGCGGCCTCGGCTGGATCTACCTCGCGGTGGACCGTGCGGTGTCCGACCGCTGGGTGGTGCTCAAGGGCCTGCTGGACACCGGTGACCAGGACGCGATGGCGGCGGCCATCTCCGAGCGCCGGTTCCTCGCGGAGATCGAGCACGCGGGCATCGTCCGGATCTACAACTTCGTCGAGCACCTCGACCAGCGCACCGGCTCCCTGGACGGCTACATCGTCATGGAGTACGTCGGCGGCAAGTCGCTGAAGGAGATAGCCAACTCCCGCCGCACACCGGACGGCAGGCGGGACCCGCTGCCGGTGGAGCAGGCGTGCGCGTACGGCATCGAGGCGCTGGAGGCGCTCGGGCACCTGCACAGCCGCAACCTGCTGTACTGCGACTTCAAGGTCGACAACGCCATCCAGACCGAGGACCAGCTCAAGCTGATCGACATGGGCGCCGTGCGCCGCGTGGACGACGAGGAGTCCGCGATCTACGGCACGGTCGGCTACCAGGCGCCCGAGGTCGCCGACGTCGGCCCCTCCGCCGCCAGCGACCTGTACACGGTGGGCCGCACCCTGGCCGTCCTCACCTTCGACTTCCAGGGCTACACGACCGTGTACGCCGACTCGCTGCCCGACCCGGACACCATCGAGGTGTTCCAGCGCTACGAGTCCTTCTACCGCTTCCTGGTCCGCGCCACCGACCCCGACCCGGCCCGCCGGTTCGCCTCGGCGCGGGAGATGGCCGACCAGCTCACCGGGGTGCTGCGCGAGGTCGTGTCGCTGAGCACCGGGCAGGCCCGGCCCGCGCTGTCGACCCTGTTCGGGCCCGAAGTGCGGGTCCCGGACACCGGGTTGTTCCCGGTGCTGGACGGCGAGGTGTCCCGCCTGGGCGCCCGTGAGCTGCCCGGACCGGGCCGCGCGCCCGCCGCGCCGCCCGCGCTGGTCAGCCCCGTCGACTCCCCGGCCGCGGCGCTCGCCCTGCCCGTGCCGCTGGTCGACCCGGCCGACCCGGACGCCGGTTTCCTCGCGGGTCTGGCCGCGTCAGCGCCGGGCGAGCTGATCAGCGCGCTTCAGGCGGCGCCCGGCCAGAGCGTGGAGACCCGGCTCAGACGGGTGCGGGCCCAGCTGGAGCACGGCGACCGGCAGGCCGCGCTGACCTCGCTGGCCCGGCTGGAGGAGGAGCGGCCCGACGACTGGCGGGTGGTCTGGTACCGGGGCGTGGCCGCCCTGGTCACCGGCGACTTCGAGAGCGCCGCGCTGGCCTTCGACGCGATCTACGACGCCTTCCCGGGCGAGGCCGCGCCCAAGCTGGCGCTCGGCCTGTGCGCGGAGGTGCTGGGCCAGTCGGACAACGCCGCCGAGTACTACCGGCTGGTGTGGACGACCGATCCGAGCTTCGTCAGCGCCGCGTTCGGCCTGGCGCGCGTGCGCCTGGCGGGCGGGGACCGGAGCGGCGCGGTCCGTACGCTGGAATCCGTGCCGGAGTCGTCCATCCACTACACCGCCGCGCGGGTCGCGGCGGTGCGGGCGCGGCTGCGGCGACGCACGGCGGCCGCGGGTGACGTACCGTTCCTGGACGACCTGACCGCCGCGGCGGGCCAGGTCGAGGCGCTGGACGCGTACGGGCTCGACCCGGCGCGACGTGAGCGGTTGTCGGCCGAAGTCCTCGGCTGCGCCCTCGACTGGATACTCTCCAGGGGTGGGGGCACCGCTCCGCCGGCCACCGGCCGACGGGTGCTCGGCAGCGGTCTGGACGAGCGGAGTCTCCGCTTCGGTCTGGAGCGCGCCTACCGCACGCTGGCCCGGCTGGCGCCCGGCGGCGAGGAGAGGATCGAACTGGTGGAACGGGCCAACCGTTACCGCCCCCGGACGTGGGTGTAGTCATGTCACAGATGCCCCAGCAGGCCGCACTGCCGAAGTGCCCGAGCTGCGCGGAGCCGCTCGAACCCGGCGACCTCTTCTGCGGCGCCTGCGGATACGACCTGTCGGCCGTGCCCCCGCCGCCCGAGGACCAGCCGACGCTCACGATGACCGGCGCCGCGCGGGAGGACGTCGACTGGCCCGAGCCGGAGCAGCCCACCGGCAGCACCGAACCGCGGGCCCACCGGGCGGCGGACGTGCCCGGCACCGACTCGGGCGGCTCCCCGCTGCCCGCCCCCGGACCGGCCGCGTCCGGGGTGCGTTTCGACCGGCCCGACCGGCCCGCCGAGCCCGACGACTACCCGCTCCAGGCACCGGACCCGCGCGTCGAGCACCCGGCCGTCGAGGCGGGCGGGACCGCGCCGGTGTGCGTGGCCTGCCGCGCCGGCCGGGTGGACGGCGACGGCTACTGCGAGAACTGCGGGCACGCCCAGCCCCGCGAACGCGACCACATGGAGCGGGAGTCGGGCCCGGTGGCCGCCGTGAGCGACCGGGGGCTGCGCCACCACCGCAACGAGGACGACTTCGCCATCGCGCACACCGCGCTGCCCGACGGTTCGCCCGCCGTGCTCGCCGTGGTCTGCGACGGCGTCTCCTCCGCGACCCGCCCGGACGAGGCGTCCACGGCCGCCTCCCGGACCGCCGGGGAGGTGCTGCTGGGCGCCCTGCCGCGCGGCACGCATCCCCAGGCGGCGATGCACGAGGCGATCGTGTCGGCCGCCCGGGCGGTGGACGCCCTCGCCGGGGAGCCCGACGCGGCCCGCGAGCACGCCCCGCACCAGAACGCCCCGGCCTGCACGATCGTCGCCTCGGTGGTCGCCACCGGGCTGCTGGTGGTCGGCTGGGTCGGCGACAGCCGCGCCTACTGGGTGCCGGACGACCGCTCCGCTCCCCCGGCCCGGCTGACCGAGGACGACTCCTGGGCGGCGCAGATGGTGGCGGCCGGCCTGATGAACGAGGCGGAGGCGTACGCCGACGAGCGCGCCCACGCGATCACCGGCTGGCTCGGCGCCGACGCCTACGAACTGGAGCCGCACACCGCGTCGTTCAAGCCGGACCGGGCCGGTGTGGTGGTGGTGTGCACCGACGGTCTGTGGAACTACGCCGAGACGCCGGAGGAGATGGCCGAGGTGCTGCCCGCCGACGCGGCCGCCCGCCCGCTGCACGCCGCGCGGGTGCTGGTGGGGCACGCGCTGGACGCCGGGGGCCACGACAACGTAACAGTGGCCGTCGTGCCGTTCCCCGCGCCGCCGCAGGGGGCAGGATCGGCCTGAGGCCGTCGCCGCGCGGGCGACCGCGCGCGGACGCGGCGGCCTCGCGCACGGGGAAGCACGGGCGGACACGGAGGGGACCGGTCCGCCCGGACGCACCGCCTCGCGCCGAGCGGGGCGTGTCCTAGGGGGATGTGAACCAGCATGGCCAATTTCGCCAAGCCGGGCGGGCCGCAGTTCTCGGTGGACGTCTACCAGAACGAGTTCCTGCCGGAGGGCGGCCGCGAGGTCAACGCCATCGTGACCGTGACGGCCAGGGGCGGCGGTGCGCCCGCCGGGGCACCGGCCGGGCCGGCCGCTTCGGCCGCCGTGGTGCTGATGGTGGACTGCTCGGGTTCGATGGACTATCCGCCCGCCAAGATGCGCAACGCCCGTGACGCCACGGCCGCCGCCATCGACACCCTGCGCGACGGGGTGCGCTTCGGCGTCGTCGACGGCACCCATGTGGCGCGCGAGGTCTATCCGGGCGGGGGACGGCTCGCGGTGGCCGACCCGGCCACCCGTGCCCAGGCCAAGCAGGCGCTGCGGCGGCTGAGCGCGGGCGGCGGCACCGCGATCGGCACCTGGCTGCGGCTGGCGGACCGGCTGCTGACCGGGGCCGACGTGGCGATCCGGCACGGCATCCTGCTGACCGACGGGCGCAACGAGCACGAGTCGGCGGCGGAGCTGAAGGACACCCTCGACGCGTGCGCCGGCCGTTTCACCTGCGACGCGCGGGGCGTGGGCACCGACTGGGAAGTGAAAGAAGTCACAGGCGTCGCCTCGGCGTTGCTCGGCACGGCCGACATCGTCGCCGATCCGGCCCGGCTCACCGAGGACTTCACCCGGATCATGGAGTCGACGATGGGCAAGGGCGTCGCCGACGTCGCCCTGCGAGTGTGGACGCCGGTCGGCACGCGTATCAGATTCGTCAAGCAAGTGGCGCCCGCCGTGGAGGATCTGACCGGCCGGCGGACCGAGGCGAACCCGCGCGCCGGGGACTACCCCACCGGTTCCTGGGGCGACGAGTCCCGCGACTACCACCTCTGCGTGGAGGTCCCGGCGGCCGGACTGGGCCAGGAGATGCTGGCCGCGCGGGTGTCCCTGGTCGTGCCCCGGCCGGACGGAACGGCACAGAACGTCGGCGCGCAGGGGCTCGTACGGGCCGTGTGGACCGACGACATGGCGGCCTCGACCTCGCTCAACTCCCAAGTCGCCCACTACACCGGTCAGGCCGAACTGGCGCAGGCCATCCAGGAAGGGCTGGATCTGCGCAAAGCGGGTGATCTGGACGGAGCGACGGCCAGACTGGGACGTGCCGTTCAGCTCGCGGGGGCGTCGGGGAACGCGGATACTGCGAAACTGCTTGCGAAGGTGGTGGACGTGGTCGACGCCCCGACCGGTACTGTGCGGTTGAAGGCGAAGGTCACGGAGGCCGACGAGATGACTCTCGAGACCCGGTCCACGAAAACCGTTCGCGTCAAGAAGTGACCCTGTAGACATCGATCCCTCAGCAGAAGGGGTACCACCGACATGCCGACCTGCCCGAACGGACACCAGTCGGGTTCCGACGACTGGTGCGAGGTCTGCGGTCACCGCATGGCCGGTGCCGTTCCTCCGCCCCCGCCCCCGTCCGGCGGCGGCTACGGATTCCCGCCCCCGCGCGCCGAGGGGCGTCCCTCCTCGCCCGGCGCGGAGGCGGAGCTGTGCCCGCAGTGCCGTACGCCCCGCGAGGGCGGCGCGCCCTTCTGCGAGGAGTGCCGGTGGAACTTCCTGACCAACACCGCCACCTCCTACACCCCGGCGGCCCCGCCCCGGCAGCAGCAGCCCCGCTACCAGCCGCCGAGCGGTCCGTTCGGCGGCGGTGACGACGGTTTCGACTACCAGGGGTCGCGGCCCTCGCAGGTGAACCGGCCCGCCGAGCCGATACCCGCGTTCGACAACGAGCCCTCGGGGCCGACGCCGTTCGGCGCCGAGCGCGGCCCGGCGTCCCCGCCGCCCACCTCGGGCGGCGCCTCCCCCTTCGGCGAGCGCCGGCCGGGCCCCCCGCCGGGCTTCGGCGGCGGCCCGGGCCAGCGGCCCGGAGGCCCCGGCCCCGGCACTGGTTCCGGGCCCGGTCAGCAGGGCGGTCCGGGTGGGCCTGGTGCGCCTGGCGGGCCTGGTTACGGCGGTCCCGGTGGTCAGGGCGGTCCCGGTGGTCCCGGTGGTCCTGGCGGCTTCGGTGGCCAGCGCGGGCCGGGCGGCCAGGGTGGCCAGGGTGCTCCCGACGCCTTCGGTGGCCAGCGCGGCCCCGGCGGTCCGGGCGGCCAGGGTGCCCCCGACAGCTTCGGAGGCCAGCGCGGGCCGGGTGGTCCCGGTGGCCAGGGCGCTCCCGACAGCTTCGGCGGCCAGCGCGGGCCGGGTGGTCCCGGGGGCCAGGGTGGCCAGGGCGCTCCCGACGCCTTCGGCGGCCAGCGCGGCCCCGGTGGACCGGGCGGCCAGGGCGGCCAGGGTTCACGTGACGGCTTCGGCGGCCAGGGGGGCTTCGGCGGTCGGCGTGGGCCCGGTGAGCAGGGCGGTCCCGCGGGTCCTGGCGGCCCGTCCGGCGCGCCGCCCTTCGGGCGGGAGCCCTCCGCCTTCGGCGACGCCCCGTCCCGGCAGGCCTCGCCGGCCTCCGGCCCGTCCGCGCCGGCCGGTTTCCCGCAGGAGGGCGGCCGTACCCCGGCCGGGGGCCCGTCCTTCGGCGACGACGACTGGGTGATCTCCCCGCCGCCGTCGAACGGTCCGTCCGCGAACCCCGGTGGCGGCTACGGCTACCCGCAGTCCGGCGCCGCCCAGACGTCGGGCTTCCCGCAGGGCCGCCCGCCCGCGCAGGGTCCGGCCACCTGGACCGCGACCATCGGCCCGGACCGCGAGTACTTCATGGCGATGATGCAGCGCTCCGGCCCGGAGGCCGCGGGGCTCAACCTGCCCGCGTACTCCCCCGAGCAGCAGCGCACGCTCACCGGCAACCAGGTGACCATCGGACGCCGCCGGCACTCCACCGGCGACACCCCCGACGTCGACCTGTCGGTGCCGCCGGAGGACCCCGGTGTCTCGCACCAGCACGCGGTGCTGGTGCAGCAGCCGGACGGCGGCTGGGCGGTCGTCGACCAGAACTCGACGAACGGCACCACGGTCAACGGCTCCGACGAGCCGATCCAGCCGTTCGTGCCCGTACCGCTCCAGGACGGCGACCGGGTGCACGTGGGCGCCTGGACGACGATCACCGTCCACCGGGGCTGAGTCCCCGCGCTCACGGCAGCGGCCAGGCGTGGCGGCCCCCCGGGTCGTCCAGCCAGGCCCAGGCGCGGGGGCCGCTGACCGTGACGCCGTACCGTTCCCGGCCCGGCATCCCCGCGCCCTCCCAGAGCGCGTACGCCCGTGACGGTTCCAGCGCGCCCCGGACCAGGCCGAGCAGGAAGCGGAACGACTCCTGGTCCCGGGCCCTCCCGGGCAGGCCGCGCAGCGACACCGGCTCGTCGGGGGCCCTGCCGTCCCCGCGCAGTGGCACGAAGTAGGCGCCGGTGCGCAGGAAGCGGCCCTCGGCGCGGCCGGACTCGTCGACGCCGAGGGCGAGCAGCCCGTTGTTCAGCGGCGCGATGATCCGGGCGCCGGGCGCGCACTGGGCGATCCAGGGGCGCGGCACGGTGGGCAGCATGCAGGTGGCGATGATCCGGTCGTAGGGGGCGTGCGCGGGCACCCCGTACGCCCCGTCGCCGGTGACCACCACCGGACGGTGGCCGGCCCTCGCCAGGTTCCGCACGGCCGGGCCGGTGATCTCCTCCTCCATGTCGACGGTGGTGACCAGCGCGTCGTCGCCGAGGCGGTGGGCGAGCAGGGCCGCGTTGTAGCCGGTGCCGGTGCCGACCTCCAGCACCCGGTCGCCGTCCCGGACGCGGAGGGCGACGAGCATGCGCGCCATCAGCGAGGGCTGGCTGGAGGAGGAGACCAGCTCACCGTCGTGCAGCCGGGTGGCCAGCGGGGCGTCCGCGTAGGCGCCGCGCGCCCAGCGCTCGCGTCCGGCGGGGTCCGGGTCGTCGGCCGCGTACCGCTCGTAGCCGCCGAGGACGCCGACGTAGTAGTACGGCACGAACAGGTGCCGGGGCACCGCGGCGAACGCCTCCCGCCACACGGGGTCCGCGCTCCAGGCTCCGTCGCGGTCGATCTGCCGGACCAGCGCGGCCCTCGCCTCGGCGGCCACCTCGGTCAGCACGGAGTCGTAGGCGCCCATATGTCCACAGTAGGGGCGATCCGCGCGGGGAAGCGGCGGATGACGGCCGGTCCTACGCCTTGGGTCCTCGGCCCCCCGGTCTGAGACCATGGACGGGTGAACGAGATCCGACGTGGCACGCTTCAGGAGCAGACCTTCTACGAGCAGGTGGGCGGGGAGGAGACCTTCCGCCGGCTGGTCGGCCGTTTCTACGAGGGCGTCGCCGAGGACCCGCTGCTGCGGCCCATGTACCCGGAGGAGGACCTCGGTCCGGCCGAGGAGCGGCTCACCCTGTTCCTGATCCAGTACTGGGGCGGCCCCACCACCTACGGCGAGCAGCGCGGCCACCCCCGGCTGCGGATGCGGCACGCCCCGTTCGCCGTGGACCGGGCCGCGCACGACGCGTGGCTGAAGCACATGCGGGTCGCGGTGGACGAGCTGGAGCTGTCCGAGGAGCACGAGCGGACGCTGTGGAACTACCTGACGTACGCGGCCGCCTCGATGGTGAACACCGCGGGCTGAGGCGCCCCGCGCGCCGGTCAGCGCACGCTGACGCCGAGCGTCCCCAGGCCCGCGCGCCGCACGGCGACGGAGCCGTAGGGGGTGCGCAGCCGGAGCCACGCCCCGCAGGAGAACAGGCCGGTGTCCTCGCCCGAGGCGGGGTCGCCCGGCCGCAGGAAGCCCAGCGACTGGGCGGCGTGCACGGCGCGCACGGGCAGCGGGGTCGGGCCGACCTCGCGGGACCAGATCTCCCGCCCGATCCGGTCCAGTTCGGCCCGGGTACGCGCCTCGGGCGCCAACTCCTCGGTGCGGGAGCGGAATTCGGCCACCGACCGGGCAACGGTGCTGTGCAGCACGGCCGGCCCGGGCAGGCCCGGCTCGGGGCGCCAGCCGCCGCGCGGCGGCAGCACTCCGGCCCACGGGGGTCCGGTGACGGCGCCGGGGACGGCGGCGGTGGCCGCCCGCTCGTCCACCGACTCCAGCAGCTCACCCGCCGAGACGGTCACGTCGAGGGTGGCGTCCAGCCCGTCCTCGTACGGCTTGGCGAGGCGCACCGCGCGGACGGCGAGCACCTCGAAGGAGGGCGGCCGCCCGAACACGGCGAGCGCGGTCCCGGCGGCCTGGAGGCGTACGGCGGCGCCGCGGTCGTAGCGGAGCAGCCTGGTGAGGAAGCCGGCGAGATCTGCCGCCTCCGTCTCGTCGGCGAGGTGGAGCACCGTCATGCGGCGACGGCCTCCTCCTCGGCGGCCTCGTCCCGGTACTCCTGGAGGAACTCCCGCTCCTCCGCGGTGATCCGGCGCGGCCGCTGGGCCTCGAAGTCGAAGGGCACGACGACGGTGGAGGCCCGTACGTACACGGTGTCCGCGTCCTTCACCTCGTAGGTGATGGTGAAGGACGCGGCCCGGATCTCGGTGATCCACAGCTCGACGTCCACCGGGTGGTGCCGGTGGACGAGCTGCCGCTTGTAGTCGATCTCGTGGCGCGCCACGACCGACCCCTGCTGGAAGTCCTTGTCCGGGCGGAACAGGAAGTCGATACGGGCTTCCTCCAGATAGCGGAGGAACACCACGTTGTTGACGTGGCCGTAAGCGTCCATGTCCGCCCAGCGCAGGGGGCAGCGGTAGATGTGGCGCAAGGTGTGATCAGCCCCGGGTCAGCTTCTTGTAGGTGGCACGGTGCGGACGCGCGGCGTCGGCACCGAGCCGCTCGATCTTGTTCTTCTCGTAGGACTCGAAGTTGCCCTCGAACCAGAACCACTTGGAGTCACCCTCGTAGGCGAGGATGTGCGTGGCGACCCGGTCCAGGAACCAGCGGTCGTGGGAGACGACCACGGCCGCACCCGGGAACTCGAGCAGCGCGTTCTCCAGGGAGGACAGCGTCTCGACGTCGAGGTCGTTGGTGGGCTCGTCGAGGAGCAGCAGGTTGCCGCCCTGCTTGAGGGTGAGCGCCAGGTTCAGGCGGTTGCGCTCACCGCCGGAGAGCACACCGGCCGGCTTCTGCTGGTCCGGGCCCTTGAAACCGAACGCGGAGACGTAGGCGCGGGACGGCATCTCGACCTGGCCGACGTTGATGTAGTCCAGCTCGTCGGAGACGACGGCCCACAGCGTCTTCTTGGGGTCGATGTTCGCGCGGCTCTGGTCGACGTACGAGATCTTGACGGTTTCGCCGACCTTGATGGAGCCGGCGTCCGGCGTCTCCAGGCCCTGGATCATCTTGAACAGGGTGGTCTTGCCCGCACCGTTGGGGCCGATGACGCCCACGATGCCGTTGCGCGGCAGCGTGAAGGACAGGTCGTCGATGAGGACCTTCTCACCGAACGCCTTGGAGAGGTTGTTGACCTCGACCACGATGGAGCCCAGACGCGGGCCCGGCGGGATCTGGATCTCCTCGAAGTCCAGCTTCCGCATCTTGTCGGCCTCGGCCGCCATCTCCTCGTATCGGGCGAGGCGGGCCTTGGACTTGGCCTGGCGGCCCTTGGCGTTGGAGCGGACCCACTCCAGCTCTTCCTTGAGCCGCTTGGCGCGCTTGGCGTCCTTCTGGCCCTCGACCTTCAGACGGGTCTGCTTGGTCTCCAGGTAGGTGGAGTAGTTGCCCTCGTAGGGGTAGGCGCGGCCGCGGTCGAGCTCGAGAATCCACTCGGCGACGTTGTCCAGGAAGTACCGGTCGTGGGTGATCGCCACGACGGTGCCCGGGTACTTGGCGAGGTGCTGCTCCAGCCAGTTCACCGACTCGGCGTCGAGGTGGTTGGTGGGCTCGTCGAGGAGCAGCAGGTCGGGCTGCTCCAGCAGCAGCTTGCAGAGCGCCACGCGGCGCTTCTCGCCACCGGAGAGCTTGGTGACCGCCCAGTCGCCGGGCGGGCAGCCCAGCGCGTCCATGGCCTGCTCGAGCTGGGCGTCGAGGTCCCAGGCGTTGGAGTGGTCCAGATCCTCCTGGAGCTTGCCCATCTCGTCGAGCAGCGCGTCGGAGTAGTCCGTCGCCATGAGCTCGGCGATCTCGTTGAACCGGTCGAGCTTGCCCTTGGTCTCGGCGACACCCTCCTGGACGTTCTCCAGGACGGTCTTCTCCTCGTTCAGCGGGGGCTCCTGGAGCAGGATGCCGACGCTGTAACCGGGGGTGATGAAGGCGTCACCGTTGGAGGGCTGCTGGAGGCCCGCCATGATCTGCAGGACGGTCGACTTACCGGCACCGTTCGGGCCGACGACACCGATCTTCGCTCCCGGGAGGAAGTTCAGGGTGACGTCGTCGAGGATCACCTTGTCGCCGTGCGCTTTGCGCGCCTTGCGCATGGTGTAAATGAACTCAGCCAAGAGAAACCGTCCGGCAGCTTGAAATCAGGCAGTGGGCAGATACACCCCATCTTGCCGTACGGCCAGCCCTGTGCGGAAACCCGTATCAGCGCGGAGCCCGTGAGCTGGGGCTTCACCTCCGGCGCCGGTGACCCGGACGTCACTGCCGGTCGCGCCGGGAACACCGACCCGGCTGTCACGGACCGCCGGCCGGCGCCCCACCCGGCAGCACTTCGGCACCGGAACGCCAACACCCCCTGGCGGCAGGCTGGTTCGCGGAAATCGCGTTGACCCGCCCGAGACCGTCGGCCTAGATTTGCCGCGCCCCATCAATCGAACGTCCGTCTGATTTGGAGAGCATCATGAAGCGACGCCTCGCACTGGCCGTGGGACTCTCGGCCTCGGCGATGCTGGCCGGCCTCGTCACCGCCACCCCCGCCTCCGCCGCGACGCTTCTCGCGCGCTGCAACACGACCGGCGCCAGCGGCGGAGTGACCGTGGACGACTTCTACGGAGCCACCGACGAGATCAACTTCTTCATGGGCGTCGACGACACCCTCGCCGACGGCCACCACGCCCGCGTCCGGCTGATCACCAAGAACGCCGCCGGAACCACCAAGTACTGGGCCTGGCACGCGAACTACGACGGCGCGGGCACCAGCAAGGAGATCCGCAGCTACGCGCACGACGACAGCGGGATCTTCGACGTCGGCATCCAGGTGGCCAGGTTCGAGGGCAGCTCGCTCCTGAACTCCTGCACCAAGTGGACCACCGCGACCTGAGCCGGGCCCCGCTCAGCGGGGAGGCGTGAGCCGGTGCGGGGTCCTCACTCCCCCGCCCGGTTCTCCCGCCCGCGCAGGATCACCAGCACCGCCCCGCCGATCACGACGAACCCGATGGCCGCTCCCGTGATCACCGGCGTCAGGGCGGACCCGCCCGTGGCCGCGAGGTCGGTCCCCGTCGGGGCCTCGCCCGGCAGCGCGACCGGGGTCGGCTCGCTCAGGGTCTGGGCGGACTCGGCCGTGGCCGGGCCCTGGACGGCGCAGTCGAGGACGCCGGTGAAGCGCTGGGCGAAGCCGTTCGGTCCGGTGACGGTGAAGTCGTACGCCTGGTCCTCCTCCAGCGGGACCGTGACCGTCTCGGCCTTGCCCGGGGCGACCGTGTGCGAGGCGCCCATCAGCTGGAAGGTGAACGGCTGGTCGCCCTTGTCGGCGACCGTGACGTCCACACCGCCCTCGGCACAGTTCTTGCGGGCCGACACCGCAGGCACGGCACCCTGGGCCGCCCAGGTCGCGTCGACGGTCGCGGAGACCGTGGACTCGCTGGAGCCGGCGAGGATCTGCGTCTGGCTGCGCGACTCGGAGGCGAAGGCCCGGCCGACCGGCACGGTGGTGGACGCCTGCACGGCGACCTGGACCGTGGCGTCCGGCGCGTCCTCGGGGATGTCGAAGTAGAGCTGACTGCCGTCACGCGCGGAGGTGATCACCTTGCCGGTGCGGTCGATGATCCGCACCCCCTCGGCCGCCGCGTCCGCCGGGGGCGAGACGGTCACACCTGCGGCGTCGGTGTGCACGGTCACCGGTCCCAGCAGATCGCCTGGACGGCCGGACACCGCGGGCGGGTCCAGGGTCAGCGAGGCACGGGGCTCGGCGGCGGGGCGGGCGCTCTTCTCCAGGTAGTCGGCGAGCTTCTCCGCCCGCGGGTCGACCGCCTCGACCTTCGCCGCGTCCGAGTAGCGCCAGATGGCCACCTGCGTACCGGCCGCCGCGTCCTGCTCGGTCAGTCCGGTCGCGCCGGCCTTGCGGGCGAGGGCGGCGAGGTCGTTCACCTGCGGGTAGGAGTGCTGGAGTATCCAGCGGATGCGCCCGGCGTTGCGGTTGGCGCCCAGCGAGGTGCCGCTCCAGGGGGTCTCCTGGTACTTGGCGTCGCGCTGGGTGGGGTTGTGCACGTCGACGCAGTACGTCTGGAGGGTGCCGCCACCGTCCACCGACATGTCGAACAGGCCCGCCGGCACCCGCAGGTCGGTGCCGTCCTCGTGGATCACGGCCTCGCCGTACGTCTTGAGGCCGTTGATCGTGGCGGTCGCGCCGTTCTGCGTCTGCGGCGTCTCGTCGGCCAGGGCCGTACCGGCACCGGACAGCACACCCGCCGCCGCAAGCCCGCAGGCCAGCGCCAGGGCACCGGCCCGGACGGGCACGGTGGTCCGGGTGGACCCAGAGAACGCAGCAAGCACAGAATTCCCCTTCGAGCAGGACCCGTTGGACATGTGGGGGCGGTCCTACCAGCAGAAACACCAACCCCTGGGGGTACGCCTGGGCATCCTATGGATCAACGGACCCCCTACCCGGCGGTCAGATGGCCGGACGGGTGATCCGAGCCGTAATCGTTATCGCGGGCACACATCTTGGGCTGGGCTCATCGACAGATCCGCCACTTCACGCGGGACGTTCGAGGCGCATCGCCCGATAAGCCGCACCACGGTGCGAGTGCGCCCTGACGTCACGTCACCATCGTTGCTCGCGCGTCCTGTTGGCCTGTCACTACGGTCCGCGCCTGCCCGTCCGCGACCCCCTCCATCGCGCCCTCCAACACCGCCTCCGCAGCCGCCTCCACCGAGGCATCACCCGGCGCCTCACCCGGCGGTGTCTCCCACTGCGGCTCCGGACGCGCGACCGGCCTCGGCAGGGTCTCCGGTTTGGCGGAGCGGCGGAACGCGGCCGTGCCCCGCGTCAGATCGTGGCCGATCGTCACCGCGTCGATGTCGGCCGACGCCCACGCCTGCTGTCCCTCGCGCGCCTCGGTCCGCACCTTCAGCCGGCCCTGCACCACGAGCGGCTGCCCCACCTCCACCGACGCGGCCACGTTGACCGCGAGCTGCCTGTTGGCCCACACGGTGAAGAAGTTGGTGTGCCCGTCGGTCCAGAGGTTCTTCTCCCGGTCCCAGTACCGCGCGGTCACCGCCAGCCGGAACCGGGCCGACGGACCGCCCGGCAGCTCCCGGTACACCGGTCGCGTCGCCACGTTGCCCACCACGCACAGCACGGTCTCGTTCATCGTGAACCCCTCCCTCGCCCGGCGTTCACCGCCGGAGCAGCCGGTGCCGGTACGGGTCCGTCCCGTACGGCTTCCTGTGCCGTACGGCGCGCACCGGTCTCACTCGTGGCGCGCCGCACGGACGCCGACCGCGAGATCCGCCCGCCCCAGCTTCCTCGACTGGTCCGCCGGGCAGGCGGTGCGATCGCCGTGGCACCAGACTGCCCCGGCCCCGCCCGACCCCGCCGAGCGCTGTGGACAGCTACCGGCTTGTGGACAACTCCGCCACCCGATCAGGTGGTTCACCCCACCGGGAGCCCCACGCCGGAGCACACCGCCCGGAGCCCCCCGGCCAGATCCCGCGACCGAGGCGGTCCGAAGCCCCCAGCGGCCCCGGCGGTCCCAGCCGTCCCGCCCGTCTCGCCCGCCCCAGCCGTCCCGCCCGTTCCGTCAGGCGCCCTCACCGGCCGACCCCCACCCCCGCGATCCGCCCGTACTGCTCCCGCACCTCCCGGTACCGCAGCAGCTCCGCCGCCACCGGGTCCAGCACCCGCGCCCGCCCGCAGCTCGCCGCGGCCTCCCGCAGGCGCCGCTCCGCCTCCTGGCCGTACCGCCGTGCGGGCCCCCGCGCCGCCAGTCGGCAGCTCCACTCCACCAGCGGCCCGCCCACGATCCCGCACAGCATCAGCAGCACCGGCACACCCAGGTTGGGTGCCAGCAGGCCCGCGATCTGCCCGGCCAGCCACAGCCCGCCCACGACCTGGAGCAGGGTCATCGCGGCCTGCACCAGCACCGCCACCGGCCACCAGCCCGGCCTGGGCGGACGGCCCGGGGGAAGCCCGGCCCCGACCGCGAGCTCGTCCAGCGACTCCGACAGCCCCTGCGACCCGCGTACGGCCGCCTCGCGCACCGCCTGCGCCCAGGGCGTCGGCAGCTCCGCCGCGGCCTGGTCGGACACCGTACGGACCGCCTGCTCCACCCGCTGGCGCGCGGTCGCCTCGGCGTCGGCCTGCGGGCGCACCGGCAGGCTGCCCGTCTGCGGGCCGCCGCGGTCGTGGTACCAGCGCCACAGCCGCAGCCAGGGCGTGCCGCAGGCGCGGTTGGCGCTGCGCAGCCAGGCCCGCTCGGCGGCCTCCCCGGCGGCCGTCGCCCCGACCGCGTCCGCGAGCCGGCCGGAGAACTCCTCCCGCGCCTGTTCGCTCAGGCCGACGCCCTGGCCGGCGGCGTACACCGGGCGCAGGTCGGCGGCGGCGGCGTCCACGTCGGCCGAGACCCTGCGCGCCGCGGCGCCCCGCTCGGCGACGAACCTGCCGAGCACCTCTCGCAGATCGCCCACGCCGTCGCCGGTGAGGGCGGAGAGGGCGAGCACGGTGGCGCCGGGCTCGTCGTACTCGCCGAGCGCGATGCCGTCCTCGTCCAGCAGGCGGCGCAGGTCGTCGAGGATCTGCTCGGTGGCCTCGGCGGGCAGCCGGTCGGTCTGGTTGAGGACGACGAACATGACCTCGGCGTGGCCCGCCATCGGCCGCAGATAGCGCTCGTGCAGCGCGGCGTCGGCGTACTTCTCCGGGTCGACCACCCAGATGACGGCGTCGACGAGCCCCAGGACCCGGTCGACGTGCTCGCGGTGCCGCACGGCCGCCGAGTCGTGGTCGGGCAGGTCGATCAGGACCAGGCCGCGCAGCTGCGCCTCGGCCTCGGCGCTCTGCAGCGGACGGCGGCGCAGCCGGCCGGGGATGCCGAGGCGGTCGATGAGGGCGGCGGCGCCGTCGCTCCAGCTGCACGCGATCGGCGCGGCGGTCGTCGGGCGGCGCACCCCGGTCTCCGAGATGGGCACACCGGCGAGCGTGTTGAAGAGCTGGGACTTGCCGCTGCCGGTCGCGCCCGCGATGGCGACGACGGTGTGCTGCCCGGAGAGCTTGCGCCGGGCGGTGGCCTCGTCCAGGACGCGGGCCGCCTCGGCGAGCGTCTGGTTGTCCAGGCGCGCACGGGACAGGCCGACCAGTTCGCGCAGCGCGTCCAGCCGGGAGCGCAGCGGGCCGTCGTAGGCGAGGGGCTCCGGGGGGCCGCCCCCGGTCGCGGCGCGCACGGGGGCCTCGGGGGGTGGGGTGTCCTCGGTGGCGCGGCGGGCGATGAGTCCGTCGTCCCAGGCGCCGCTCTCGGCGGGGTCCTCGCCGTCGTCGCCGGGGCGCTGCCCGCCGCCCTCGGGACGCCGGTCGTCCTCCACGCGCGCGTGCGCCTCGTCACCGGCGGGGCCGGTGTCGTCGACGTGATCCATCTGGTCCTGTTTGGCGACGGCGGTCACCGGTCACCTCTCCTTCTGCAGTACGGACAGCGCGGCGATGAGTTCGGCCTGCGACTCGGCGTGGACGTCCAGGGCGTCGAGCGGGGAGAGCCGGCGTTCGCGTTCGCCGTGCAGGACCCGGTCGACGTGCTCGGTGAGCAGGCGCCCGGCGCGGTCGCGCAGCCGCATCGCGCCGTGCGCGCCGACCCGCTCGGCCAGCCCCTCTCCCGCCGTACGCGCCCGGCGTCCGCCGAGGACGGCGGCGGCGGCGAGCGCGGCGACCGTCTCGGGTTCGGGGGCGCTGCCGCGTTCCAGCTCGCGGACCTCGTCCTCGGCGTACTCCTCCAGCTCGCGCCGCCAGCGCCGTACGGCGAGACCGATGCGGTGCTCGGCGCTCTCCGGCGAGGGGTCGCGGTCGGCGAGTTCGGGGGCACGGGCGGCGGGTTCGCGGCGCCACGCGTCGTCGACGCGTTCGTCGGCGGCGGTGACGGCGCACAGCAGCAGCGCGGCGAGGCTCTCCACGAGGGCGTCCAGGAGTTCACCGGCGGTGCAGTCCAACGGGTAAGCGCGCCAGCGTTTGAGGGCGTCACCGGCGAGGACGGTGCCGGACTGGAGGCGGCCGCGCACGCGCGTGTGCTCGCTGTCGTACGCGCCGTCCACGGCCGAGGTGAGGCGGAGCGCGGCCGCGTACTGCGCGGCGGCCGCACCGGCCAGCTCGGGCATGCGCGTGGCCAGGGAGTCGAGCAGGCCGTACGCCGTGCGGCTGAGGGCGCTGCGGCGGGCGCCGGGGTCCTGGGCGTGGTGGTGGAGCCAGGTGCGCAGCGGGGCGACGGCGGAGGCGGGCAGGAGGCCGCCGCCACCGGCGGACTCGGGCAGCTCGGGCACCGTGAACCGGGGCACCTCGCCGAGCCCGGCCTTGGTGAGCAGGGCGCCGTACTGCCGGGAGACCTCGGCGACGACCTGGTGGGGCACCCGGTCGAGGACGGTGATCAGGGTGGCCCGGTACTCCTTGGCGGTGCGCAGCAGGTGCCAGGGGACGGCGTCGGCGTAACGGGCGGCCGTGGTGACCATGATCCAGATGTCGGCGGCGCAGATGAGCTGGGCGGCGAGGACGCGGTTGTCGGCGATCAGGGAGTCGACGTCCGGGGCGTCGAGCAGGGCGAGCCCGAGCGGGAGGGTCTCGGCGGTCTCGACGCGCAGCACGCGCGCGTGGTCCTCGCCGGGGGTCTCGCCGTCCTTGGCGGGTTTCTCCTGGTGGGGCACCCAGAGACGGGTGAGGTCGGGCAGCACGCGCATGCCGCTGAACCAGTGCTGGTCCTCCGGGTGGCAGACGAGTACGGGGGTACGGGTGGTCGGCCGGAGCACACCCGCCTCCGTGACCCGCCGTCCGACCAGGGAGTTCACCAGGGTCGACTTCCCGGTCCCGGTCGATCCGCCGACGACGGCCAGGAGCGGCGCCTCGGGCGAGCGCAGTCGGGGTACGAGGTAGTCGTCCAGTTGGGCGAGCAGCTCGTCCCGGTTGGCGCGCACGCGCGGGGCTCCCGCCAGGGGGAGCGGAAAGCGCGCGGCGGCGACACGGTCGCGCAGAGCAGCGAGTGCGTCGAGTAGCTGGGGGCGTACGTCCAAGGTCACCACATGTGAAGAATGCCCAATTTTAGGGGAATTCTGAAGCATATGGACATGCCTGCGCGCCGAAGGGACAGACCGGACAGAAGGGAGGACTGGGACGCGAGCCCCCTCCCGGCATAACGAGTGCACAACACCCGGCGCGTCAAGGCGCGAAAGCGATGCATGATTCGTACCCGCCTGCGATTATCTTGACCGCTTCACCGAACCTCCACATCGAGCCACGGAGGCGCGGCGACGGGGTCAAGGAACCGGGAGCTTTATCCTTGACCCGCACCAGGCCCCCGTAGCTCAGTGGATAGAGCAGGCGCCTTCTAAGCGCTTGGCCGCAGGTTCGAGTCCTGCCGGGGGCGCGTGTCCCAGCCCTCCCTGCGGGGAGGGCTTTTTGCTGGTCAGGGGCAGTTTCGGCAGGCGGGGTCCCAGCCGCCCCCCCTGACGATCGCGAGCAGGCTCCTGGGCCGTCCGGGCGTCACCGGGTTGTGGAGGGTGGCCGTGTCGATACGTGTCGAAATTGCGGGGTGCCCGTCAGTCGGCATTCGGCCGCTCGGACACTCCGCAAGGGTTTCCCCCAGGGCGAGGAAGGCAGGCCCCGCGAGACGTCAGCAGACTGGAAAGGCGTGCGCTTGCGCCCGGGTACTGTGCTGGTCGTGTCAGTCGAACATCTCTGTCCACGCTGCGAGCAAGACTACGTGCGGCCCTACCGCTTCAAGGCGGACGGGTCACACCTCACGCTCTGCACCGAGTGTGACTCGTTGTGGTGGCCGCACGAGACGGTCAGCGTCGCGCATGCGCACTTCCTCGACGATGTCGTCGCGGCACGCCTGGGCGTGGAGGGCGATCCGTGGGGTGACCGCGTCTGGGCTGACGTCCTCGAGCCGGAACCTGAACTCCAGCGCTGAAGTCCGCCGCCCTTTGCTCGAGCGCCAATCCGGTCGACCATACGCAGCCTGCAATAAGCCGTTGCCCTCCCCCGACCGCACCCCGAACATGGCCCGCATGAGCAGAGATTGTGAAGTCATCGTCATCGCTCGCGGTGCCGATGACGTGATGCGGCCCCTCACTCAGCCCGATGAGCATCGTCAGTGGCACCAGTGCTTCGAGCCCATCCCCGGCATGGACGCATGGGCCATCGACTTCTGGCGGCTCAACTGGTCAGGTCTGCTGCCTCACTTGGAGCAGTTGCCCTGGCCCATCCCCGGCTCGGTTCAGGTGCTGCTCCGGGATCAGGACGACGAGTGTTTCGGGCTCTGGATGATGCATGAGGGCAAGCTGAAGGAGGTTCCGCTGCCCTGCACCGTCAGGGAGGCCGATGACGTGGCTCCGCTGGGTTCCATGCTCACCCGTACCGACCGGGACGGATGCTCTGCCGCCTCTGCCGCTCCTGCCGCCTGACGGAACCATCCCCGCGCGCAGGCGCGTCCGCCGCGAAACTCCGTGGATCACGCGCCGGAGGCGTCGGTATCGTCACGCCCCCACCGGCCGACCCGAGAGAGCGACGCGACCCCATGCCGACGACCACCACCACCCTCTGGCGCCCCACCGGCCCCGAAGAGCTGCGGCTGGTGCGGGAGTCGGGCTTTCGGGTCTGGCCGCCGCGGCTGCCCGGGCAGCCGATCTTCTATCCCGTGCTGAACGAGGACTACGCGGTCAGGGTCGCGCGGGACTGGAATGTGCGGTTCGACGGCGCGGGGTTCGTCACCCGGTTCGAGGTGGAGTCGGAGTTCCTGCGCCGCTACCCCGTCCAGCGGGCCGGCGGCAGCACCATTCTCGAGTTGTGGGTGCCCGCCGAGGAGCTGGACGAGTTCAACGCGCACATCGTCGGCCAGATCGAGGTCGTGCACGAGTTCCGCTGAGCCGGGACATGTCACAAACGGAGGCCGTCCTCCGTCACATCCCCGGAAGCTGTGTCGACCGGCAAGGGAAGTGGGACGGATGAACCTCGCTCTGTGGATCAGTGCCTGGGTGCTGGCCGTGGTGGCGCTCGTCGGCGGGGTCAGCAAGACCTTCGTAACGAAGGAGAAGCTGGCCGCGGCCCACGGGGGCGGCTGGACCGAGGGGGTGGACGGCCGGAGCGTGAAGGCGCTCGGGGTGCTGGAGCTGTTCGCCGCCGTCGGGCTCGTCCTGCCCGCGCTGGCCGACCGCGCGCCCGTCATGGTGCCGGTGACCGCCGCCTGCTGGGTGCTGCTGATGATCGGCGCGATGGTCACCCACGGCCGCCGCGGCGAGTCCGGCTTCGTGGCCCTGAACCTGGCCTACCTCGCCCTCGCCGCCTTCATCGCCTGGGGACGCTTCGGGCCCACACCCTTCTCCGGCTGAGCGGAGCACGCCGTACGCCTCCGTTCCCGGACCGAAGATCCGAAGGTCCGAAGGCCCGCCGCTGCCACAACTCCCCCACCCCAGGGGACGCCTTCGCCGGGCGCGTACGAGGAGTGATGGGGGAAAGGGTGATCCGCCCCCTACCGCCCGTGACCACCTTCCCCGCGCGCCGTTGTAGAGGAAGTGTGGTGGCCGAAACCTGTCGCCACTCCCCCGAGCTACAAAGGAGAACGTCATGTCTCGCATGGCGAAGGCAGCCGTCGTGGCCCTCGGTACCGGTGCCGTGATGATCGGTGGCGCCGGTCTGGCGCTGGCCGACGCGAACGCCGGGGCCGCGGCCGTCGGCTCGCCCGGTGTGGGCTCCGGCAACGTCGTCCAGGTTCCGGTCAACATCCCCGTCAACCTGTGCGGGAACACCATCAACGTGGTCGGCCTGCTGAACCCGGCCTTCGGCAACACCTGCGCCAACGTCGGTGAGACCGAGCCGGAGCCCGAGCAGCCGATCCAGGAGACGCCCGACTACGGTTACGGCAACTGAGCCTCACCCCCCGCGAAGAGCCCCGGCCCCCTGAGCGCCGGGGCTCTTCGCATGCCCGCTCGGCCTGTCCGGCCTGTCCGGCCTGTCCGGCCGCCTCAGGCGTAGCGGTAGATCCCGCTCACGTCGTCCAGCGAGTCCGGGGTGACGTTCCACGGCGGCATCTTGTCGAACCGGGCGACGACCCGGCCGCGCTGCTTGTCGCCGGGCCCGGGCTGGGTGGCCGGCAGGTAGCGGTGGGTCTTGTGCGCCCGCTGCCAGCGGTACCACTGGTAGTCGACGAAGGCGTGGTGCAGCCAGAACACCGGGTCGTTGACGGAGGCGCCGCCGACCATCGCGCCGCCCACCCAGCGGTGCACCCGGTTGTGGTTGTGCCAGGAGGCGCTGCCGCCGCCGGTCCCCCAGCCTTCCAGCTTGTTGCGGAAGCCCCGGGTGACGGTCGAGTCCCAGGGGGCGACGTCGTACGCCGGGTCGTCCAGGGCCCTCTGCAGGTCGCTCCTGGTGGGCAGTTGGAGGGGGGCGGCGGCGCGCCCGAGGTCGCGGGTGAGGTACTTGCCGTCGGTGACGCCGACCTTGAGGTTCCAGTGTCCGGCGGCGTGGGCGAACGGCCCGGTCGTCACCTGACGGTCGCTCTTGCGTCCGTTGCCGCCGAGGAGGTCCTTCGTCCAGGGCACCGAGGCGGCGGTGCGGTCGCGGGTCCAGTCCCAGTACGGCACGGTCACCGAGGAGTCGACGCGGCGCAGGGACCGCTCCAGGTCCAGCAGGAAACGGCGGTGCCAGGGCAGGAAGGAGGGGGCCATGTGGGCGGCGCGCAGGCCCTTCTCGCCGTCCGCCGTGTAGTAGTCGATGTGCAGGCGGACGAATTCGTCGTACTCGCCGCGCCGTTTCACCTCCAGCAGGGCGTTGACGAAGCGCTTCCGCTCGGTCGCGGTGAGCGTGGCGGCGTTCTTACGCACGTACGCCATGCATGCCCCCCGCCCCGTGTCCCGCGTGCCCGCCGCCGACCGGGCCGGGCGCCAGCTCGCGCAGCCGCTCGCCGGGGCCGATCTCGTCCACGGCGGCACGGGCCGCCGCCAGCGGGGTGGCGTACGAGGTGTAGTGGTCGACCATGCTCATCCAGGTGCCGTCGGCGCGGCGCATCAGGTGCAGCGGGCGTCCGTCGACGCTGACCCGCCACTCGCCCTCGTCCCCGCCGACGGCCGTGCGGCGCGCGTCGGCCGGGACCAGGGAGCCCTGGATGCGGTGGCCCCGGTAGGTCTCGTCGAAGGAGTCGCCCTCCGGGCCCCGGGCCGGGGGCAGCGGCCGGGAGGCGGCGACCACCGGGGCCAGCGCCAGCGCGGCGGCCGAGGCCAGCACCCCGCGGGCCACCTCCCGCCGTGACGGTCTGTCCGCGCCCTCTCTGACCTGCCGTTCCGTTCCCACGGCCACACCGCCGGCACCGACGACCATCACTCACTCCCTAGTCCGCAGTAAGGCTGTCGACATCGGTAACCGTGCCGAGGGGCCCGGGGTCACCGCCCGGAGGCCATCCGGGTAGGCGGACCGGGGTCAGCCGCGCAGACTGCGGGCGGGCAGCATGACGTGGACGGCGGCGGTGAGGGTCTCGTCGGCGCCGGCGAACTCGGCCAGCGCGGCGGGGTCGACCTCGACCCCGGGGCGGCCCTCGGGCCAGGGGCGGGTGGTGAAGACGAGGTAGGCGTGGCCGCGCCGGGCGACGGCGTCGAGCCACTCGGGCGGGGCGACGGCCTGGGCGACCAGCTGGGGCAGCCGGACGACGGCCTGTCCGGCCTCGACGAGCAGGGAGACGGGCAGGCTCGGCCGGGCGGCGCCGTCGACGACGGAGCCGATGGACAGGCCGTTCATGGCGAGCAGTTGGGCGACGGCGGCCGTGGTGGCCTCCGGTCCGCCCTCGGCGTCGCCGAGGGAGTACGCCAGCAGGTAGGGCATGTCCATGCCGTCGGGGGCCTCGCCGCTCCAGGCCAGGACGACGAGGGTGCCGAGGTCCGCGGCGCGGAAGGCTTCGCTTGTGGTTGAGGTCACCGCGCGACCCTATCCACGGGCCGGGGCCCGGACGGGGGGCCGCTCACTCGTCCGGGGGACTGCCGGGAGGTGCTCCACACGATCGGGGGACGCCCGCCTCGAACACGGCAGGAGGGCCGGTCCGCGCGGCGCGGACCGGCCCTCCTGCCACCGGGGCTCAGCTCTGCAGGGGCAGACCGCCGAGCAGCGGGTTGTGCGAGTTCAGGGCGGTGGTGGCGCCCTTGACGGTGCTGAGGACGGAGTCCTTGTTCTCGGTGTTCAGCGCGTCCGACTGGTGCTGCAGCGGCATCACGTCACGCACCGTCAGGCCGCCCTTGGCGATCTGGTCGACGGCACCGTTGACGCTGCTGGGCGTCAGGTCGCCGGAGTAGGCGAACGCGGGGGCGGCGACGCCGGCGAGGGCGACGGAACCGGCCAGGACGGCGGCGGCCTTCAGGGACTTCATGATGTTCCTCTCCTCGGCAACTCGCGTCGCCCCAGGGGATGTCCGACGCCGTGTACAACGAGTCGGGGCCGGGCCGGAAACCCTGTGCGCACAAGACATATGAGATCCCCCTGACGCAAGAGGCGGTCGCAGGGGGCGGCCACACGGAAAAGCGGCCCGGCCGCCCACTCGCGCGGTACGCGCGTGCGGACGGCCGGGCCGAGGGTGCGTGACGACCTCAGTCGTTGACGCAGGTGTTGCCGAAGGCCGGGTTCAGCAGGCCGATGACGTCGATGGTGTTGCCGCAGACGTTGACCGGCACGTGGACCGGGACCTGGACGACGTTGCCCGAGAGGACGCCCGGCGAGTTCGCCGCGACGGCCTGCGCGCCGGAGTCGGCGGAGGCGATACCGGCGCCGCCGGCGACGGCCGCCACGGCGGCGGAGGTCAGGACCAGACCCTTCGCGATACGCGACATGGAGAGGTGCTCCTTGAAATTTCGAGACAAACATCCGGGCGGGCTGCCCGACGCTGTGTCAACGCGTGCCGCCCCGAGTGGTTGTGCCGCCAAAGGGGTGATCTGAACGGCGGCCGCCGGGCCCGGTGCCGTCCGTTCGCGTCGCTGCGCCGCGCGGACCCCCGCGCTCACTAGAGTCGCGGCCCTCTCCTCCGACCAGGTCCGGACGCCGTGCGCGGCGGTCACCGGCACACGCTTCCGGGAGGCACCGTGCCGCGCCGTCGTACGCCGGGCGCGCGGAAGTGGCCGTGCGCGGGTCCTGCGGGCGACGTACCGGAGCGCACGCCGTGCGCCTCGGTCCGTGTACCGGGCCCGCGCCAGGCGCTCTACGCCATGCCGTCCGGGCGGACGCCCGAGGCGGGCCGATCTCGGCCGCGCCACGCGCCGCCGGGGGTGACCAGCCGGGCCACCTGCTCGTTCCCCACCAGGACGCGGCGAGGGCCGGTGTGCTCCTCACCGCGGAGGACGCCCGGCAGCGCGGCGCGGTCCCGACCAGATCCGAGCGCCCCTGTGAGCGAGGTACCCCGCCCATGCACCAGCCAGTTCCCGACGCCCGAGAACGGGTCCTGCATCTCGCGCAGCCCGTCGACGGCGGTGTCGCGCGGGTCGTCCTCGACCTGGCACGGGCCCAGCTCACGGCGGGCGTACGCGTCGTGATCGCCTGCCCGGGCGGGCGGCTGGCCTCGGAGGCCCAGGAGATAGGCGCCGAGGTGCGGCTCTGGCGGGCCACCCGGTCCCCGGGCCCCACGCTCCCCGGCGAGGTGCGGCGGCTGGCCCGCCTGGTCCGGGAGGTGGGGCCCGCACTGGTGCACGCGCACAGCGCCAAGGCCGGACTCGCCGCCCGGCTCGCGCTGCGCGGCCGGGTGCCGACCGTGTTCCAGCCGCACGCCTGGTCCTTCGAGGCCGTCGGCGGGGCCACCGCCGCGTTCGCCCTGCGCTGGGAGCGGTTCGCCGCCCGCTGGGCCGAGCGGGTGGTCTGCGTGAGCGAAGCGGAGCGTACGACCGGCGTGCGCGCCGGGGTGCGCGCCTCGTACACCGTGGTCCGCAACGGCATCGACCTCGACCACCACTCCCCCGCGCCCGCCGCGGCGGCCCGCGCCGGGCTGCCGGCGGCGCTCGGGTCCGGTCCGCTGGTGGTGTGCGTGGGGCGGCTGTGCCGGCAGAAGGGCCAGGACGTGCTGCTGGCCGCGTGGGAGCGGGTGCTGCGCGTGCTGCCGGAGGCCCGGCTCGCGCTGGTCGGCGACGGACCGGACCGGGAGGCGCTCGGACGGCGGGCCCTGCCCGGCGTGCTGTTCGCGGGCGACGTCGCCGACGTGCGGCCCTGGTACCGGGCCGCCGACCTGGTGGTGCTGCCGTCCCGCTGGGAGGGCATGGCGCTCGCCCCGCTGGAGGCGCTGGCCTGCGCGCGGCCCGTCGTGCTCGGCGATGTCGACGGCGCCCGGGAGAGCCTGCCGCCGGAACTCGCCGGGCGCTGCCTGGTGCCGCCCGAGGACCCGGCCGCGCTGGCCGCCGCCGTCACCGGGCTGCTGTCGGACGCGCCGCTGCGCGCCGAACTCGGCGCCCTGGGCCGCCGGCACGTCGTGGCCACGCACGACGTGCGACTGACCGCCGAGCGGATCGCCGGCGTCTACCGCGACCTCCTCGGCCCCCGGCCGTCCGTGTCCTTTGAGTGCAGGGAGTCGACCCACCCGTGACCGCGGAAAGCATCGTCCCCTCCCCCAGCGCCTCCGGCATGGAGTCCGGCTACGCGGGAAGCGCCGTCCGGCCCGTCCCGGGGTTCCGGTTCCCCGCGCGGCGCCCGCACACCCCCGCCCTCTCACCGGTGCCGCTGCTCACCGCCGACCTCGCGGCGGCGCTCGCGGGCGCGGCCGCGCTGGACGTGTCCGTGCGGCGGCCGTTCCTCGTCGTGGCGCTGCTCGGTGCCGCCCTGCTGCTGCGGCCGCGCCCGGCGCGGACGGCGGCCGGCACGCTGGACGAACTCCCCTCCGTCTGGGGCCGGATCGCGGTCGGCTGGCTGGCGCTCGCCGCGCTGGCCGCCGCCCAGGACCCGGCTCATCCCCTGTCCCCGGCCGCGCTGCTGTCCGGCTGGGCGGTGCACGCGGCGGCGGCCCCGGCGGGCCGGGCGCTGGTGCACCGGCGGCGCCGGGTGCTGCGGCTGCGGCAGCCGAGCACGGCGCTGGTGATCGGCCCCGCCGCGACGGCCCAGCGGGTGGCGGCCGCGCTGCTGCGGCAGCCGGAGTGCGGGGTACGTCCCGTCGGCGTCGTCACCGACCACCCGGACGGCAGCGCCGGGCTCCCCGTGCTGACCCTGGGCGAGCAGGTGGAGCGGGCGCTCATCCAGAACGGCGTGGGCACCGTGCTCACCGTCGACCCCGCCGTGCGCACCGAGAAGGGCCCGCTGCTGCGGGCACTGGCCGAATCGGGCTGCACGGTGTGGGAGATGGACGCGGACTGCCCCGCGTACGAGATGCGCGAGCAGCTCGCCGGGTTCTCGGTGCGCCGTCTCGACCTCGGCACCCGGCGGCGCGGCAGCGTCGGCAAGCGGTTGCTGGATCTCGGGGTGTCGGGCGCCCTGCTGGTGCTGGCCGCGCCGCTGCTGCTGGGCTGCGCGCTGGTGCTGCGGTTCAGCCAGGGGCCGGGTGTGGTGTTCCGGCAGGAGCGCATCGGCCAGGACGGCCGCCCCTTCACCCTGCTGAAGTTCCGCACCTACCGCCCGGTGGACGAGCGGGAGTCGGCGACCCGGTGGAGCGTGGCGGACGAGGGGCGGATGAACCCGTTCTGCCGGTTCATGCGCCGGACCTCGCTGGACGAGCTGCTCCAGCTGTGGAACGTCTTCCGGGGTGACATGAGCCTGGTCGGCCCGCGCCCCGAACGCCCGTACTTCGTGACCCAGTTCAGCCAGTGCTACCCCGGCTACGCGGCCCGGCACCGGATGCGTGTGGGCATCACGGGTCTGGCGCAGGTCAGCGGACTGCGCGGGGACACCTCGATCGAGGACCGGGCCCGCTACGACAACGCCTACATCGACAACTGGTCGCTGTGGCAGGACGTCTGCATCCTGCTGCGCACCGCGGCGGCCGTCGTGCGCTCGACCGGGAGCTGACGGATGAGCCTCGTGCTGCCGCTCGGCCGCCCGCGGCACTGGTCCCCGGTGCTGCCGGTGCTCGCCGTGCTCGTGCTGCTCGCGCTGCCCCTCTCCTCCAGCGAGGGGGGCGGCGCGGGCCCGGCCGACGCGGCGTCGGCGCTGGTCGTCGGCGCGTGTGCGGTGCGGCTGCTGCGGGAGCGGGCCCGCCCGCTGACCGCGCGGTCCGCGCTGGTGCTGGGGCTGCCCGTGGCCGGGGCGGCGCTCGCCGCGATGGGCGCCGCCTCCCCGGGCGCCGGGGTCGCCGGACTCGGCCGCTACCTCCAGGTCTTCGTCCTGGTCCCGGCCGCCGTGCTCCTCCTGATCCGCGACCGCCGGGACTTCCGGCTGCTGGCCTGGGCGCTGGTGGGGCTGGCGCTGTGGCAGGGCGGGGTCGGCGTGAAGCAGTACGCCACCGGGACCGGTGCCTCGTACCAGGGCCGGATGATCCGCGCGGTCGGCACCTTCGGGCCGTACGACGTGATGGGCATGGCCACCGTGGTGGCGTTCGGGCTGCTGTGCGCGGTGGGACTGGCGCTGGGCCGGGGACCGGTGCGCGGGCGGGCGGTCGCGGCCGGGTGCGCGCTGGCTCTGCTGGTGCCGCTGGCGCTCTCCTTCAGCCGGGGCGCGTGGATCGCGACCGGCGTCACCCTCACCGCGCAGCTGCTGCTGGCCGGGGTGCGGCGGGCGCTGAAGGTGGGCGCGGCCGTGGTCGCGGCCGGCGTGGTGCTGGTGGGCGGCCTCGGGGTGGGCACGTCGATGCTCCAGGAGCGGATCGACAGCATCACCAAGGTCGCCGACGCCCCCGACCAGTCGGTCACCGACCGGTACACGATGTGGGCGGCCGCCACCGGCATGTGGCGCGAACACCCGCTGACCGGGGTCGGGTTGAAGGGCTTCCCGGAGTACCGGGACAGCCACGCCTCGCTCGCGCTGTCCTCGGGCAGCGACACCGAGGGCGCGGGCGTCGGCTTCCGCAGGCAGCCGCTGCTGTCCCCGCACAACATGTATCTGCTGGTCCTCGCCGAGCAGGGGCTGATCGGGCTGCTGTGTCTCGCGGGCGGCTGGCTGGCCCTGCTGGTGCTCGGCCTGCGCGGCGGCCTTCGGACGGCCCGCCGTACGGGCCGGGGCCTGGACTGCGCGCTGATCGGCTGCGGCCTGCTGCTGTGGCAGCTCGTGGACTTCGCGTACGCGGACATCGGCGGCCCCTCCACCGTGCTGACCGCGGTGTGCCTCGGTCTGGTGGCCTGGTGGGCGCTGGTGGGCGCCGCGACGGACGGGCGGGCCCGATGACGCTGACGCCCGCGCCGGGGCCGGAGACGACCGACTGGAAACCTCCGCCGCCCGAGCCCGAACACGCCCCGGTGACACGGCGGTTCCTCGCCAGGGCCGCCCTGCTCACCGCGTCCCTGTCGGCCGCCGGGGCCCTGCTCGGTCTGGTCCGGGACCAGTCGCTGGCCCGGCTGTTCGGCGCGGGGCGGGACACCGACGCGTTCCTGGTCGCCTGGACGGTGCCGGAGTTCGCGGCCACGCTGCTGATCGAGGACGGGCTGGCGTTCGCGCTGATCCCGGCGTTCAGCGTGGCGCTGGCCCGCCGCGACCAGGGCGCTCCGGGGGACCCGGTACGGGCCCTGGTCGCGGGCACGCTGCCCCGGCTGATGCTGGCCTTCACGGTGGTGGGGGCGGTGCTCGCGGCCGGTGCGCCGCAGCTCGTGCGGGTCCTCGCGCCCGGCCTGCCCGACCCGGCCCTCGCGGTGGACTGCACCCGGCTCACCTCGACGTGCGTGCTCACCTTCGGGCTCGCCGGGTACTTCAGCGCGGCTCTGCGCGCGCACCGGCGCTTCCTGGCCCCGGCCGCGATCTACGTGGCCTACAACACCGGCATCGTCACGGCGATGTTCGCGCTCGGCGGCCTGTGGGGGGTGCGGTCGGCGGCGTTCGGGGTCGCGGCGGGCGGGGTGCTGATGGTCCTCACCCAACTGCCTTTCCTGGTGGCCAGATTACGCGGCCGGCAACCCGAGGAGACGGCTCCGGCCGCCCCCTCGGCCAAGACGCACTCGGTGGACCTGCCGCTGATGGCGACCGTGCTGCTGTTCGCGCTGTGCCGTCAGTCGCAGGTGCTGATCGAGCGGTTCCTCGCCTCCAGTCTGCCGTCGGGGGCCATCTCCCACCTGAACTACGCGCAGAAGATCGCGCAGATCCCCATGACGATGTCGATGATGCTGTGCACGATCACCTTCCCGGTGGTCGCGCGGGCGCTGGCCGAGGGGGACACCGAGCGCGCCCGCGTCCGGGTGGAGCGGGACCTCGCGGTCGCCTCCGGTCTGGTGCTGCTCGGCACGGCGGCGGTCGTGGCCTGCGCGCCCCAGATCGTCCATCTCCTGTTCCAGCGGGGCGCGTTCACCGCCGGGGACACGGCGGCGACGGCGGGCGTGATGCGGGTGTACGCCGTCGGCCTGCTGGGCCAGACGCTGACCGGTGTCCTGGTCCGCTCCTACTTCTCGGCGGGCCGCCCCACCTGGTACCCGCTCGGCGCCATGACCACCGGCGTGCTCGCCACCTGCGCCATCGGCGCGGCCACCGTCGGCACATGGGGCGTCACCGGCATCGCCGCCGCCAACGCCACCGGCATCACCCTCACCGCCGCCCTGCTGCTGTCCGGGATGCGCGACCCCCGGCACGGCAGGCGGCGCGGGGTGCCGATCCGCACCCGGCGCGTGCTGCGCGAGCTGAGCCGCCCGGCGGGCGCCGCGCTCGGGGCCGCCCTGGCCGGGGCCTGGGCGGCGAGTCTGCCCGCCGGGCCGCTCGCCGGGCTCGCCGCCGGGGGCCTCACCGTGACCACCGTCTTCGTCCTCCTCGGCTGGGCCCTGGGCGCCCAGGGCTTCGCATCCGCCGTCCGTTCCGTGACCACCCACACCCGAAGGCTCGCCCATGCCGTCTTCCGTTGAGTCCGAGTCCGCCGTCCGCACCGGCTCCACGGGTCCGGGCGGAGGAAGTCCCGTCCCGTGGATCGCCATGTACCACTCCGTCGGCGACTGCTCCGACGACCCGTACCGCGTCACCGTCACCCCGGCCCGGCTGGAGCGCCAGTTGCGCTGGCTGCGCGGGCGGGGGCTGCGGGGCGTGTCGGTCGGTCAGCTGCTGGACGCCCGCGCGCGGGGCGCCGGGCGCGGACTGGTCGGGCTGACCTTCGACGACGGGTACACCGACTTCGTCACCGACGCCCTGGCCCTGCTGACCCGCTGGGAGTGCACGGCCACCCTGTTCGTGCTGCCCGGCAGGCTGGGCGGGGAGAACGCCTGGGACCCGCTCGGCCCGCGCAAGCCGCTGCTCACCGCCGACGCCGTGCGCGAGGCCCACCGCGCCGGGGTCGAGATCGGCTCCCACGGGCTGACCCACGTCGACCTCACCACCGCCGACGACTCGACGCTGCGCGCCGAGGTCGCCGAGAGCCGCGCCCTGCTGACCGAGCTGACCGGCGCCCCGGTGGACGGCTTCTGCTACCCCTACGGCACGGTCGACCAGCGGGCCGTGGACGCGGTGCGCGCGGCCGGGTACCGCTACGCCTGCGCCATCGACCCCGGCGAGCTGAGCGGCCCGCACGTGCTGCCCCGCGTGCACATCGGGCAGAACGACAACGCGCTGCGCCTGTTCCTGAAGTACCGGCTGCACCGGCTGCGCCGCCGTCCCGTGGCGGGGCTGTGATGCGGGCGCTGCACATCATCACCGGCCTCGGGGTGGGCGGCGCCGAGCAGCAGCTGCGGCTCCTGCTGCGCCATCTGCCCGTCGAGTGCGACGTGGTCACGCTGACCAACCCCGGCCCGGTGGCCGCCGGGCTGCGGGCCGACGGGGTGCGGGTGGCCGACCTCGCCATGGGCGGCAACCGGGACCTGGCCGCGCTGCCCCGGCTGGCCCGGCTGATCCGGCGCGGCCGCTACGACCTGGTCCACACCCACCTCTACCGGGCGTGCCTGTACGGCAGGCTGGCGGCCCGGCTCGCCGGGGTGCGCGCGGTCGTGGCCACCGAACACTCCCTGGGCGACTCGCAGATGGAGGGCCGTCCGCTCACCTTCGGGGTGCGGGCGCTGTATCTGGCCGGGGAGCGGCTGGGCCGCTCGACGGTCGCGGTCTCCCCCACGGTCGCCGCCCGGCTGGCCGACTGGGGTGTGCCGAAGCCGCGTATCGCGGTCGTCCCCAACGGCATCGACCTCGGACCCTTCCGCTTCGACGCCGGACGCCGGCAACGGGTGCGCGCCGGGCTGGGCGTTCCGCAGGACGCGTTCGTGATCGGCGGCATCGGCCGGCTGGCCCCCGGCAAACGCTTCGACATCCTGGTGCACGCCCTCGCCCGGCTCCCGGACGACTGCCGCCTGCTGCTGGTGGGCGGTGGCCCCGAGGAGGGCGCGCTGCGCCGGAGCGCGGCGGAGGCGGGGGTGGCCGGCCGGGTGGTGTTCACCGGCGAGGTCCCCGGGCTGCCCGACGGCTCGCCCGGCCCGGACCTGCCCTCGCTCACCTCCGCGATGGACGTGGTCGCCGCCCCGTCCCCGGAGGAGGCGTTCGGCCTGGCCGTGGTCGAGGCGCTCGCGGCGGGGCTCCCGGTGCGCTACGCCTCCTGCCCGGCCGTCGAGGACCTGCCGCCCGAAGCCGCCCCGGCGGCGGTGCGCGTACGCGGCGGGGCCGAGCGGTACGCCGCCGCGCTCGCGGAGGTCCGCGCCGCCGGACCCGGTACCCGCGCCGTCCCGGAGGCGGCCCGCCACTACTGCGTCACCCGCAGCGCCGCCCGGCTGATGGACGTCTACGCGTCCGCCCTCGCCCGTCCCGTCCCCTCGCCCCGACACCCTCACGGAGAAAGCTCCTCATGACCGAGAACTCCACCCGGCGCCACCGCACCGGCCGTGTGCCGGGCTCCCGTTCCCTGCCGCCCTGGTCGCTGGTGGCCGCCGGGGTCGTGGCGGGCGGGCTGATCGGCGGCGGGTACGGCCTTCTGAAGCCGCCCGCGTACACCGCGACCAGCTATGTCATCGCCGTCCCCGCGGAGCGCTCCGACACCTCCACCGCGCTCGGCTTCGCCCAGGCGTACGGCAGGGTCGCCACCCAGCCCGCGGTGCTCGCCCAGGCGCAGGTGCGGGCCGGGGTGCCGGTGGCGACCCTGAGCGAGAGCGTGCGCACGGCCACCTCGCCGGACGCTCCGATGGTCGCCGTCTCCGCCACCTCCACCGAGGCCGCGCGGGCCGCCGCCATGGCCAACGCGGTCGCCACCGCCCTGACCGAGCAGGCGGCGGCGAGCAGGAAGGCCACCGGCGTCGAGCTGCTGCTGTTCTCCCGCGCGGTCCGGCCGGCCGAGCCGTCCTCGGCGTCGGCCGGGGTGACCACGCTGGTCGGCGCGGGCGCGGGCGGGCTGCTCGGCGGGCTCGCGCTGCTGGTCCGGCCGGGCCGCCGCGAGGAGCCCGACACCGTGCCGGCGGCCCCGCTGCCCGGCCCGGCCCTCGCCGCCGACGCCCACAGTCGGCTATGACGGCGACGTACGCGGCGCGCCCGGCCCCGTTCGCGCGTCCCGCGCTCACCACCGAGATCGTCACCGAAGAGGCCGCGTTCGCCGCGCTCGCGCCGGCCTGGGGGCGTCTGTACCGGCGGTGCGCCACCGCGACGCCCTTCCAGAGCCACGCCTGGCTGCACTCCTGGTGGCTGTCGTACGGCCGGCCGGGCGGGCTGCGGGTCCTGCTGGTCCGCTCGGGCCCCGACCTGCTGGCCGCCGCGCCCCTGACCCTGACCCGGCATCCGCTGCCCGCGCTGGTCCCGCTCGGCGGCACGGTCTCCGACTACGGCGACGTCCTGCTCGACGACGCCGACGACGGCCGCGCCCTCGACGCCCTGACCGGGGCCCTGTGGACGGCGGCCCGCACCGCGCTGATCGACCTGCGCGAGGTACGCCCCGGCGGCGCCGCCGAGCGGGTCTACGAGCGCTGGACCGGCCCGCGCCGACGGCTGCCGGACTCCCTGTGCCTGGAGCTGCCCCCGGTGCCCATGGACGAACTGCTCGCCCGGCTGCCGTCCAACAAGGCGCAGCGGGTGCGGGCCAAGCTGCGCAAGCTGTCCTCGCTGGGGGTGGACCGGCGCACGGCCGGTCCCGGTGAGGCGGGGGCCGCGGTGACCAGGCTGCTGGAGCTGCACCGGCTCCAGTGGCAGGGACGGAGGGTGACGCCCGAGCATCTGCTGCCCCGCTTCCAGCAGCATCTGGCGCGCGCGGTGGAGCCGATGGTGCGCTCCGGGGACGCGGTGGTGACCGAGTTCCGCATCGGCGCCGAGGTGGTCGCCGTCGACCTCACCCTGCTCTCCCCGGGCCTCGCGGGCGGCTACCTCTACGGCGCCCATCCCTCGCTGCGCGAACGCAAGGCGGACGTGGCCGTGATGCTGCTGGACGCGTGCGCCGCCCACACCTCGGCGGGCGCCCACGGCACGCTGAGCCTGATGCGCGGCGACGAACCGTACAAGCACCACTGGCGCCCCGATCCGGCGCCCAGCGGCCGTCTGCTCCTGGCCCGCCGCCGCACGGCCCCGCTGCTGTCGGCCGCGCGGTACGACGCGGCGGCCCGGCGCCGCGGCAAGGCGGCGCTGGCCCGTCTCGGCGAGCGGCGCCCCGGCTAGCCGGCGTCCGGCAGGCGGTCGAACCGGAGGCAGATCCGGCCGCCGGTCCAGAACTCCACCCAGTCGCCCAGCGCCAGCCGGGTGCAGTCGGCGGGTGCCTTGGTCCCGGAGGAGGCACCGGGGTCGGGCTCCGGGACGGGCCCGGAAGCCGTCGGGCTCGGGGTGGGCGTGGGGGTCGGGGTGGGAGAGGGGGTGGTGGGGGTCGGGGTGGGTGTCGGCTGGTCGGTGCGGCCGTACAGCGTCGAGCGGTACACCCTGGCCGCTCTCGGATTCGTCGGGCACTGCCACACGCCGTGCGGGCAGTAGTCGGTGAGCGTGTTGTAGAGCGGCTTGTGCTCGTCCATCCAGGCGAGCATCCGGCGCATGTACTCGGGGTTGTCGCCGTTGCGGAACAGCCCCCACTCCGGGTACGAGACCGGCTTGCCGTGCGCCTTGGCGAAGTCCACGTGGGCCTGGAGGCCGTAGGGCTGGGTGATCTGCTCGTCGAAGGACATCCCGGCGGGCTGGTCGTAGGAGTCCATACCGATGATGTCGACGGTGTCGTCCCCCGGGTAGCACTCGGTCCACGGCACCGCGTCCCGGCCCCTGCTGGGCGCGAAGTCGAATCGGAACCGCTGTCCCGGCACCGCGCGCATGGTGGTGACGACGCGCTTCCAGTACGCCTTCCACGCCTCGGGGTCGGGCCCGCAGCGGTGGGTGTAGGTGATGCCGTTCATCTCCCAGCCGAGCACGAGCACCGTGTCGGGCACCCCGAGGCCGACCAGTCTCTCGGCCAGGGCGCGGAAGTGCCGGTCGAACTGCCCGTCGGCGGCCTGACGCAGCAGCGCCCGCACCTGGGCGTCGGACACCTGCTCCTCGTTGCGCTCCTGGAGGGGCACGTTGAGCACGAGGGTGCGGTCGGGCTTCGCGCGCCGCCAGTCGGCCCAGGCGTCCAGGAAACCGGGCTCGCCCTCGATGTCCTGCCAGCGGCCGCCCGGCAGATAGGTGTGCGCGACCTTCAGTTCGGCACCCCCGAGCCAGCGGCTGAGCCCGGAGATACGGGCCACGCCGAGCGGGCCGGAGTCGAGGAACGCGCCGAAGTCGGGCCCCGGGCCGCGGACCGGGGGCGCGGCGGTCGCGGTCGGCGCGGGGGCCGGTCGCGTGGCCGGCCGGTGCGGTCCCGCCGCGAAGCCGGGGGCGGCCAGGGCGACCGACACCGTGATCGCCGCGGCGATGAGGGACGACCGTCCTCGCCGGGTCCTGCGCCACTGTGGAGCCATGTCGGCCCCTCCCTCCGCCGTCCCTGCCCTCGCGCCGCGCACGGCGCCTTCACTGACACCCAGTCACATCCGCCGCGAGCCCGCCAGCGCGGTTACGGCTTGCGGGTGGCCGGGGCCCCCGGGTGGGTCAACGGCGAAGGCCCCGCCCGGGTTGTCGGTGCGGGGCCGCTCGGCTGGCCGCGGCCGGCCCGTCGGCGTGGCGAGGTGCCGGAGGGGAGGCGGCCCGAAAGGATGCGGTACGGCGCCGTGGCGGTACGGCGCCGTCACCACCGGGTGCCGGGCGCTCGGGTCCGGCACCCGGTGGTCACCGGTGGCGGGACGTGCTCCGGCCGCGGCGGTACAGCAAGGCTCCGGCGGCGATCAGCGCGGCGCTGGCCGCCGAAGTGACCCACATCGCGCGTGAGTCGCCTCCGGTGTCCGGAAGGTGGGGCGGTGTGGTGTGGTCCCACGGAGGGGGCGTGGTGTGCCCGCCGGGAGGTGGTGTCGTGTGGCCGCCGGGCGGGGGCGTGGTGTGCCCGGTCGGCGGAGGCGTGGTCTCCTCGCCGCCGTACGGGGGCGGAGTCGTCTCCTCGCCGCCGTAGGGAGGTGGAGTGGTCTCCTCACCGCCATAGGGGGGCGGAATCGTTTCCTCACCCCCGTATGGCGGGGGCGTGGTGTGCCCGGTCGGCGGAGGTGAGGTCTCCTCGCCGCCGTAGGGCGGGGGCGTCGTCTCGTCGTCGTCGCCGTACGACGGCGGCGGCGTGGTCTCGTCGTCGTGGCCGTACGACGGCGGGGGTGTCGTCTCGTCGTCGTGGCCGTACGACGGCGGGGATGTCGTCTCGTCGTCGTGGCCGTACGACGGCGGGGGTGTCGTCTCGTCGTCGTCGCCGTACGAGGCGGGCGCGGTGGTCTCCGGGGCGCTCGGCTCGTCGTCGCCGTAGGACGGCGGCGGTGTGGTCTCGTCGTCATGGCCGTACGACGCGGGCGGGGTCTTCACCGGGGTGCTGGGCTCGTCGTCGTCACCGTAGGACGAGGGCGGGGTCTTGGTGGGCGCCTTCGGCATCGCCGCGTCGACACAGGCGTCGGCGAGGGACGGGTTCAGCGCGGCCGCCACGTCGACGGTGTTGCCGCAGATGTCGACGGGGATGTGCACCGGGATCTTGGCGGTGTTGCCGGTCAGCGCGCCGGGAGAACTCTGCGCGGCTCCGTGCGCTCCCGTATCGGCGAGCGCCTGACTGACGTACAAGGACAGCACACCCGTCGCGGCGGCGGCCACGACAATGCCCTTGCTCAGGGTCTGTCGCAATCTCGTGGTCTTCCTGCTCGAAGAAGTGGGAAGGCCGGCCCCGGAACGCGGATTCGAAATGGATCAACGGTTCCGGGGCCGGCCTCGACGCAGCCGTGGGGCTGGTGCCTTGCGTGGTGCGTCAGTCGTTGACGCAGGCGTTGCCGAACGCCGGGTTCAGCAGGCCGATCACGTCGATGGAGTTGCCACAGACGTTGACCGGGATGTGGATCGGGACCTGGATCACGTTGCCGGACAGCACGCCCGGAGAACCGACCGCGGCACCCTCGGCACCCGCGTCGGCGAAGGCGGGAGCCGCCCCACCCAGAGCCAGGATGGCGCCGGCGACGACAGCAGCGCTCTTCTTCATGGTCTTTCCCTTCTCTGCGGTCATGCCCTGTGACGGCCGAAGCCGAGCGAGCACAACTTGAACGGCTCGCACCATGACCGGCAGGCTGTAGAACGAGGGATAGACGGCGGAAGAAACTACGGAACGCGAGTCGCCCTTCAATTCACTCGAACGCTCCCAGGGAATTGACAGATCGGAGCAACCCGAAGGCCCGGAAAAGGGCAGCGAAAAACGCCCGGACAGCACGGTCTCCCGTGCCGCCGGGCGTTTTCCCGGGGGTTGAGCGTGCGTCAGTTGTTGGCGACGCCGTTGCCCGCGAGGACGGAGATGTCGTCGAGCACGTGCGAGAGCGGCTCGTCGTTCTTCGCCTGGGTGGAGTTCTCGGCGCACTGCTGGTTCTGCGGGGAGGACAGGACGGGGATGTCCTGGACACCGACGTTGACCAGAGCCAGCACCGACTGGACATTCGCCTTGACCGGCAGGCCGACGCAGAGCTTGTTCAGGGAGCTCTGCACCAGCGTGGCCTGCGGGCTGAGGTCGCCGTTGGTCACGTTGTTGCCGAACGCCTCCGTGGCGCCGTTGCCGCTGAACGACGTGGTGCCCGTGTCGTTGCCGATGGCAAGCGCCTGAGGGGCCGCCGCCGCCGACACGCCCACGAAGGACGCGGCGACCGCCGCCGCGGCCATTGCCTTCTTCAGCATTTCGCTTTTCCTTTCCTGGCTGCTCGCCAAGACGTTTCCTGGCTGCTCGCCAAGACGTTCGTTCCTGCGGAGACATCAACCGGCGTGACATCGAATGGTTGCGGTAAGTCACCCGATCGGATCGCTCCCGGTGCACGGAGGAGACGGAATTCCCCGGACGGCGCGCGGCGGATTTCCCGTGCGCCCCGTCGGCCGTTGGGGTGAAGGGGAGCAACCCCGCACAGCGCCGGGCAGTTGTGCCGTGCACCCCCGATGGACGGGGTCTCTCCAGAAGGGAACCGCAAGTGATCAAGAAGGTTCTGGCCGCCGCCGCGGTCGCCGCCGGCGTCTCGGCCGCCGTCGCCTCGCCGGCCCTGGCCATCGGCAACGACACCGGCACCACGTCCTTCAGTGGCAACAACGCCGCGCAGTCGTTCGGCAACTCCGCCACCTACGGCAACATGAGCCCGCAGATGGCGCTCATCCAGGGCTCCCTGAACAAGCCCTGCATCGGCCTGCCCGCGAAGCTCAACCTGCAGTCCCTGGTGGGTGCGCTCAACGTCGGCGTGCAGGACATCCCGATCCTGTCCTCGCCGCAGAACCAGCAGTGCGTCGAGAACTCGACCCAGGCCAAGGGCGACGAGCCGCTGTCGCACATCCTGAACGACATCTCCGCGCTGTCCGGCAACGGCGCCGGCAACAACTGACCCTCCGAGTTCTCCCGGACCCCGCCCGGGGTCCGGCCCCACGGGCCGCCGGCACGACCGGCGGCCCGTGCGTGTTGTCCGAGGTGGCGAGGCGGCGGGGGGCGCTTGTGAACTCATCGGACTGCGCTGCCCCGATAGGGTCAAAGACCGCAACCCCGGCGGCCGGTTCCCCGTTGACGATCACGCAGCTCCTCCCCGGAGTCCGCCTTTTCGAAAGGGAACCAACATGAAGAAGCTGTGGGCAACCGCGGCCGTCGCCGCCTCCGTCGCCGGTCTCGCGGGCGCTGCCGCCCCGCAGGCTCTCGCCATCGGTGACGACCAGGGCACCACGTCCTTCAGCGGCAACGGCGCCTCGCAGTCGTTCGGCAACTCCGCCACCTACGGCAACATGAGCCCGCAGCTCGCTCTGGTCCAGGGTTCGCTGAACAAGCCCTGCATCGGCCTGCCGGCGAAGCTCAACGCCCAGTCCCTGGTGGCCCTGGTCAACGTCGGCATCCAGGACATCCCCGTCCTGTCCTCGCCGCAGAACCAGCAGTGCGTCGAGAACTCGACCCAGGCCAAGGGCGACGAGCCGCTGTCGCACATCCTGGACGACATCTCCGCCCTCTCCGGCAACGGCGCCGGCAACGGCTGACCGAAGCCCCTCGCGACGGCGGCCCACCGGATCTTCCGGTGGGCCGCCGCCCGCGTTTCCAGGGCCGGGTCAGGACACGATGTCCTTGCGGGCGAAGCCGCGGAAGGCCAGGGCGAACAGGACCAGGGCGTAGGCGAGCGAGACCGAGGCGCCCTGCGCCATGCCGGCCCATTCCGCGTGGGGCTGGAGGACGTCCGCCCAGGCGTACTGCCAGTGCGCGGGAAGGAAGTCCCGCCAGTGGCCGAGGGCCGTCACCGCGTCCAGGACGTTGCCGACGATGGTCAGTCCGACCGCGCCGCCCACCGCGCCGAGCGGGGCGTCCGTCCGGGTGGAGAGCCAGAACGCGAGCCCGGCGGTGACCAGTTGCGAGACGAAGAGGTACAGCACCACCACGGCCAGCCGTCCGACCGCGGTGCCCGCCTCCACCGCCCCGCCGGTCGGCACGAGCAGCGGACCCCAGCCGTACGCGGCCGTGCCCACCGCCAGCGCCACCACGGGCAGCAGGATCATCGCGGCCAGGCTCGTCCCCAGCCCCACGACCAGCTTGGACCACAGCAGGCGGGCCCTGGGCACCGGCGCCGCCAGCAGGTAGCGCAGCGAGGACCAGCCGGCCTCGGAGGCGACCGTGTCCCCGCAGAACAGGGCGACCGGGATCACCAGCAGGAAGCCCGCCGAGACGAAGAGGCTGACGGCGGCGAAGTTGGCGCCGGACGCGGTGGCCGTGTCCATCAGGGTGATCCGGCGCCCCCGCCCGGCCGGGTCGCCGCCGATCGCGAACGCGGCCACCAGGATCAGCGGCAGCGCGGCCAGGATCGCGCCCATGACGAGGGTGCGGCGCCGCCCGAGCTGGCGGACGAGTTCCACGCGTACGGGCAGGGTGCGGGAGGCGCGGTAGCCGGGAGCCGTCTCCGCGCTCTCGGTGAGCGTGCTCACGCGGAGCCTCCGATCAGGGTGAGGAAGGCGTCCTCCAGACGCCGGTGCGGGCCGACCGAGGCGACGGGCACCTCCAGGCGGACCAGGTCCACGACCAGTTCCGCGGCCGTGCCGCCGGGTCCGAGCCGGACCAGCAGCCCGTCCTCGGCGCGTACGGCGGAGGCGACGCCGGGCAGCGCGGCCACCTTCTCCACCAGCGGTTCGGCGACCGGGGCGCCGGTGCCGACGAGCAGGGTGTCGCCGGAGCCGACGATGTCGCGGACCGGGCCCGCCTGGACCAGCCGGCCCCGGTCCATGACGACCAGGTGGGTGCAGGACTGCTCGACCTCGGCCAGGAGGTGGCTGGAGACGATGACGGTGCGTCCGGCGGACGCGTACCGGATCATCACCTCGCGCATCTCGCGGATCTGGGGCGGGTCGAGGCCATTGGTGGGCTCGTCCAGGATCAGCAGGTCGGGCAGGCCCAGCATGGCCTGGGCGAGGGCGAGGCGCTGGCGCATGCCCTGGGAGTAGGTGCGTACCGCGCGGGCCAGGGCGTCGCCGAGTCCGGCGATCTCCAGGGCCTCGTCCAGGTGGGCGTCCCCGGGCGGGCGGCCGGTGGCACGCCAGTACAGGTCCAGGTTCTCCCGGCCGGTGAGGTGGGGCAGGAAGCCGGCGCCCTCCACGAAGGCGCCGACGCGGGAGAGGACGGGGGCGCCGGGGCGGATGGCGTGGCCGAAGACACGGATCTCGCCGCCGTCGGGGCGGATCAGGCCCATCAGCATGCGCAGGGTGGTGGTCTTGCCCGCGCCGTTGGGCCCGAGCAGGCCGAGGACCTGGCCCTTCTCGACGCGGAAGGAGAGGTCGCGTACGGCGTACCGGTCGGAGGACTTGGCGTAGCGCTTGCTCAAGTCGGTGATGGCCAGTGGGACTTCCGCCAGCTCGGGGTCGGCGGCGGGGGCGCTGGTGCGGCGGCGGACGGTGAGCAGGAGGGCGAGGGCGGCGGCGGCGCCGGCGAGGGGGAGCCACCAGACCCAGGCGGGCAGCGGGGCGGCCTCGGTGGTGACGGCGGGGGCCGTGGGCACGCTCAGGGGGCCCTTGACGGAGACCGTGTAGGTCGCGGGGGCGTTCGGGGAGGCGTAGCCGAGGTCGGTGGCGGCGAGGACCAGACGCAGGTGGTGGCCCTGCTGCACCTCGTGGTCGACGGGCGGCAGGGTGACGGTGACGTCCTTGCCGGACTTGGCGCCGGTGATCCTGAGCGGGGTCACCAGCCGGCCCGGGAGCACCTGGCCGCCGCTCGAGCCGACGTCGTAGAGCTTGGCGAAGAGGACCGCGTCGTCGCTGGTGGACTTCACGTGGATACGGGTGGTCGGGGAGCCGGTGATCCGCAGGGCGGTGCGCTGGGGGCGCGCGTCGAACTCGGCGTGCTGGCCGGGGAAGTCGAGGGAGACGCCGGTGCCGAGGGCGGAGAGCTGGGCGAGGCCGCCGATTCCGCCGAGGCCGGGCAGGGCGGAGACGGCGGGCGGGCTGGCGCCGGCCGGGTTGGCGACGCGCTGCTCGCGGCCGCCGAGGGCGAGGATGCGGGGGTCGGAGCGCAGGCCGGGGTAGGCGGCGGCGGTGGCGCCCCGGCTGCGGGTGCTGCCGTCGGTGGAGTCGACGCCGCCGGTGCGGGTGATCCGGAAGGCGGGCCCGGTGCCGGTGGCCGGCTCGCCCTTGAGGTAGTGGTCGAACCAGTCGCGCACCCGCCCCTGGACGCGGCCGGTCTCCAGGTCTCCGCCGTCGTGGCCGCCCGAGATCCAGTCGATCTTGACGGGCGCGCCGTTTGCCCGGATCGCGCGCTCGGCGGCGTCGGACTGGGCGAGGGTGAACAGGGAGTCGGTCTGGCCCTGGAAGAGCAGGGTGGGGACCTTGATCCGGCCGGCGACGGCGGACGGGGAGCGGCGCTGGAGCAGGGCTCGGGCGTCGGCGTCGGGGACGCCGGACTGGGCGACGCGCTGGTACATCGCGCACAGCTCGGTCTCGAACCGCCCGCAGCCGCCACCGGAGTTGAAGAAGACCCCGGTCCACAGCTTCTTGAACACGCCGCCCGGGAAGAGGGCGTCGGCGAGGTTCCAGTAGGTGACGGCGGGCGCGATGGCGTCGACGCGCGGGTCGTGTCCGGCCGCGAGGAGGGAGACGGCCCCGCCGTACGAGCCGCCCGCGATGCCGACGCGCGGGTCGCCGGGCTTGTCGAGGCGGACCTCGGGGCGGGCGGCCAGCCAGTCGACGAGCCGGGAGACGTCCTCGACCTCGTGCGCCGGGTCGTTGAGCCCGATCTTCCCGCCCGAGCGGCCGAACCCGCGTGCCGACCAGGTGAGTACGGCGTACCCGTGTCCGGCGAGGTCCTCGGCCTGGGCGCGCAGGTCGTCCTTGCTGCCGCCGAAGCCGTGGGCGAGCAGGACGGCCGGCCTGCGCCCGCCGCCCCCGGAGGTGAAGTAGGAGGTGTCGACGCGGGTGCCGTCCGCCATGGTCAGAACGCGGTCGCTCCGGTGGGCGCGGGGGGTGTCGGCGGCGGTCGCCGTCCAGGTGCCGGTGGCGGCCAGCAGCAGGGCGGCCGCCGCCGCGGCGGCCGCCCGCCGGGGTCTGTTCAGCAGCCGGGGCACTCGCAGTTCCATGGCCCAACGGTACGGGCCGGTCCGGCCGGGGGCGGGCGCCGCCGGGCTGAACCTCCGCCCCTCCTTCGGGAGTAGGCGCCCGCCCGGGTGTACTGCGGGCGCTGTAGCGGGAGTCGGGTCAGTCCCGGGTGTCCTCGGGGAGCGAGACCAGCCAGTGGGTGTCGCGGCGGGGCCGCAGGTACAGGGCCCAGTAGAGGGTGGCGACGGCGGTGATGCCGCCGGTCCACAGCAGGTAGGCGGGGTCCTGCCGGACGAGGACGTAGGCGAGGACGGCGATGAGCAGGACGGGCACGGCGGGCCACAGCGGCATCCGCCAGGCGGCGGTGTGCCGGTGGGCGTCGCGCCGGCCCAGCAGGGCGGCGACGGCGACGAGCAGGTACATGGCGGTGACGGAGACCCCGGTGACGCCGTAGAGGGTGTCCAGGTCGACGAAGCAGAGCAGCGCGCCGGGGACGCCGACGACGAGGGTGGCCACCCAGGGCGAGCCGAAGCGGCCGAGCCGGGACAGGAGGCTGTTGACCGGGGCGGGCCACGCCTTGTCGCGGGCGGAGGCGAACAGGACGCGGGAGTTCTGGATGACCATCACGATGCCCGCGTTGACGATGGCCAGGGCGACGCAGAGGCTGACGAAGGTTCCGACGGCGGAGTCGGACCAGGCGGTGACCATGGTGCTGAGGTCGCCCCCGGTCAGCTCGGCCAGGTCGGTGGCGCCGAGGGTGATGGCGGCGACCGGGACCAGGATGATCACGGTGGAGATGGCGAGGGTGGCGAGGACGGTACGGGCGACGTCCCGGCGGGGGTGCTCCAGTTCCTCGGAGAGGTAGACGGCGGTCGAGAAGCCCTGGGTGACGAAGAGGGCGATGGCGAGGCCGGAGACGACGAGCGCGGCGGTGACGGGGTCGGTGCCGCCGTGGGCCCCGGCGACCTGCATCGACACCAGGCTGCCGGCGCCCCGGTGGGCGTGGGAGAAGCCGAGCACCGCGACGACGGCCGCGGCGATCACCTCGAGGACGAGGAAGACGCCGGTGATCCAGGCGTTGGCGCGCAGGTCGAGCAGCCCGGCGAGGGTGGCGAGCAGCATGACGGCGGCGCCGGTGAGCGCGGGGTCCAGGTGGACGAGGGGGGCGAGGTAGTCGGCGGTGCCCATGGCGATGACGGGCGGCACGATCACGACGACCAGCAGGGAGAGCACGAACACCAGCCAGCCCGCCAGCCGTCCGGCGAGGGTGGAGACCATCGCGTACTCGCCGCCCGCACTGGGGACGAGGGTGCCCAGCTCGGCGTAGCAGAAGGCGACGGCGACGCAGAGCAGGGAGCCGATGGCGATGGTGAGGGCGGTCGCGGTGCCGAGGGTGCCGAAGAGGTCGGGCACGACCACGAAGAGGGTGGAGGCGGGCGTCACGCACGAGAGGGTCAGCAGGGTGCCGCCGACGACACCGATGGAGCGCTTGAGTTTCCGCTGACCGTCGCCGTTCTCTTCGGCACTGGCGGGCTCGGCGGGGCGGAGCGTGTCGGTCATGCGGCGTCCGATCGACTCGTGCGGTGAGGACTCGGGCGGGAGCGGTATCGCCTCCGGCGGCTCGCTGTGTGTCGTACGTCTCGCTCCCGGCGCTGCATGGAACACCGACGAAAACCGCCACGTCAATGGGTGTTCGCCTACGGAATCCGCAGCTGTCAGCCGCTTTCGGCGACGTAAACGGCAGCATCTCGCAGGCGCCCGTGCGCTTGTCGCCCGTACGGGAACCGCAGGCGGTGGCCGAAAAAAGACCGGGCCCCGAGGCAGCGGGTGCTGTCTCGGGGCCCGGATGCGCGCCCGGATCAGTGGTTGCGCGGGAAGCCCAGGTCGACGCCTGCCGGGGCGTCGGCGGGGTCGGGCCAGCGGGTGGTGACGACCTTGCCGCGGGTGTAGAAGTGCGTGCCGTCGTTGCCGTAGATGTGGTGGTCGCCGAAGAGGGAGTCCTTCCAGCCGCCGAAGGAGTGGTAGCCGACGGGGACCGGGATGGGGACGTTGACGCCGACCATGCCCGCCTCGATCTCCAGCTGGAAGCGGCGGGCGGCGCCGCCGTCGCGGGTGAAGATCGCGGTGCCGTTGCCGAAGGGCGAGGCGTTGATGAGGGCGACGCCGTCCTCGTAGGTGTCGACGCGGAGCACGGACAGCACCGGGCCGAAGATCTCGTCCTGGTACGCCTTGGCGCCGGTCGGCACCTTGTCGAGCAGGGAGATGCCGATCCAGTGGCCGTTCTCATGGCCGTCCACGGTGTAGCCGGTGCCGTCGAGCACGACCTCGGCGCCCTCGTCGGCGGCGCCGGAGACATAGGAGGCGACCTTGTCGCGGTGGACCTTGGTGATCAGCGGGCCCATCTCCGAGGTGGGGTCGTTGCCGGGGCCGATCTTGATCTTCTCGGCGCGCTCGCGGATCTTCCGCACCAGCTCGTCGCCGATGGAACCGACCGCGACGACCGCCGAGATGGCCATGCAGCGCTCGCCCGCCGAGCCGTAGGCGGCGGACACGGCGGCGTCGGCGGCCGCGTCGAGGTCGGCGTCGGGGAGCACCAGCATGTGGTTCTTGGCGCCGCCGAGGGCCTGCACCCGCTTGCCGTTGGCGGAGGCGGTGGTGTGGATGTAGCGGGCGATCGGGGTGGAGCCGACGAAGGACACCGCCTTCACGTCCGGGTGCTCCAGCAGGCGGTCCACGGCCACCTTGTCGCCGTGCACGACGTTGAACACGCCGTCCGGCAGCCCGGCCTCGGCGAGCAGCTCGCCCAGCAGGACGGCGGCCGAGGGGTCCTTCTCCGACGGCTTGAGCACGAAGGTGTTGCCGCAGGCGATGGCCAGCGGGAACATCCACATCGGCACCATCGCCGGGAAGTTGAACGGGGTGATGCCCGCGACCACGCCGAGCGGCTGCCGGATCGCGGCCACGTCGACCCCTGAGGCGACCTGGGTCGACAGCTCGCCCTTGAGCTGCACGCTGATCCCGCAGGCCAGGTCGACGATCTCCAGGCCGCGCGCGACCTCGCCGAGCGCGTCGGAGTGCACCTTGCCATGCTCGGCGGTGATCAGCGCGGCGATGTCGTCGCGGCGCTCGTCCAGCAGCGCCCGGAACCGGAAGAGGATCGAGGTGCGCTGGGCCAGCGAGGAGCGGCCCCAGGCCGTGAAGGCGTCCTTGGCGGCGGCGACCGCGGCGTCCACCTCCTCGACGCTCGCGAAGGCGACCTTGGTGGTGACCTCTCCGGTCGCCGGGTCGGTGACCGGCCCGTACGTGCCCGAAGCGCCCTCGGCGGTCTTGCCGCCGATCCAGTGGTTGACGATCTTCGTCATGTCCTCGGACTCCTTGTCACAGATGGCGGCGGCGGGCCGGCAGGTGCCGTTCGTACAGCTCGCGTGCCTCGACCGCCGACGGCCTGGTCGCGGTCTCGGCCACAGGAACATCCCACCAGGCCGCGGCACCGGGCGCGCCCGACACACTGTCGGCCGTTTCGGTCTCCACGTAGACACAAGTGGGAGTGTCGGCGGCGCGTGCCTCGGCGAGGGCGGTCCGCAGGTCGGCGACGGTCCGGGCACGCAGCACCCGCATGCCGAGGCTGGCCGCGTTGGCGGCGAGGTCGACCGGGAGCGGCGGCCCGGTGAGGGTGCCGTCCTCGGCGGGGTACCGGTAGGCGGTGCCGAAGCGCTCGGCGCCGACCGACTCCGACAGACCGCCGATGGACGCGTACCCGTGGTTCTGGATCAGCACCATCTTGACCGCGACGCCCTCCTGCACGGCGGTGACGATCTCGGTCGGCATCATCAGGTACGTGCCGTCGCCGACCAGCGCCCAGACGTTCCGCCCGGGGGCGGCGAGCTTCACGCCGAGGGCGGCCGGGATCTCGTAGCCCATGCAGGAGTAGCCGTACTCCAGGTGGTACTGGTCGCGGGCGCGGGTGCGCCAGAGTTTGTGCAGGTCGCCGGGGAGGGAGCCGGCCGCGCCCACGATGATGTCGCTCTCGTCGGCCAGGGCGTCCAGGGCGCCGATCACCTGCGCCTGGGTCGGCACGGCGTCCGGGTCCTTCGCGGCGAAGCAGGCGTCGACGCGGGCCTCCCAGCGGGCCTTGCCCTCGGTGTACCGGGCCGCGTAGGCGTCCGGCACCCGGTGCCCGTGCATCCCCAGCGCCTCGGTCAGCTCGCCCAGGCCGCTGCGGGCGTCGGCGATCAGCGGGAGCCCGGCCATCTTGTGGCCGTCGAAGGGCGCGATGTTGAGGTTGAGGAAGCGCACCCCGGGGTCGGCGAAGAGGGTGCCGGAGGCGGTGGTGAAGTCGGTGTACCGGGTGCCGATCCCGATCACCAGGTCTGCCGTGCGGGCGAGTTCACCGGCGGTGTCGGTGCCGGTGTGGCCGATGCCGCCCACGTCCTGGGGATGGTCGTGGGGCAGGGACCCCTTGCCGGCCTGGGTGGAGGCGACCGGGATGCCGGTGGCGGCCGCGAACTCGGCGAGCGCGTCCTCGGCGCGGCTGTGGTGGACCCCGCCGCCCGCGACGGCGAGCGGACGCCGGGCGGCCCTGATCACCCGTACCGCTTCGGCGAGTTCGGCCGGGTCGGCGCCGGACCTGCGGACGGTCCACACCCGGTCGGTGAAGAACTCCTCGGGCCAGTCGTACGCCTCCGCCTGCACGTCCTGCGGGAGGGCGAGGGTGACGGCACCGGTGTCCACCGGGTCGGTGAGCACCCGCATGGCCGCCAGCGCGCTCGGGATCAGCGCCTCGGGGCGGGTGATCCGGTCGAAGTACCGGGACACCGGCCGCAGGGTGTCGTTCACCGACACATCGCCCGCGTAGGGGAGTTCGAGCTGCTGGAGGACGGGGTCGGCGGGGCGGGCGGCGAAGACGTCGCCGGGGAGCAGCAGGACGGGCAGGTGGTTGATCGTGGCGAGGGCGGCGCCGGTGACGAGGTTGGTGGCGCCGGGGCCGATGGAGGTGGTCACCGCGTGGGTGGAGAGGCGGTTCGACTGGCGGGCGTACCCGACGGCCGCGTGCACCATCGCCTGCTCGTTGCGGCCCTGGTGGTACGTCATCAAGTCCCGGTTCTCCACGAGGGCTTGGCCGATCCCGGCGACGTTGCCGTGGCCGAAGATCCCCCAGACGGCGGGGACGAGCCGCTGCCGTACGCCGTCGCGTTCGGTGTGCTGGGCGGCGAGGAAGCGGACGAGCGCCTGCGCGACCGTGAGCCGGATGGTCACCGGTAACCCCCTGCGTGGTCGGGGTGGAAGCTGATCCGCCATTCCCGGTCGGCGCCGGGTCCGGCCATCACGTTCAGGTAGTACATGGCGTGGCCCGGCTGGGCGATCGACGGGCCGTGCCAGCCGTCGGGGACGAGCACCGCGTCCCCCGTGCGGACCTCGGCGAGCAGGTCGGCGCCGCCCGCGCGGGAGGGGAAGACGCGCTGGTAGCCGAGGCCGCCGTCCTCGATCTCGAAGTAGTAGATCTCCTCCAGCTCGGACTCCTCGCCCGGCTTGTGCTCGTCGTGCTTGTGCGGCGGGTAGGACGACCAGTTGCCGCCGGGGGTGACGACCTCGACGGCGATGAGCCGGTCGCAGTCGAAGGTGTCGGCGGCGGCGAAGTTGCGTACCCGGCGGGCGCAGGTGCCGCTGCCGCGCTCCTCGACGGGGACCTCCGGCGCGGGGCCGTAGCGGGCGGGGAGTCGTCGCTCGCACTTCGCTCCTGCCAGGGCGAAGCGGCCTCCCGCGCCGGAGGCGATCTGGACCCGGCTGTCGCGGGGGGCGTACGCGAAGTCGGAGACTGCCGCGAACACGCTCTCCCGGCCCCGGATATGAAAGTCGTTCCCGTCAATTTGTACGGTACATGCACCCTGGAGGGGGAGCACGATCCACTCGGTGTCACCGGTGTCGAAGGTATGGGTGCCGCCCGCCTCCAGCGCCACGACGCGCAGGCGGGTGTGTGCCCAACCCTCCTGACCTGGACCGATGTCGAGCGTGTACGGGCCGCTCGCGGCCTCGCCGTGCGGGAGATGGAGTCGGGTGCTGGTCATGCGGGCCCTCACAGCAGTCCTGCGGCGGTGTCGACGGCGGCGGCCACGTCGCCGTCCGCCGGGTACAGCAGTGTGCGGCCGACGACCAGGCCGCGCACGGTGGGGAGCCGGAGCGCGCCGCGCCACTTCTCGTACGCGGCGGCCTGCTCCTGGGGGGAGCCGCCCGTCTCGCCGCCGAGCAGGACCGCGGGCAGGGTGGTGGTCGCCATGACCTCGGCCATGTCGTCCGGGTTCTCGGTGACGGGCACCTTCAGCCAGGTGTAGGCGGAGGTGCCGCCGAGGCCGGAGGCGATGGCGAGGGAGGTGGTGACGGCCTCGGCCGACAGGTCGTTGCGCAGCCGCCCGTCCGGGCCGCGCCGGCTGAGGAACGGCTCGACGAACACGGGGAGCCGGCGCTCCGCCATCGCGTCGACGGCGCGGGCGGCGGCCTCCAGCGTGGTCAGCGAGCCGGGGTCGGTGTGGTCGATGCGCAGCAGCAGCTTGCCCGCGTCGAAACGACGGCGCTGGATGTCCTCCGGGCGGTGTCCGGTGAAGCGGTCGTCGAGCTCGAAGCGGGCGCCCTGGAGGCCGCCGCGGTTCATGGAGCCGAGGACGACCTTGCCGTCCAGGGCGCCGAGCAGCAGCAGGTCGTCGAGGATGTCGGCGGTGGCCAGCACCCCGTCGACGCCGGGCCGGGACAGCGCCAGGCACAGCCGGTCCAGCAGGTCGGCGCGGTTGGCCATGGCGAGGGGGCGGCCGCCCGCGCCGAGCGCGCCGCGCGCCGGATGGTCGGCGGCGACGATCAGCAGCCGCTCGCTCGGCCCGAGCAGCGGGCGCCTGACCCGGCGGGCGGCCGCCTCGGCGATCGCCTCGGGGTGCCGGGCGCGCAGGTGGACGAGCGCGGCGACGTCGGCCTGGGCGGTGGTCATCGCGGGGCCCCCGCGGTGGCCTCGGCGGGGCGGCCTCCGGGCGCGCTCCAGAGTCGGCGGGCGGTCGCGGCCCGCGCCCCGCGGGCGTCTCCGTCGACGGCCGCCGTGCCATGCGCCGCGCCCCTCCGGGCCGGGCTCATCGCACCGCTCCCGCCGCCAGCGCCGCCGCGATCTCGTCCGGTGTCGGCATGGCCGACGAGCACTCCAGGCGCGAGGCGACGATGGCGCCCGCGGCGTTGGCGTGCCGCATGACCGTCTCCAGGTCCCACCCGGCGAGCAGGCCGTGGCAGAGGGCGCCGCCGAAGGCGTCCCCCGCGCCGAGGCCGTTGAGCACGGTGACCGGCAGCGGCGGCACCTCGGCGCTCTCGCCGTCGCGGTGGACGGCCAGCACGCCCTTGGGGCCCTGTTTGACGACGGCCAGTTCCGCTCCGGCCGCCAGCAGCGCGCGGGCGGCGGCGTGCGGCTCCCGGGTGCCGGTGGCGATCTCCACCTCGTCCAGGTTGCCGACGGCGACGGTGGCGTGGCGCAGGGCCTCGGCGTAGTGGGCGCGGACCGCTTCGGGGTCCCGCCGGGCGGAGTCGCTCCACAGGACGGGCCGCCAGTCGAGGTCGAAGACGGTGATGCCGGACCTGGCGCGGTGGGCGAGGGCGCCGAGGGTGGCCGTGCGGCTCGGTTCCTCGCTCAGGCCGGTTCCGGTGACCCACAGGACGCGGGCCGCGCGGACGGCGTCGAGGTCGAGGTCGTCGAGGCGGATCTCCAGGTCGGGCGCCTTGGGATGCCGGTAGAAATAGAGCGGGAAGTCGTCCGGCGGGAAGACCTCGCAGAAGGTGACCGGGGTGGGCAGGCCGGGGACCGGGGTGACCCAGCGGTCGTCGACGCCGAAGCCGCGCAGGGCCTCGTGCAGGTAGCCGCCGAACGGATCGTCACCGGTACGGGTGATCACGGCGGCGCCGAGGCCGAGCCGGGCCGCCGCGACGGCGACATTGGTGGCGGAGCCGCCGAGGAACTTGCCGAAGGAGGACACCCGGGCGAGCGGGACACCGGCCTGGAGGGGGTAGAGGTCCACTCCGATACGTCCCATGGTGATCAGGTCGTACGCCATCGACTCCCCTTCGTCAGGACTCTCCCCCGGCTTTCTAGTCCGGTCCGGTGAGCCCTGTCAACGTTTTGTCCAGACATTCGGACCAGCTATTGACACTCTCTCAGGGCGGCCCGCACGCTGGCGGCCATGACGTCGATGCCGCCCTCACCGCTGTCCCGTGTCCGCGTCGGCTCGGCGCCCGACTCCTGGGGCGTCTGGTTCCCGGACGACCCCCGGCAGGTGCCCTGGCGGCGCTTCCTCGACGAGGTGGCCGAGTCCGGCTACGAGTGGATCGAACTGGGCCCGTACGGCTATCTGCCGACCGACCCCGGGGTGCTCGCCGAGGAGACCGCCCGGCGCGGCCTGAAGGTGTCGGCGGGGACCGTCTTCACCGGACTGCACCACGGACCGGCCGTGTGGGAGAAGACCTGGGAGCACGTCTCCGCCGTGGCCGCGCTGACCCGGTCGGCGGGCGCCCGCCATCTCGTCGTCATCCCCTCCTTCTGGCGGGACGACAAGTCCGGCGAGGTGCTGGAGCCGTCCGGGCTGACCCCGGCCCAGTGGCGCGACCTGACCGCGCAGACCGAGCGGCTGGGGCACGAGGTGCGCGAGCGCTACGGCCTGACGATCGTCGTCCACCCCCACGCCGACACCCACATCGACACCGAGGCCAACGTCACCCGCTTCCTCGACGCCACCGACCCCGACCTGGTCTCCCTCTGTCTGGACACCGGCCACTACGCCTACTGCGGCGGCGACAGCGTGCGGCTGATCGAGACCTACGGCGAGCGGATCGGCTACCTCCACCTCAAGCAGGTGGACCCGGAGATCCTGGCCGAGGTGCGCGCCGAGGGCACGCCGTTCGGGCCGGCGGTGGCGCGGGGCGTGATGTGCGAACCCCCCGCCGGGGTACCCGCGCTGGGCCCGGTGCTGGACGCGGCGGCGAAGCTGGACACCGATCTGTTCGCCATCGTCGAGCAGGACATGTACCCGTGCGCGCCGGACGCGCCGCTGCCGATCGCCCGGCGCACCCGAGCGTTCCTGCGGTCCTGCGGGGCCTGACCCGCACCGGTCCGCACCAGTCCGTCCCGATCCCCCAGATCCGCACGACGTGACGTTTCTGCGGATCAGCCGGACCCGTCCGGGTCAACCCGCCACGCCTGCCGCGCGTCCGCTTCCTCCGCTGCGGTCGTGTCACGAACGCACCCCTCGTGTCACATTTGTCGCGCTTACGCGGCCCCTCGGTCACACCCGGCCCACAGGCCCCGACGCACGGTCACTCAGTGTCGTTGACCGGGCACAGGCTTGGTGATCACCAGCACAGCGCCCGGCCCCCCGACGGCCGTTCCCAGGCCGCCGCCGCGGCGCGCGCAGGAGGTGCGACTCATGACCGACCGCAGGCTCTGGTCCTACAAGGAGATCGCGGCACACATCCGGGTGCAGCCGGACACCGTACGGTCCTACCGCAAGCACGGCCTGCTGCCGCCGCCCGACCTCGTCGAGAGCGGCAAGCCCTACTGGTACGCCGACACGGTGCGCGCCTGGGTCGCCTCCCGGCCCGGCAACCGGGGCCGCAAGGACGGCTGACCGCGCATCCGCGCTGCGACAAAGCGGGCTTGTGCATAGGGTTCCGGAGAATTCACCCCCACCCCGACCCCCTCTTGGGAAATACCCCCTAGGGGTATAGTGTTCGAAGGGTGGGGGTTCCCCGAGGACCCCAGGGGCATCGCCCGCCCCCACCGTGTGCGACGAGGAGAACGACATGAGCGCCCAGACCGACACCCCCGGCTCCGTCACCGCCGTCTACCAGGTGAGCGGCATGAGCTGCGGCCACTGCGAGGGCGCCGTCTCCGGCGAGCTGTCCGAGCTTCCCGGCGTCACCTCGGTGAAGGCCGTCGCCTCCAGCGGCGAGGTCACCGTCGTCTCCCAGGCGCCGCTCGACGAGGAGGCCGTGCGCGCCGCCGTCGACGAGGCCGGCTTCGAACTGACCGGCCGCGCCTGAGCACGAGCGAAGGCCGCACCCCCGCGCGGCCCCCGAGAACCTTCCCCGACCGGGCCCCGCCGGCCAGCTCATACTGGATTCCGTGAGGTCCGGTCCGATGTCTGGAGTCCGGGCATGACCAGTACCACCACACAGAGCGGGAGTACGGCCCCCGCAACGGAGGCCGGCAACCGGGTCGAGCTGCTCATCGGCGGCATGACCTGCGCGTCCTGCGCCGCACGGGTGGAGAAGAAGCTCAACCGCATGGACGGCGTGAGCGCCACCGTGAACTACGCGACGGAGAAGGCGAAGGTCAGCTTCGCCGACGGCGTCGGCGTCGCGGACCTGATCGCGGTCGTCGAGAAGACCGGGTACACCGCCGAGGAGCCCCCGCCCCCGGAGCCCGCCCCCGCCGCCGGGAAAGAGGAGTTGGCCGGTGCCGCCGGGCGCGACCCCGAACTCGCCGCGCTCAGGCAGCGCCTGCTGGTCTCCGCCCTGCTCGCCGTGCCCGTGATCCTGATGGCCATGGTCCCGGCCCTGCAGTTCGACAACTGGCAGTGGCTCTCGCTCACCCTGGCCGCACCCGTCGTCGTGTGGGGCGGATGGCCCTTCCACCGCGCCGCCTGGACCAACCTGCGGCACGGCGCGGCCACCATGGACACCCTCGTGTCCGTCGGCACGCTGGCCGCCTTCGGCTGGTCGCTGTGGGCCCTGTTCTTCGGCCACGCGGGCATGACCGGCATGCGGCACGACTTCAGCTTCACCGTCTCCCGCACCGAGGGCACCTCCGTCATCTACCTGGAGGTGGCCGCCGGGGTCGTCGCGCTGATCCTGCTCGGCCGCTATCTGGAGGCCCGCTCCAAGCGCCGTGCCGGTGCCGCGCTGCGGGCGCTGATGGAGCTGGGCGCCAAGGACGTCACCGTGCTGCGGGGCGGACGGGAGGTCCGGGTGCCGGTGGGCTCGCTCGCCGTGGGCGACCGGTTCGTGGTCCGGCCCGGCGAGAAGATCGCCACCGACGGCACGGTCGTCGACGGGGTCTCCGCCGTCGACGCCTCGATGCTGACCGGCGAGTCCGTCCCCGTGGACGTCTCCCCCGGCGACCGGGTCACCGGCGCCACCGTCAACGCGGGCGGCCGCCTGGTGGTGGAGGCGACCCGGGTGGGCGCCGACACCCAGCTCGCCCGCATGGCCCGGCTCGTGGAGGACGCGCAGAACGGCAAGGCCGAGGCGCAGCGCCTGGCCGACCGGATCTCGGCGGTGTTCGTGCCCGCCGTCATCCTCATCGCGCTCGGCACCTTCGGCGTCTGGCTCGGCGTCACCGGGGACACGGTCGCCGCGTTCACCGCCGCCGTCGCCGTGCTGATCATCGCCTGCCCCTGCGCCCTGGGCCTCGCCACGCCGACCGCGCTCATGGTGGGCACCGGGCGGGGCGCCCAGCTCGGCATCCTCATCAAGGGCCCCGAGGTGCTGGAGTCCACCCGCCGCGTGGACACCGTCGTCCTGGACAAGACCGGCACCGTCACCACCGGGCGGATGACCCTCCAGGAGGTGTACACCGCCCCCGGCGAGGACGAGAAGGAGGTGCTGCGGCTCGTCGGCGCCCTGGAACACGCCTCCGAGCACCCCGTGGCGCGTGCCGTCGCGGCCGGCGCCGAGGAGCGGATCGGTGAGCTGCCCCCGGCCGAGCACTTCGAGAACGTTCCCGGGCGTGGCGTACGCGGCCGCGTGGACGGCCGCGAGGTGGCCGCCGGACGGCTCTGGGACACCCTGCCCGAGGAACTGGCCGCCGCGCGCTCCAGGGCCCAGCAGGAGGGCCGTACGGCCGTCGTGGCGGGCTGGGACGGGCAGCCGCGCGCGGTGCTCGCCGTCGCGGACGCGGTGAAGGAGACCAGCGCCGAGGCGGTACGGGAGCTGCGCGCGCTGGGCCTGACGCCCGTGCTGCTCACCGGGGACAACCGCACGGTCGCCGAGGCGGTCGCGCGCGAGGTCGGCATCGACGAGGTCGTCGCCGAGGTGCTGCCCGAGGACAAGGTGGACGTCGTCGAGAAGCTGCGGCGCGAGGGCCGGACCGTCGCCATGGTCGGGGACGGGGTGAACGACGCGGCCGCGCTCGCCACCGCCGACCTGGGGCTCGCCATGGGCACCGGCACCGACGCGGCGATCGAGGCCGGGGACCTCACCCTGGTCCGGGGCGACCTGCGGGTGGCCGCGGACGCCATCCGGCTCTCCCGGCGCACGCTGGCCACCATCAAGGGCAACCTGGTGTGGGCCTTCGGCTACAACGTCGCCGCCCTGCCGCTGGCCGCGGCCGGACTGCTGAACCCGATGATCGCGGGAGCGGCGATGGCCTTCTCCTCGGTGTTCGTGGTCACCAACAGCCTCAGACTGCGCAGGTTCCGCTGATGCGGGCGCACATCGGGCGAGGAGAAGTAAGAGTCCCCCTGGAGTCCGGCGCGCACCTCACATAAGCTCTTCACAAGGCTCGCGCATCTTCCTTACGCTTGGGTCCCGATCCCCGTATCGGGGCTCTTGCGCACCTATGGGACGTATGCAAGAGACGCAAGTCACAGTGACGCGAACGTAACCATCGAAGGGGTTCGAAGGTCTAAGTTGGCGGTGTCAGTCCAGCGTCTTGGGGGGCGCCGGCTGGCATCTGGAGTCGTCTTGGGGGACTTCTCCAGAGATGCGTTGCCGGGGCACGTACACCGGGGAGCTTTGAGCGGCCCTCCCAGCGTGCGCTGTCCCGGCAGACCGCAACCGTTTCATGTCACTGGAGCACGACGGGTCCGCCCGTCCTGCTCAGGCGGCGAATTCAGGCGCTGCCCTCCGAGCGCCCGGCCCGGATCCCGTGGGGGGAATCCGCACCGGGGCATGGGAAGGCGCCCTGGACGTCGGCCCGTGGGGGGACCGACGCCAGGGCGCCTTCCGCTTTTTCCTGAGCTTTTAGCGCTGCTCGACCGGGACGAAGTCCCGCTCGACGACGCCCGTGTAGATCTGGCGCGGGCGGCCGATGCGCGAACCCGGCTCCTTGATCATCTCGGTCCACTGGGCGATCCAGCCCGGCAGGCGGCCGAGGGCGAACAGGACCGTGAACATCTCGGTCGGGAAGCCCATGGCCCGGTAGATCAGACCGGTGTAGAAGTCGACGTTGGGGTAGAGGTTGCGCGAGACGAAGTAGTCGTCGGAGAGCGCGTGCTCCTCCAGCTTCAGCGCGATGTCCAGCAGCTCGTCGGACTTGCCGAGCGCGGAGAGGACGTCGTGCGCGGCGGCCTTGATGATCTTGGCGCGCGGGTCGAAGGACTTGTACACCCGGTGGCCGAAGCCCATCAGGCGGACGCCGTCCTCCTTGTTCTTCACCTTGCGGATGAAGGAGTCGACGTCGCCGCCGTTGGCCTGGATGCCCTCCAGCATCTCCAGCACCGACTGGTTGGCGCCGCCGTGCAGCGGGCCCCACAGCGCGTTGATGCCGGCGGAGATCGAGGCGAACATGTTGGCCTGCGAGGAGCCGACCAGGCGGACCGTGGAGGTCGAGCAGTTCTGCTCGTGGTCCGCGTGCAGGATGAGCAGCTTGTCGAGCGCCGAGACCACGACCGGGTCCAGCTCGTACTCCTGCGCCGGGACGGAGAACGTCATGCGCAGGAAGTTCTCGACGTAGCCGAGGTCGTTGCGCGGGTAGACGAACGGGTGACCGATCGACTTCTTGTACGCGTACGCCGCGATCGTCGGGAGCTTGGCGAGCAGGCGGATGGTGGAGAGGTCGCGCTGCTTCTCGTCGAACGGGTTGTGGCTGTCCTGGTAGAAGGTGGACAGCGCCGAGACGACCGAGGACAGCATGGCCATCGGGTGGGCGTCGCGCGGGAAGCCCCGGTAGAAGTTCTTGACGTCCTCGTGCAGCAGGGTGTGCCGCGTGATGTCGTCCTTGAACTTGGCCAGCTCGTCGACGGTCGGCAGTTCGCCGTTGATGAGCAGGTACGCCACCTCGAGGAAGGTGGAGCGCTCGGCGAGCTGCTCGATCGGGTAGCCGCGGTAGCGGAGGATGCCCGCCTCGCCGTCGAGGTAGGTGACGGCGGATTTGTAGGCGGCGGTGTTGCCGTAGCCGCTGTCCAGGGTCACCAGACCGGTCTGGGCGCGGAGCTTCCCGATGTCGAAGCCCTTGTCACCGACGGTGCTGTCGACCACCGGATAGGTGTACTCGCCGTCTCCGACCCTCAGTACTACGGCGTTGTTGGTGTGCTCGCTCACGTCTTCCCTCACCGACTTAGTGCCTCATCTTCGAGGTGCCCTGACTGTCTCTACCATCCCCCATTTGGCTCAGGAGAGTGCACTCGGGGTCGCCACTTGGCCCATTGGCGGCACTCAGTGCCGCCAACCTGCTCATCCTGCCCGCTGGACGGGGGTTCCGGAAGTGCTCTGTGACCTTCGTGACTCATTTGATCGATCATTTTTGCCGACGAGTCTGAAGTCGAGCGCCGTACACCGCCGTCCGGCCGACACCGTGCGCACGGCCTGCCCGATCGCCTTGCGCGAACCCACCAGCACGACCAGCCTCTTGGCGCGGGTGACCGCCGTGTACAGCAGGTTCCGCTGGAGCATCATCCACGCCCCCGTGGTGACCGGGATCACCACCGCCGGGTATTCACTTCCCTGGGAGCGGTGAATGGTCACGGCGTACGCGTGGGCCAGTTCGTCCAGTTCGTCGAACTCGTACTCCACCTCCTCGTCCTCGTCCGTCAGCACCGTCAGACGCTGCTCGACCGGATCGAGTGAGGTGACCACGCCGACGGTGCCGTTGAAGACACCGTTCTCGCCCTTGTCGTAATTGTTGCGGACCTGGGTCACCTTGTCGCCGACCCGGAAGACCCGGCCGCCGAACCGCTTCTCCGGCACGTCCGGGCGGCCCGGGGTGATGGCCTGCTGGAGCAGCGCGTTGAGGGCGCCGGCGCCCGCCGGGCCCCGGTGCATCGGGGCGAGGACCTGCACGTCCCGGCGCGGGTCGAGGCCGAAGCGGGCCGGGATGCGGCGGGCGGCCACGTCCACGGTGAGCCGGCCGGCCTCCTCGGTGTCGTCCTCGACGAAGAGGAAGAAGTCCTTCAGCCCGTCGGTGAGCGGGTGTTGCCCCGCGTTGATCCGGTGCGCGTTGGTGACCACACCGGACTCCTGGGCCTGGCGGAACACCCGGGTGAGCCGGACCGCGGGCACCGGGCTCCCCTCCGCCAGCAGGTCGCGCAGCACCTCCCCGGCGCCGACGCTGGGCAACTGGTCCACATCGCCGACGAAGAGCAGGTGCGCGCCCGGGGGTACGGCCTTGACCAGCTTGTTGGCGAGGAGGAGGTCCAGCATGGACGCCTCGTCGACCACCACGAGGTCGGCGTCCAGCGGGCGCTCGCGGTCGTAGGCGGCGTCCCCGCCGGGCTTCAGCTCCAGCAGCCGGTGCACGGTGGACGCCTCGGCGCCGGTCAGCTCGGCCAGCCGCTTGGCGGCGCGTCCGGTGGGCGCGGCGAGCAGCACCTTGGCCCGCCGGGCGCGCGCGAGTTCGACGACCGAGCGGACGGTGAAGGACTTGCCGCAGCCGGGGCCGCCGGTGAGGACGGCGACCTTCTCGGTGAGCGCGAGCCGGACGGCCGCCTCCTGCTCGGGGGCGAGGTCGGCGCCGGTACGGCCCCTGAGCCAGCCGAGCGCCTTGTCCCAGTTCACGTCCCGGAAGACCGGCATCCGGTCCTCGCCGGTGCGCAGCAGGCGCGACACCTGGGCGGCGAGGGAGAGTTCGGCCCGGTGGAAGGGGACGAGGTACACGGCGGTGACGGGCTCCCCGCCGTCCGGTCCGGGCACCTTCTCCCGTACGACGCCGGGCTCCTCGGCCTCCTCGCCGGGGGCGGCCAGCTCGGCCAGGCACTCGATGACCAGGCCGGTGTCGACCTGGAGGAGCTTGACCGCGTCCGCGATGAGGCGCTCCTCGGGGAGGTAGCAGTGGCCCTGGTCGGTGGACTGGGAGAGGGCGTACTGCAGGCCGGCCTTGACGCGTTCGGGGCTGTCGTGCGGGATGCCGACGGACCGCGCGATCCTGTCGGCGGTGAGGAAGCCGATGCCCCAGACGTCGGTGGCGAGCCGGTAGGGCTGGTTCTTCACCACGGAGATCGAGGCGTCGCCGTACTTCTTGTAGATGCGCACGGCGATGGAGGTGGAGACCTCGACGCTCTGGAGGAAGAGCATCACCTCCTTGATCGCCTTCTGCTCCTCCCAGGCGTCGGCGATGCGCGCGGTGCGTTTGGGGCCGAGGCCGGGGACCTCGATCAGGCGCTTCGGCTCCTCCTCGATGATCTTCAGGGTGTCCAGGCCGAAGTGCCGGGTGATCCGGTCGGCGAAGACCGGGCCGATGCCCTTGACCAGGCCGGAACCGAGGTAGCGGCGGATTCCCTGGACGGTGGCGGGCAGGACCGTCGTGTAGTTCTCGCAGGTGAACTGCTTGCCGTACTGCGGATGCGAGCCCCAGCGGCCCTCCAGGCGCAGCGACTCCCCCACCTGGGCGCCGAGCAGCGCGCCGACCACGGTGAGGAGATCACCGCCGCCTCGGCCGGTGTCGACGCGGGCGACGGTGTACCCGGTCTCCTCGTTGGCGTAGGTGATGCGCTCCAGCACGCCTTCCAGCACGGCCAAATGCCGTTCGCCGGTGGGGTTTCCCGTCTTCTGCGCCATGGGGTGACGGTACCGGCGGGGGCCGACAGCGAGCCCCGGACCGGGTTCGCTCATGTGAGCGGGGTTCATCACAATCCGATTTCAGCCACTGCTGAGGGGGTTGTCCCGAGGCCGTGTAATCGATTCCAATCCTCCGGACACGTCGTTGAAAACGATTCCACAAGGAGGTGGAGCCGTCGATGGCGAGCATCAAGGACGTCGCCGCGGCGGCGGGTGTCTCCGTCGCCACGGTCTCGCGCGTGCTGAACGCTCATCCCTCGGTGAGCGCCGAGGCGCGCTCCCGTGTGCTGGCCGCCGTGGCCGCGCTGGGCTACCGGCCCAACGCCGTGGCCCGCTCCCTGCGCACCGACCAGACCCACGCGCTCGGCCTGGTGATCGGCGATGTGCTGAACCCGTACTTCACCGAGCTGGCCCGCTCGGTGGAGGAGGCCGCCCGCGACCTCGGGTACAGCGTGATCATCGGCAACGCCGACGAGCGCCCCGACCTCCAGGACCATCACGTCCGCACCCTGCTGGACCGCCGGATCGACGGTCTGCTGGTCTCCCCGGCCCCCGGTGACTCCCCGCTGCTGCTCGACGCGGCCAGCGCGGGCACCCCGGTGGTCTTCGTGGACCGCTGGATACCCGGTGCCGAGGTGCCGGTGGTCCGGGCCGACGGGCGCCGGGCGGTACGGGACCTGGTGGCGCATCTGCACGGGCTCGGGCACCGGCGGCTCGCGATCATCGCGGGCCCGGCCGGCACCACGACCGGCAGCGAGCGGGTGTCCGCCTTCCGGGACGCGATGGCCGCGTACGGGCTGCCGCTGGCGGCCGAGTACATCGGCCACGGCGACTTCCAGGCGGCCAGCGGCCGGCGGGTCACCGAGAGGTTCCTCGCGCTGCCCGAGCCGCCCCGGGCGGTGTTCGCCGCCGACAACCTGATGGCGCTGGGCGCGCTGGACGCCATCCGGGCGCACGGGCTGCGGGTGCCGGACGACATCGCGCTGGCGGTGTTCGACGACATCCCGTGGTTCGTGCACACCGAGCCGCCGATCACCGCCATCGCCCAGCCCACCGGCGACCTCGGCCGGGCCGCCGTGCGCGCCCTGGTCGACCGGATCGAGGGCCGGACCGCGCGGTCCGTCACCCTCGACGCCCGCCTGGTCGTGCGCCGCTCCTGCGGTGCCCCGGCCGCCGTACTCGTCCCTCCCCCGTCCCCCGCAACAAGGAGCAACCCCGTGCAGAGGAGCACACCGTGAGCGATCCCGACGAACTGCTGCGCGTCGAGGGCGTCCGCAAGGCGTTCCCCGGTGTGATCGCCCTGGACGGCGTCGACTTCGCCCTGCGCCGGGGTGAGGTCCATGTCCTGCTCGGCGAGAACGGCGCGGGCAAGTCCACCCTGATCAAGACCCTCTCGGGCGCCTACCAGCCGGACTCCGGGCGCATCCTGGTCGACGGCACCGAGGTCCGGGTGCGCGGCGCCCGGGACGCGGAGGCGCTCGGCATCGCCACGATCTACCAGGAGTTCAACCTGGTCCCCGATCTGACGGTGGCCGAGAACATCTTCCTGGGCCGCCAGCCGCGCCGGTTCGGCATGGTCGACCGCAAGCGGATGGAGGCCGACGCCGAGGCCCTGCTGAAGCGGGTCGGGCTGGACGTGTCCCCGCGCACCCGGGTGCGCGAACTCGGCATCGCCCGGCTGCAGATGGTGGAGATCGCCAAGGCGCTCAGCCTCGACGCCCGGGTGCTGATCATGGACGAGCCGACCGCGGTGCTCACCTCCGAGGAGGTGGGCCGGCTGTTCACGCTGGTGCGCACGCTGCGCGCGGACGGCGTCGGCATCGTGTTCATCACCCACCACCTGGACGAGATCGCCGCCCTCGGCGACCGCGTCACCGTGATCCGGGACGGCCGCAGCGTCGGCCAGGTCCCGGCGTCCACGCCCGAGGACGAACTCGTACGCCTCATGGTGGGCCGCTCCATCGAGCAGCAGTACCCGCGCGAACGCCCCGAGCGGGGCGAGCCGCTGCTCGCGGTGGAGGGGCTGACCCGTGACGGGGTCTTCCACGACGTGAGCTTCGAGGTGCGCGCCGGTGAGGTCGTCGGCATCGCCGGACTGGTCGGCGCGGGCCGTACCGAGGTCGCGCGGGCGGTGTTCGGCGCCGACCCGTACGACGCGGGCACGGTCAAGGTGCGCGGCACCGCGCTGCGGCGCCACGACGTGGACGCGGCGCTGAGCGCCGGGATCGGTCTGGTGCCCGAGGACCGCAAGGGCCAGGGTCTGGTGCTGGACGCCTCCGTGGCGGAGAACCTGGGTCTGGTGACCCTGCGGTCCTCCAGCCGGGCCGGGCTGGTGGACCGCAAGGGCCAGCACGAGGCCGCCGGGCGGATCGCCGAGCGGCTCAACGTGCGCATGGCGGGCCTCGGCCAGCACACGCGCACCCTGTCCGGCGGCAACCAGCAGAAGGTCGTCATCGGCAAGTGGCTGCTGGCCGACGCCCGGGTGCTGATCCTCGACGAGCCGACGCGCGGCATCGACGTCGGCGCGAAGGTGGAGATCTACCAGCTCGTCAACGAACTCACCGCGGCCGGTGCCGCCGTCCTGATGATCTCCAGCGACCTGCCCGAGGTGCTCGGCATGAGCGACCGGGTGCTGGTGATGGCCCAGGGCCGGATCGCGGGCGAGCTCGACGCGTCCGAGGCCACCCAGGACACCGTCATGTCCCTCGCCGTGGGCACCCCCACGGCCGACCCCACGACCGACCCCAGTAGCGAGACGGAGGCCCCCGGTGGCCACTGACACCCTCAAGAGCCGGGCGGACTCCGGCAGTTCCACGGCGGGCGGCTTCGGCCGGCTGCTGCTCGACAACGGCGCGCTGACCGCGCTGATCGTCCTCGTCATAGCCCTGTCGGTGCTGTCGGGCGACTTCCTGACCACCGACAACCTGCTCAACATCGGTGTGCAGGCGGCCGTGACGGCGATCCTCGCCTTCGGTGTGACCTTCGTGATCGTCTCGGCGGGCATCGACCTGTCGGTGGGTTCGGTGGCCGCGCTGTCGGCGACCGTGCTGGCCTGGAGCGCCACCTCGCACGGCGTCCCCGTCGCCCTCGCGGTGGTCCTGGCGCTCGCCACGGGCATCGCGGCGGGCCTGGTCAACGGCTTCCTGACGGCGTACGGGAAGCTGCCGCCGTTCATCGCCACGCTGGCCATGCTGTCGGTGGCGCGCGGTCTGTCGCTGGTGATCTCCGGCGGTGTGCCGATCCCGTTCCCGGACTCCGTCTCCCACCTCGGGGACACCCTCGGCAGCTGGCTGCCGGTGCCGGTGCTGGTCATGGTGGTGATGGGGCTGCTCGCGGCGTTCGTGCTGGGGCGGACCTACATCGGCCGGTCCATGTACGCGATCGGCGGCAACGAGGAGGCCGCGCGCCTCTCCGGCCTCAGGGTGAAGCGGCAGAAGCTCGCCGTGTACGCGCTGTCCGGTGTGTTCGCGGCCGTCGCCGGTGTGGTGCTGGCCTCCCGGCTGTCCTCGGCGCAGCCGCAGGCGGCCGACGGCTACGAGCTGGACGCCATCGCGGCCGTCGTCATCGGCGGTGCCTCGCTGGCGGGCGGCACCGGCAAGGCGTCGGGCACCCTGATCGGCGCGCTGATCCTGGCGGTGCTCCGCAACGGCCTCAACCTGCTCTCGGTCTCCGCGTTCTGGCAGCAGGTCGTCATCGGTGTGGTCATCGCGCTGGCGGTGCTGCTGGACACCGTGCGCCGCAAGGCCGGGGCCACCCCGGTGGCGGCCGGTACCGGCGGCGGGAACCGGGGCAAGCAGGCGGCGACGTACGGGCTCGCGGCCGTGGTGACGGTGGCGATCGTCGGCGCGACCTCCTTCCTGCACAATGGCTCGGCCCCGGCGAACCCGAAGCTGGGTCTGTCGCTGTCGACGCTGAACAACCCGTTCTTCGTGCAGATCCGGGACGGCGCGCAGGCGGAGGCGAAGAAGCGGGGCGTGGACCTCACCGTCACCGACGCCCGTGACGACGCCTCCCAGCAGGCCGACCAGCTCCAGAACTTCACCAGCTCCGGCTACGGCGCGGTCATCGTCAACCCGGTGGACTCCGACGCGGCCGGCAACTCGGTGAAGGCCGCGGGCAAGGCGGACATCCCGGTGATCGCGGTGGACCGCGGCGTCAACAAGGCGAAGGTGGCCGCGCTGGTCGCCTCCGACAACGTGGCGGGCGGCGAGCTGGCGGCGAAGTCGGTCGCGGAGAAGCTCGGCGGCAAGGGGAAGATCGTCGTCCTCCAGGGCCAGGCGGGCACCTCCGCCGCGCGTGAGCGGGCCCAGGGCTTCGCCCAGGGGCTGAGGAAGTACCCCGGCATCAAGGTGCTGGCCCAGCAGCCCGCCGACTTCGACCGGGCCAAGGGTCTGGACGTGATGTCCAACCTGCTCCAGGCCCACCCCGACGTGCAGGGCGTCATCGCGGCCAACGACGAGATGGCCCTCGGCGCGATCAAGGCGCTCGGCTCCAAGGCGGGCAAGTCCGTGCAGGTCGTCGGCTTCGACGGCACCCCGGACGGACTGAAGGCGGTCGAGGGCGGCACGCTGTACGCGTCGGTGGCGCAGCAGCCGAGCCAGCTCGGCCGGATCGCCGTCACCAACGCCCTCAAGGCGCTCGACGGCGGCAGGCTCGCGCCGATGGTGAAGGTGCCGGTGAAGGTCGTCACCCGGGAGAACGTGGCCGGCTTCACCGGCTGACCGCGCCTCCATATCTCTGTAGGGAGCCTTGATGTACGACTACGACCTGCTGGTCGTGGGGTCCGCCAACGCCGATCTGGTGGTCGGGGTGGAGCGGCGGCCGGGTGCCGGGGAGACGGTGCTCGGCGGCGACCTGGCCGTCCACCCGGGCGGCAAGGGCGCCAACCAGGCGGTCGCCGCCGCCCGCCTCGGCGCCCGTACGGCGCTGCTGGCGCGGGTCGGCGACGACGGCCACGGCCGGCTGCTGCTGGACTCGCTGCGCTCGGCCGGGGTGGACACCTCGGCGGTGCTGGCCGGCGGGGCGCCGACCGGGGTCGCGCTGATCACCGTCGACCCGTCCGGGGACAACAGCATCGTGGTCTCCCCCGGCGCCAACGCCCGCCTCACCGAGGGCGACGTCCAGGCGGCGGCCGGGGTGCTGGGCGCGGCGCGGGTGGTGTCGGCGCAGCTGGAGATCCCGCTGGAGACGGTGTCGGCCGTGGTGCGGGCCCTGCCCGAGGGCACCCGGTTCGTGCTGAACCCGTCCCCGCCGCGTCCGCTGCCCGCCGAGGTGCTGGCCGCCTGCGATCCGCTGGTGGTCAACGAGCACGAGGCCCGGGTGCTGCTCGGTGACGGGGAGAGCGGTGACGATCCGGCCGGGTGGGCCCGCGGCCTGCTGGCCCTCGGCCCGCGCTCGGTGGTGGTGACGCTGGGCGCGGAGGGCGCCCTGGTCTGCGACGCCTCGGGTGTGCGGGCGGTGCCGTCGCTCCCGGTGGACGCGGTGGACACCACGGGCGCCGGGGACGCGTTCACGGCCGCGCTGGCCTGGCGGCTGGGCGCGGGCGGGGAGTTGCCGGAGGCGGCCGCCTACGCGGCCCGGGTGGGCGCCGCGGCGGTCACCCGGCGCGGGGCCCAGGAGTCCTACCCGACGGCGGCGGAAGTGCCGCCGCCCGCCGCCTGACATGTTTCGAGGGGGCGTGCCCGGTCGATGCGACCGGGCACGCCCCCTCGGCTTTCCCCCTGTGCGCCGGAGCTTCGCGATCCCCCCACGGAATCCCCCCCCGAAGCCCTGACGGGTAGTACGACACCGAAGGGCGGCGAAGGGTTGCACGATCCGCGGAAGTTTTTTTCGCGGGCTCCTAGTAGGTCAGTCCGTGGCCCAGTGGATACAGGATTTGTGCCGGGTCGTCCGCCCGCGCGACCGGCACCGGGAGCTTGCCGCGCGGCTTCACCCGGCCCGCGATGACCCGTGCGGCGGCGCGGAGTTCGACGTCGGTCCAGCAGTAGGCGGCCAGGTGCGCCTTGACGTCGGCGAGCTGGGCGGCGTCGTACGGGTTGCGGATCGCCAGCGCGACCACCGGGCGGCCGGTGGCCAGCAGGCGCTGGACCAGGGTGCGCTGGGAGCTGGACGCGGTCACGTTGTACGTGGCCACGACCACCGCGTCGGCGTCCTGCGCGGCGGCGACCGCCCTGGTGACGGCGTCCGCGGTGGGCGCGGTGCCGGTGGACAGCGCCGTCGCGGTGAAGCCCAGTTCGGTGAGGGCGGTGGCCAGGACCCCGGTGGGCGGTCCGGTGGTGCCGGACGGGGAGGCCGGGTCGGCGCCGACGACCAGCACCCGGGGCTGCCTGCGCCGGTCCAGCGGGAGCAGGCGCCCCTCGTTGGCCAGCAGGGTCGTGGTGCGCTCGGCGATGCGGTCGGCGGTGGCCAGGTGCCGCTCGACGCCCACGGTCCGGTCCACACCGGCGTGGGTGACACGGGTGCCCTTGAAGAGGCCGAGCCGCGCCTTCATCCGCAGGATGCGCAGAACCGATTCGTCCAGCCGGGCCACGGTCAGCTCCCCGCCGCGGACGGCGGCCAGCACCGCGTTCCAGGCCACCTCCATGGAGGGCGGGTTGAGCAGCTGGTCCACCCCGGCCTTCAGCGCCAGCACCGGCACCCGGTCGTCGCCGTACTTGGTGCGGACGCCTTCCATGCCGAGGGAGTCGGTGATGACGACGCCGTCGTAGCCGAGTTCGCCGCGCAGGATGCCGGTGACGATCGGGTGGGAGAGGGTCGCGGGGTCGCCGGAGGCGTCGAGCGCGGGGAACTGGATGTGCGCGGTCATGACCGAGTCGATGCCCGCGGCGACGGCGGCCCGGAAGGGCACCGCGTCCAGCTCGTCCCACTGCTCCCGGCTGTGGGTGATGACGGGGAAGCCGGTGTGGCTGTCGACGGCGGTGTCGCCGTGGCCCGGGAAGTGCTTGGCGGTGGCGGCGACCCCGGCCGACTGGTAGCCCTTCACCTCGGCCGCCACCAGGGCGCCCACCAGTTCCGGGTCGGCGCCGAAGGACCGTACGCCGATGACCGGGTTGGCCGGGTTGACGTTGACGTCGGCGTCCGGCGCGTAGTCCTGGTTGACGCCCATCGCGCGCAGTTCGGCGCCGGAGACGCGGCCGGTGGTGCGCACGTCGGTGCGCGAGCGGCCGGCGGCGAGCGCCATGGCGCCGGGGAGCAGGGTGGCGGGCTTGCCGATCCGGCAGACGGCGCCGTGCTCCTGGTCGGTGGCGACGAGCAGGGGCAGCCCGCGGGGGCGGGACAGCGAGGAGTGCTGGAGCCCGTTGGACAGGTCCGCGATCTGGTGGGGGTCGCGGGTGTTGTGCGCCCAGGTGAAGTAGATGATGCCGCCGACCCGGTACCGCTCGATCAGCTCGTCGGCGGTACGGACGCCGAGTTCCTTGAGGTTGGCGTCGATGTCGGCCTGGTCGGGGGCGGTGGCGGAGTGGCCGTAGATCCGGGAGACGAAGAGCTGGCCGACCTTCTCCTCCAGCGTCATCCGCGCGATGACCGCGCGCAGCGCCGCGTCGCCCGGGGTGGCGGCGTGGGCGGTGCCGGAGGCGGTGGGGACGGCGAGGGCGGCGCCGAGGCCGGCCGTCGCCGCGAGGAGGGCCCGTCGTGAGGTCCGTGCGGTGTTTCCCGTGCTTCCCGTGCTGGCGTGGTGCACGTGCGCCCCTTCCGAAGGAGAACCGCTGAAGGAAACTTTCGGAAGTCACCAATATCCGGGAAGTTTCTTTCCGTCAAGGGAACTCACGGGGCGTCACCCACCGCGGCGGGAAACGGCGGAGGGGGCGCCGGACGGACCCGGCGCCCCCTCCCCCGGCCGTCCTACGGGCGCAGCGCGGGCTCGCGCTCCGCGTCACGGACGTCGAGCCCGCTGTCGAAGCGGGCCAGCGGCCTGGCCGCCGACGGGTCCGACTGGACCGCCGGGGACGCCACCCCGGCCCACTTCAGGATGCGCGCGGTGGCGAAGGCCCGCTCGTCGGCGACGAGCCCGGCGACGTTGGCGCCGTGGTTCATGCCGGGCGCGGTGAACACGTGGGAGTCACGGGCGCCCGCGCCGGGGCGGAACCGCTCCGAACCCCAGGGGTCGTTCTGCCCGTACACGAACAGCATCTGCCGGGCGTGGTGCCTGACCCAGGTGTCCACGTCCCGCATGGCGCCCTTCTGGAAGCGCATCGGGATGGAGCGGGGCACGAAGTTGCGCGGCGGCTGGTAGCCGTAGCGGATCAGCTTCCGCTCGATGTGCGGGAAGCCGATGGTGGGCGCGCCGAGCTGGGTGCCCGCCTGGTAGTAGTACGGCGTGTACTGCTCCAGGCCCTGGTCGGTGTAGGCGGAGAAGCCGGAGATGGTGTCGACCGAGTCCCAGATCGCGTCGTCGCTCGCGGTGGGCGCGCCGGCCGGGACCGAGTCGCAGTCGGCGAGGCCGCTGTACTGCCAGAAGCCCCACACGTAGTCGAGGACGACGGCCTCGTACGCCTTGTCCAGGGAGCCGATGGTGGTGAAGGTGTAGCCGTTGTCGGCGGCGTACTGCGCGTACCGCTTCTCCAGCGCCTCGCGGCGGACCAGGGCCTCACGCTGTACGGCGTTCAGCTTGTCGCGGCACTCCTTGGTGCCGACGCCCGCGAAGAAGCGGTCGTAGGCGGAGTCCTCGTCGTTCACCACGTCGTTGGGGGCGACGTAGGCGACCACGCCGTCCATGTCGCGGGGGTAGAAGCGCTCGTAGTAGGTGGCCGTCATACCGCCCTTGGAGCCGCCGGTGGCCAGCCAGTTGGCGGAGTACAGCGGCTTCAGCGCCTCGTGGACGGCGTGCTGGTCGCTGGCGGCCTGCCAGATGTCCAGCTTGGACCAGTCGGCCGGGGCCGGGCGGGACGGGGTGAAGAAGCGGTACTCCAGCGAGACCTGGTTGCCGTCCACGATCTGGGTGGGCTCGCGGCGGGACGGCGTGGTGGAGACGTTGTAGCCGCTGGTGTAGAAGACGGTCGGGCGGCTCACGTCCTTGTGCAGCACGGTGATCCGCTGCTGGAAGGTGCCCCTGGCCGGGTGCCGGTGGTCGACCGGCTGGGTGAAGTTCAGGACGAAGTAGCGGTAGCCGGTGTACGGCTTCTCCTCCACCAGGCTGATGCCGGGTATCGCCAGCAGCCGGTCCTTGATGTCCGTGGGTGCCGGCGGTGCGGCGGTGGCCGCCCCCGCTGTGCCCGCCGTGCCCAGTGTGCCGATGAGCACCGTGAGCGCCAGCAGCCATCTCAGCGCCTTGCGCATGCGCACTCTCCCCTGTGAGACAGATGTCCGCCGGAAGCTATCCGAGCAACTGCCTTCACACCAGAGGGGATTGGCCGGATCGTGCGATCAGCACAGAATCCAGCCGGAGCTGACCGTCCCCGTGCCGACCGCTCCGCGCACCTTGACGCACCGGTGCCCGGCGTGGACGGTCACGGGTCCGGCGTGGTGCCGGTAGCGGCCCCGGTCGGTCACCGGGCGGCCGCCGCGCGCCTGCACGCTGACCAGGAGGACGCGGGTGCCGGGCTTCGCGGCGACGGTGGTGGCGCAGACGTAGCCGTCGTCGCGGTAGAGGTGCACGGTGCCGGTGGAGAAGCGCAGGGCGCGCACCTCGCGCCCCGCGCACCGGACGCCGCCGGCCGCCTCGGCCGTCCCCGGGGCCGCGAGGGCGAACGCCCCGGACAGGGTCAGCGCCGTCGCACCGAGCGCCGCCCATCGCCGTACCGCACCGCCGTCCACGGCCGTCCTCCCCCGCCCCATGGGCACACTTTTCGATCTCCGTACTGATGTACGGACGCGTCCGGTGTGCCGGATGGTTGCACGGCCGTCAGGGAAACGCGCCGCTCAGGAGGTCACACCGACCGGCTCCTCCGGCTCCGGCCGCCCCGTGAAGGTCCGCCACATGTCGGCGTACCGGCCGTCGAGGGCGAGGAGTTCGGTGTGGTGACCGTCCTCCACGACCCGGCCGTGCTCCATCACCACGACCCGGTCGGCGCGGGCGGCGGTGGTCAGCCGGTGGGCCACCACCAGGGTGGTGCGGCGGCCCGCGAGCCGGTCGGTGGCCTGGTTGACCTGCGCCTCGGTGGCCAGGTCCAGCGCGGCCGTCGCCTCGTCCAGCAGCAGCACGTCGGGGTCGACCAGCTCGGCGCGGGCGAGCGCGATGAGCTGGCGCTGGCCGGCCGAGAGGTTGCGGCCGCGCTCGGCGACCTCGTGCAGATAGCCGCCGTCCAGGGTGGCGATCATCTCGTGCGCGCCGACCGCCCGCGCGGCCGCCTCCACCTCGGCGTCGGTGGCGTCGGGCCGCCCGTAGGCGATGGCGTCCCGGACCGTGCCGGGGAAGAGGTACGCCTCCTGCGGCACCACCCCGAGCCGGTGGCGGTACGAGGTGAGGTCGAGGGCGCGCAGATCGGTGCCGTCGGCGGTGACCCGGCCCGAGGTCGGGTCGTAGAACCGGGCGACCAGCTTGACCAGGGTCGACTTGCCCGCGCCGGTCTCACCGACGAAGGCGACGGTCTGCCCGGCCGGGATGGCCAGGTCGATGCCGGTGAGCGCCTCCTCCTCGTCGCCGTAGGCGAAGGCCACGCCCTCGAAGGCGATGTCGCCGCGCAGCGAGAGCACGTCCAGCGGGGCGTCGGCGGCCCCGGTGGACGCCGGTTCGCGCAGCAGTTCCTGGATGCGGCCCAGCGACACGGTGGCCTGCTGGTAGCCGTCGAAGACCTGGGAGAGCTGCTGCACGGGGGCGAAGAACAGGTCGATGTAGAGCAGGTAGGCGACCAGCGCGCCGGTGGTCAGCGTGGCCGCCTCCACCCGCCCGGCGCCCGAGATCAGCACGGCGGCGGCCGCGACCGAGGACAGCAGCTGCACGAACGGGAAGTAGACGGAGATCAGCCACTGGCCCCGTATACGGGCCTGCCGGTAGGAGTCGCTGCGCTCGGCGAACCGGCGCCCGCCGTCCCGCTCGCGGCGGAACGCCTGCACGATCCTGAGGCCGGCCACCGACTCCTGGAGGTCGGCGTTGACCACGGAGACCCGCTCCCGCGCCAGCTCGTACGCCTTCACGCTGGCCCGGCGGAAGAAGAAGGTGGCGATGATCAGCGGGGGCAGCGTGGCGAACACGACCAGCGCCAGCCGGACGTCCAGCACCAGCAGGGTGCCCATGATGCCGAAGAAGGTGACGACCGAGACGAACGCGGTGACCAGGCCGGTCTGCAGGAACGTGGACAGCGCGTCCACGTCGGTGGTCATCCGGGTCATGATCCGGCCGGTCAGCTCGCGCTCGTAGTAGTCCAGGCCGAGCCGCTGGAGCTGGGTGAAGATCTTCAGCCGCAGCGCGTACAGCACCCGCTCGCCGGTGCGGCCGGTCATCCGGGTCTCGCCGTACTGCGCCGTCCACTGCACCAGCACGGTGAGCAGGCCGAGCAGGGAGGCCGCCCACACCGCGCCGAGGGCGGTCCGGGTGACGCCCTCGTCGATGCCGTGCCGGATCAGCACCGGCAGCAGCAGGCCGGAGCCCGCGTCCACGGCGACCAGCAGCAGGCTGATCAGCAGGGGGCGCCCGAAGCCGTGCAGCAGCCGGCGCAGGCCGTAGGAGTCCTCGGCGCGCACCGCGCGGGCCTCGTCGACGTCCGGGGTGTCGGTGGCCGGGGGCAGCGCCTCGACCTGGGCGAGCAGCTCGGGGGTGGCCGGGGTGCCGGAGAGGGTCTCCTCCCGCGGGGTGCGGTCGCCGGTCCACAGCCGGGGGGTGACCCCGCGCTCGGCGTCGAACTCGGCGTCCAGCTCCTCGCGGACGGAGGTGTCCTCGGCCGGCTCGGCCGGGCGGGCGTGGCCCGGGGAGGGGGCGCCCAGCTCGTCGGGGTCGGTGAGCAGCCTGCGGTAGAGCGCACAGCGCTCCTGGAGTTCCGCGTCGGTGCCGACGTCGACCAGACGGCCGGCGTCCAGCACGGCGATGCGGTCGGCCAGGCCGAGGGTGGAGCGGCGGTGGGCGACGAGGAGGGTGGTGCGGCCCGCCATGACCTGGGCGAGCGCCTCGTGGATCTCGTGCTCGACGGTCACGTCCACCGCCGAGGTGGCGTCGTCCAGCACCAGCAGGCGGGGGTCGGTGAGCAGGGCGCGGGCGAGCGCGAGGCGCTGGCGCTGGCCGCCGGAGAGGGTCAGGCCGTGCTCGCCGACCTTGGTGTCGTACCCCTCGGGCAGCTCGGAGACGAAGCGGTCGGCCTGGGCGGCGCGGGCGGCGGCCTCGATCTGGTCCTGGCCGGCGTCGGGGCGGCCGTAGGCGATGTTCTCGCGGACGGTGGCGGAGAACAGGAAGGAGTCCTCCGGGACCAGGCCGATCGCGGCCCGCAGCGAGTCGAGCGTCAGCTCGCGCACGTCGCGGCCGCCGACCAGGACGGCGCCGTGGGTGACGTCGTAGAAGCGCGGGAGCAGCAGGGAGAGGGTGGACTTGCCGGAGCCGGAGGAGCCGACCACGGCCAGGGTCTCGCCGGGCCGGATCTCCAGGCTGAGCCCGTCGAGCACCGGGCGCCCGGGGTCGTAGCCGAAGGAGACGTCGTCGAACTCGACGGAGGCGGGCGCGTCGGCCGGGAGGGTCCGGGTGCCGTCCTTCAGGGACGGCTCGGTGTCGATCAGCTCCAGCACGCGTTCGGTGCCCGCGCGGGCCTGCTGGCCGACGGTGAGCACCACGGCGAGCATCCGGACCGGGCCGACGAGCTGGGCGAGGTAGGTGGAGAAGGCGACGAAGGTGCCCAGCGTGATGTGCCCGCGCACCGCGAGCCAGCCGCCGAGGGCCAGCATGGCGACCTGGCCGAGCGCGGGGACGGCCTGGAGGGCGGGGGTGTACCTGCTGTTCAGCCGGATGGTGCGCAGCCGCCCCGCGAACAGCCGGCGGCCGACCTCGCGCAGCTTCCCGGTCTCCTGCTCCTCCTGCCCGAACCCCTTCACCACGCGTACGCCGCTCACCGCGCCGTCGACCACGCCCGCGACGGCGGCGGCCTGGGCCTGGGCGTACCAGGTGGCGGGGTGCAGCCGGGTCCGGCTGCGGCGGGCTATCCAGCCGAGGGCGGGGGCGACGGCGAGGGCGACCAGGGTCAGCGGGAGCGAGAGCCAGGCCATGATGCCGAGCGAGATCAGGAAGAGCAGGACGTTCCCGATGGTCATCGGGAGCATGAACAGCAGGCCCTGGATCAGCTGGAGGTCGCTGGTGGCGCGGCCGACGACCTGCCCGGTGGACAGCTCGTCCTGGCGGCGGCCGTCGAGCCGGGTGATCGTGTCGTACATCCCGGTGCGCAGGTCGTGCTGGACGTCCAGCGCGAGCCGGCCGCCGTAGTAGCGGCGGACGTAGGTCAGGGCGTAGATCAGCACGGCGGCGGCAAGCAGGGCGCCCGCCCAGGGGGCCATGTCCCGGGTGTGGTCGCCGATCACGTCGTCGATGATCACCTTGGTGATCAGCGGGACCACGGCCATGACGGCCATCCCGCCCAGGGAGGCGCCGAGCGCCAGGACGACGTCCTTCGGATGGCGCCAGGCGTAGCCCGCCAGTCGTCGTGCCCATCCCCGTTGCGGTCCCACGCGGGTGTCCTCCGTCTGCCTGCCCGATCTTCCGTGAGGCACAAACAAGGGGGTGCGAGGGGGTATTCCGGGGGATTTCCGGGGGAGGGTCAGCCGGTGCCGGGTGCCGTCACGCGGAGCCGGTACAGGCGGGTCGTCTGGGACGGGTTCTGGTTGTCGTCGCTGACGAGGGTCACCTTCAGCCGGTGCGCGTGGTCCCGGCCGGTGACGGCCATGCCCTCGATGTTGTCCAGCAGCGGGTTGGGCTGGGGCTGGCGGGCGGTCGCGCCGAGGCTGGGGCAGTCGGCGAGGTCGGCGAGCGGGGTCCTGCCGAGGGGGCGGACTCCGGGCTGCCCGGTGAGGTGCCCGACACGGGAGGTGTCGGTGGCGTGGCGGAGGTCGGCGAGGCTGAGCCGGACGGTGTTGCCGACGCCCGCCTCGAAACCGCGCTCCAGGACGAGGAGGCGGCCGTCGGGAACGGCCCGCACCTCGGACACGCCCAGCGCGGGGCCGTCCGTCCGGTACGCGTACTGCGCGCCCGGCCGGAACCGGCCGTGCTCCCGCGTCCAGGTCTGGAAGCGGACGGTGCCGGGGTCGTCCCCGGCGAGGGCGTACTCCATGGACGCGAGGAGGGTGCGGCCGCCGGGGAGGAGGGTGAGGCCCTCGAAGGTCTGGTTGGCGGTGGCGCGCCCGGCGGGGGCGACCTGGAGGTCCGCCGGTACGGGGAGCCGCTCCAGGAGCTTGCCCTCACGGGAGTAGCGGCGTACGGAGGGCTCGGTCTCGGAGGTGACCAGCATGCTGCCGTCCCGGTCGACGGCCAGTCCCTCGGAGTCGAGGCCGCCGGGGAGCGTCACGGCCCCGGTCGGGCCCTTCGCGCCGAGGCGGAACAGGGTGGACCGGTCCGAGAGCGCGGCGAGCGAACCGTCGCGGTCGACGGCGAGGGCGGAGAGGTTGCCGACGTAGGCCCCGTCGAAGGTGGTCTTGTCGAGGGCGTCGGAGAAGCCGTCGATGGCGACGGAGGCTGAACAGGCGTGTTTCTGGCGGCTGTCGGCGTCCGCGTTCGCGGTGCCGGTGGCGGCGAGGGTGGCGGCGGCGAGGGCCGCGAGCACGGTTCGGGTGCGCATGCCGGTCACCGTAGGGCCGCGCGGTGACCGGCGGGAGAGCGCCCGGTGAAGGATCAGCCCTGCGGCGGGGCCTCGACGAACGCCTCGCGGGGCGTGTCGGTGGGGACGTACAGGGCCGTCTTCGACGCGGTCGGGACGAGGTCCTTGTGGACGGCCCTGGAGACGTTCTGGATGGTGGCGACGCCGTAGTCCATCGAGCTGTTGTCCTGCGTCAGCACGGTGATGGTGTAGTCGTGGCCGGCGCCGTTGAAGGTGCCGAGGCTGTGCACGCGCCAGCCGTGGGTGGCCCGGCTGAGCCAGCCGTTCTTGACGTGCACGGCGACGGTGGAGGGGGCGCCCGCGGGGGTGCCCCAGCGCTGGGAGGAGACGACCTGGCCCATCAGCTTCAGGATGTAGGCGCGGGAGTTGTCGCTCAGCACCGAGTTCTTGGCGGTGACGAGCTTGAGCAGCTTCTGCTCGTCGGTGACGTTGATCTGGGTGAGCCCCCAGTAGCCGTCGGCGCCGGGCGTGGTCTTCGTCATCCCGGCGGCCGACAGGAAGCCCTTGATCTTCGTCGTGCCCAGCTGCTTCCACAGCTTGCTGGTCGCGGCGTTGTCCGACTTCGTGATCATGGCGGTGGCGAGCGAGGCCTCGGTGCTCGTCAGGTACCGGTTCCGCTTCTTCGCGTCCCACAGCAGGGTCGCCAGCACGGTGACCTTGACGGTGCTGGCCGAGTCGTACGCGCTGGTCGCGCGCAGCGTGCAGGTGGTGTTGGTGCCGCGCTCGTACACCCCGAGCGCGACACTCCCCTTGCGGCCGGCGAGCGCGGCGTCGATGTCCTTGCTGAGCTTGGCGGCGAGGCCCGCCTTGGCCGAGGTGCAGCTCACCGAGGTGGTGGCGGAGGCCGGCGCGGCACTCACCACGGGTATGAGCAACGCGCCACCGAGCACGGCGGCGATCGCTCCCTTGCGTCCTGATGTCCGGTGCGTCATGCATCGGTTGACTCGTGGGGGTGGGGGAGGGTTGCACTGGCGTTCGTGAAGGTATGGGGGGCGGCTGGGGTCTTCGGGTCGACGGGCCTGCGGAGGGGACGAGGATGACGGCCTCACAGCGCGCAGGTGCGTCTGTCCGGCGCCGGTGTCCGTGAGCTGGAAAAAGGGGTCATCATCACCGCACGGTGAGCGGCTACGGTCAGCCCATGGTCAACTTCGTACTGGTGGCGGGCCTCCGCCTCGGCTCATGGGCGTGGGACGACGTCGTACCGCACATACGGGAGGCCGGGCACGGCGCGCATCCGCTGACGCTCTCCGGGGTCGCGGAGAGGCGGGGGACACCGGCCGGGCAGGAGATCCACGTCCAGGACATCGTGGACGAGGTCGTACGGCGGGATCTGCGCGATGTCGTGCTGGTGGGGCACAGTTACGCCGGTGTGCCGGTCGGGCAGGCGGCGCAGCGGATCGGGGAGCGGCTGGCCGGGGTGGTGTTCGTCGACTCCAGCGTCCCGGTCGACGGGAAGTCGTTCGTCTCGGTCTGGCCGGACGGCGGGGCGGAGATGACGGCGGCCATCGAGCGGAACCAGGGGTTCTGGCCGCCCGTCCCCGCGTCCCACTACGACGGGCACGGCCTCACCGCGGAGCAGATCGCACGGATCGTGGACGACTCCACGCCCCAGCCTGGCCTCCCGCTGACCGAGCCCGCCGTGCTGACCGAACCGCTCGGCTCGCTGCGGGCGACCTACGTCCTGTGCGGCCAGGCGGGGGACGAACCCGATGACGACGTAGTCCAGTTGGTGGCCGGCGGGCACTGGCGGCTGGTCCGGATGGACACCGGGCACTGGCCGATGTTCTCCCGGCCGCGCGAGCTGGCGCGGGTGCTGCTCGACGCGGCCGCCGAATAGGGCTCAGTACGCGCGGCTCGCCGGATCTCGACACACAAAAGCCACCTCTTCTTCACCGCCATGTATGCGTGTCCATGTCACGCTCGTTGTCCGCTCAATCAACCCGCGTAGATCGGCACCCTCATGCCCGTGACGCACATGCACCGTTGGAAGGCTCCGGCACTGGCCGTCTCGGCCCTGCTCGTCGGCCTCACCCTGCCCGCGGCGGTCGCCACCCCGGCAAGCGCGACGACGGCGGCGTACGACAGCACGTACTACAAGAACGCCGTCGGCAAGACGGGCGCGAGTCTCAAGTCCTCGCTGCACACCATCATCAGCAGCCAGAGCAAGATCTCGTACTCGGCGGTCTGGGACGCGCTGAAGGTCACCGACCAGGACCCGAACAACAGCAACAACGTGATCCTGCTCTACAGCGGCGTCTCACGCGCCAAGTCCCTCAACGGCGGCGACCTCGGCGACTGGAACCGCGAGCACACCTGGGCCAAGTCGCACGGCGACTTCGGCGAGGTGACCGGTCCCGGCACCGACCTGCACCACCTGCGCCCCGCGGACGTCCAGGTCAACAGCATCCGCGGCAACAAGGACTTCGACAACGGGGGCAGCGCGGTCAGCGGCGGGGGCGGCAGCCTCACCGACTCCGACTCCTTCGAGCCGCGCGACGCGGACAAGGGCGACGTGGCCCGGATGATCCTCTACATGGCGGTCCGCTACGACGGGGGCGACGGCTTCGCCGACCTGGAGCCCAACGAGAGCGTCAGCAACGGCAGCGCCCCGTACATCGGCAGGCTGTCCGTCCTCAAGCAGTGGAACGACGAGGACCCGCCGAGCGCCTTCGAGGAGAAGCGCAACCAGGTCATCTACGACACCTACCAGCACAACCGCAACCCGTTCATCGACCACCCGGAGTGGGTCGAGGCGATCTGGTGAGAGCGCGACGGTGGTGAACTCCCCCCTGTGGAAGGGGGGAGTTCACCACCGTCTCGTGCCGGGCGCGGCCGGGGTGTGACGCAGCTCAGTCCAGGTGGGTCGGGGCGAACATCCGCAGCAGCGCCGGGAGTACGACCACCGAGGGGCCGGGTGAGGCCAGGGCCTTGGACAGGTCCGCCTCCAGGGTCTCCGGGGACGTCCGCACGCCCGGCACCCCGAAGGACTCCGCGAGCGCGACGTAGTCCGGGCGGGTCAGTTCCGTGGCCGTGGCCTGGCCGAAGGCGTCCGTCATGTACTCGCGGAGGATGCCGTAGCCGCCGTCGTCCACGATGAGCCAGGTGACGGGGAGGTCGTACTGCCTCGCCGTCGCCAGCTCCGCGATGGAGTACAGCGCGCCGCCGTCACCGGACACCGCGAGGACCGGGCGGGCCGGGTCGGCCGCCGCCGCGCCGAGGGCCGCCGGGAAGCCGTAGCCGAGGCCGCCCGCGCCCTGGGCCGAGTGCATGGTGTTGGAGCCGCGCGGGTCGAAGGCGGACCAGGCCCAGTAGGCGAGGATCGTCATGTCCCAGAAGGACGGGGAGCCGGCGGGCAGGGCGCGGCGCACCGAGGCCAGGACGTCCTGTTCCAGGGTGAGTTCCTGGCCGGCGATCCGGTCCGCGACGCGGGTGAGCACATCCCGGACCCGGTCCGGCGCCGTCTCGTCCGTCCGCTCCTGCACCGTCTCCAGCAGGGCCTGGAGGGCGAGGCGGGCGTCCGCGTGGATGCCGAGCGCCGGGTGGTTGGACTCCAGCTTGCCGAGGTCCGCCTCGATCTGGATCACGCGGCCGCGCGGCTTGAACGTGTGGTAGTTCGAGGAGAGTTCACCGAGCCCCGAGCCGACGACCAGCAGGACGTCCGCGTCCTCCAGGAGGTCGGTCATGTGCCGGTCCTCCAGCCAGGACTGGAGGGACAGCGGGTGCTCCCAGGGGAAGGCGCCCTTGCCGCCGAAGGTGGTCACCACGGGGGCGTCCAGCTTCTCCGCGAGCTGCCGCAGCTTGCCCGAGGCGTCCGACCGTACGACTCCCCCGCCCGCGATGACCGCCGGGCGCTCGGCGTTGGACAGCAGGTCGGCCGCCACCGCCGTGAGTTCGACGCGCGGGGGCAGGTCCTCCGGGAGCGCGTCCGGGGCCGTCACCACCGGGAGGGAGGTCTGGGCGAGGAGCACGTCCTGCGGGATCTCCACCCACACCGGTCCGTGCGGGGCGGTGAGCGCGGAGCGCCACGCCTCCGCGATCGCCGACGGGATCTGCGACTGGGTGCGGACCGTGTGAACCGACTTCACCACGCCCCGGAACGACGCCGACTGATCGGGGAGTTCGTGCAGATAACCGTGCCGGCCACCGCCCAGCCCGGCGGTGGGGATCTGGCTGCTGATCGCCAGGACGGGCGCCGACGCCGACGCCGCCTCCTGGAGCGCGGCCAGCGAGGTCAGCGCGCCCGGTCCGGTGGAGAGCAGCAGCGGCGCCGCCTCCCCCGTGATCCGGCCGTACGCGTCCGCCGCGAAGCCCGCGTTGTTCTCCACGCGCAGGCCGACGTACCGCAGCGAGGAGCGGCGCAGCGCGTCGAACATGCCGAGGGCGTGCTGGCCGGGCAGGCCGAAGACGGTCGTCGCGCCCAGCCCGGCCAGGGTCTCCACGACCAGGTCGCCCCCGTTGCGGCCGGACGGTGGGTTCAGGGCCGCCTCGGTCTGCGCCTCGGTCGGCCGGAGTACCAGGTCGTGGTCGTGCGTCACTGTGCTTACGCGTCCTTCCGGGCCGCCGCGATCTGACGGCTCATGATGGTGGTGAGTTCGTAGGCCGTGTGGGAGGCCGCGACCGACGTGATCTCGGCGTGGTCGTAGGCCGGGGCGACCTCGACCACGTCGGCCGAGACCAGGTTGCAGGAGGCGAGGCCGCGCAGGATCTCCAGCAGCTCGCGGGATGTCATGCCGCCCGCCTCGGGGGTGCCGGTGCCGGGGGCGTGGGCGGGGTCGAGGCAGTCGATGTCGATGGAGATGTAGAGCGGGCGGTCCCCGATGCGCTGGCGCAGCTGGTCGGCGACCTCGTCGGCGCCCCGGCGGTAGACGTCCGCCGAGGTGACGATGCCGAAGCCCATCTTCTCGTCGTCGGTGAGGTCCTGCTTGCCGTACAGCGGGCCGCGGGTGCCGACGTGGGAGAGCGCCTCGGTGTCGAGGATGCCCTCCTCCACCGCCCGGCGGAACGGGGTGCCGTGGGTGTACTCGGCGCCGAAGTAGGTGTCCCAGGTGTCGAGGTGCGCGTCGAAGTGGAGCAGCGCCACCGGGCCGTGCTTCCTGGCGACCGAGCGCAGCAGCGGCAGCGCGATGGTGTGGTCGCCGCCCAGCGTCATCAGGCGGGCGCCGGTGCCGAGCAGGTCGTCGGCGGCGGCCTCGATGGTGTCGACGGCCTCGTTGATGTTGAACGGGTTCACCGCGATGTCGCCGCCGTCCGCGACCTGCGCGAGGGCGAAGGGGGAGGCGTCCTGGGCGGGGTTGTACGGGCGCAGCAGCCGGGACGCCTCGCGGATGGCGTTGCCGCCGAAGCGGGCGCCCGGCCGGTAGGAGACGCCCGAGTCGAACGGCACGCCGACCACGGCGACGTCGGCGCGGCCGACCTCGTCCAGGCGGGGCAGCCGGGCGAAGGTCGCGGGGCCCGCGTAGCGCGGGACGCGGGAGGAGTCGACGGGCCCGCGGGGCGTCTCGGTGCTGCTCATCGTGAAATGCCTTCTTCCTTGCGCTTCGTCGCGCATGTACTGCTTTCCGTACGACTCTACTGGTGAGCCGGGACCGGTTCGGACGGGAGTTCGGGGGACTTCCCGGCGAGGCGGTCGCGCCAGACGGCGAGGACCTTCTCGTCGGTGGGCTTCGTGGCCAGGGAGACCGCGACGTAGGCGGCGAGGGAGGCGAGCAGGCCGTAGTAGACGGGCTCGTTGGCGAGGATGCCGTACCCGGCCATCAGGGCGATCACCGCGAGGCCGCCGACGATCACCGAGGCGAGCGCGCCCTGCACGGTGCCGCGCTTCCACAGCAGGCCGCCGAGGATCGGCACGAGCAGTCCGCCGACCAGGAGGTTGTAGGCGACGGTGAGCGCCTCGACCACGTTGTTCAGGGCGATGGCGGTGCCGATCACCGCGAGGCCCATGATCAGGATGAAGGCCCGGTTGCCCTTCACCTCGTCGTGCTCCTCGCCGCCGGGCCGCACCAGCCCCCGCAGCCGGGACCAGATGTCGTTGTTGGCGACGGTCGCGCAGGCGATCAGCGCGCCGGAGGAGGTCGACATCACGGCGGCGAGAGCGGCGGCAAGCACCAGGCCCCGGACGCCGATGGGGAGTTCGTCCTTGACGATGGTGGCGAAGGCGTCGTCCGGGCTGGAGAGCTTGGGGTAGAGCACCTTGGCGGCGGTGCCGATCACCGCGCCGGCGACGGCGTAGACCAGGCAGTAGGTGCCCGCCACCGTGCCGCCCCACTTGGCGGTGCGGTCGTCGCGGGCGGTGAACACGCGCTGCCAGATGTCCTGGCCGATCAGCATGCCGAAGGTGTAGATCAGCACGTAGGTGAAGATCGTCTCGCCGCCGATGCCCAGCGGGTCGAAGTACGAGGTCGGCAGCTTCGCCTTCATCTCCGAGAAGCCGCCCGCCTTGACCACGGCGATGGGCAGCAGCAGGAGCAGCACACCGATGGTCTTGACCACGAACTGCACCATGTCGGTGAGCGTGATCGACCACATGCCGCCGAGGGTGGAGTACGCGACGACGATCGAGCCGCCGAGAATGATCGCCAGGGTGCGGTTCATGTCGAACAGCACGTCGAAGATCGTGGCGTAGGCGATGGTCGAGGTGACCGCGAGCATCAGGGTGTACGCCCACATGACCACGCCGGAGATGACCCCGGCCCGGCCGCCGTAGCGCAGGTCCAGCATCTCGGAGACGGTGTAGACCTTCAGCCGGGCGATGCGGGCCGAGAAGAACACCGACAGGGCGAGCAGCCCGAGGCCGATGGTGAAGACCATCCAGGCGCCGGAGAGGCCGTACTTGTAGCCGAGGCCGACTCCGCCGATGGTGGACGCGCCGCCGAGCACGATGGCGGCCATGGTGCCGGAGTACATGGCCGGGCCCAGTCTGCGGCCGGCCACCAGGAACTCGCTCTTCGACTTGGCGCGGCGCATGCCCCACCAGCCCATGGCCAGCATCCCGACGAGATAGACGACGATCACGGTGTAGTCGACGGCCATGGGCTGGGGCCCTCCTTCGCGCGCTGTTCCGGTGGCGTGTCGTGCGGTGGCATGGGGGTTTCGACGGCAGCGGTTCGCGGGGACATCCGCCCGTACCCGCGGCTGCCGTTCCGCTAGACACTAGGTGGCCGGAAAGCGACTGCGAAGTGTACGTTTCATCCATATGAACGGGGCTGGCAGGAGGATGTGCACACCATGTCTGAGCCGATCGCGCCGGCCGTCCCGCCGACCCCGCCGGTCGCCCTCTCCGCGCTGCTGGCCCGCGAGGACCTCGGCCTGCGCCAGATCGCCGGTCCCCCGGCCTCGGGCACCGTCATCCACTGGGCGCACACCTCGGAGATGGCCGACCCCTACCCCTATCTGCTGGGCGGCGAGCTACTGCTGACGGCCGGGGTGCACGTGCCGGAGGCGGCGGGGACCGGGGGCTACTTCGAGGACTACGTGTCCCGGATCGTCGCCGCGGGCGGCGCGGCCCTCGGCTTCGGCCTGGCCCCGGTGCACGACACGGTGCCGCGCGCGCTGGTCGCGGCCTGCGAGGCGTACGGGCTTCCCCTGATCGAGGTGCCGCCCCGGACCACGTTCTCCGGGGTCGCCCGCGCGGTGTGGCAGCTCATGGCGCAGGCCCGCCTCGCCGAACTGCGCCGCGTCACCGAGGCTCAGCAGAGCCTGGCGGCCGCGGCCTCCCGCCCCGACCCCGTCCCCTCGGTCCTGCGCCAGCTCGCCCAGCGGCTCTCCGGACACGCCCTGCTCTACGGGCCCGACGGCACGGTGGTCGCGGGCGCGGGCCGCGCTCCCGAGTCCGGCACCCGGGAGGCGCTGCGGAAGCTAACGGCGGTGGTACGGCCGGGCGGCACCGAGCGCGACGCGGGTCCGGCCGGTCCGCCCGCCGACCGCGGGCACGACGAGCACCCGCCGGCCCCGGCCGCGCCGCACATCCCCGGCGAGGGGCACACCGGCTCCCCGCACACCGGCTCCCCCACCCCCGCCTCGGCCGCCGACAGCCTCGGTGACACCCAGCTCGCCGCCTACGCGCTCGGCGGCGGCAGCGGTTTCGTGCTCGGCGTGGCCACCCGGCGGCGCGAGACGGCGGACCACACCATCGCCTCCGTCGCGGCCGTGCTCCTCTCCCTGCTGACCGGCGAGCACCAGAGCGGGGCGGGCGCGGCACGCTCCTCGGCGCTGGTCCGGCTGCTGCTGGGCGCGGCCCCGGCGGACGTGGCCGCGCTGCTGGGGGACGGCGGGCGCTGGCTCGTCGTGCACGCCCGCCCGGAGAACGGTCTGCCGGACCCCGTGGGCGCCGCCGCGCTCGGCGCGGCGCTCGGCTCGCCCCTGATCGACCTGGCCCGTGACGTCGTACGGGTCCTCGTGCCCGGTGAGCGCGAGCCGGCCGCGCAGCCGGGGTGGACGCTCGGCGTCGGCGCCCCCGCAGACCCGGCCGACTGGCCGTCGGCCGACGCGCAGGCCGCCCGCGCGCTGGCCCGCGCCCGCGCCACCCGCACGTCGCTGGTGCGGCACGGCGCCCGGCCCGGCCTGACGGATCTGGTGCCGCGCGCGCAGGCCCAGGAGCACGCGCGCACACTGCTGGCACCGCTGGCCGCGGGCCCGGCACTGACCGAGACCCTGCGCACCTGGCTGTCCCTGCACGGCAGTTGGGACCGCACGGCAGTGGCGCTGGACGTGCACCGCAACACCGTGCGCCAGCGCATCAGCCGCTGCGCGGCCCTCCTGGACACGGATCTGGACGATCCGGACGTCCGCATGGAGCTGTGGTTCGCCCTCCGTCAGGAGTAGGCGCACAAGATCCACCGGAAGAGGGGCGTCCCGGAGACGGAGGATCGTTCGCTGCCCCACAATGGGGGGCATGCCGATATCCGGGACGCCCAGCCGTGCTCAGCTCGTCGACCATCTGGTGAGGTCGCGTATCGCGGGGGACGTCGCCACGCCCCGCGAGAACAACCTCTCCCACTACCGCAGGCTGGCCAACGGCGACCGGCACTTCTGGCTCGGTCTGGAGCTGGGCGACAGGTGGACCGACGAGCAGGACGTGCTCGCGGTGATGGCCGAGCGGGTCGGCGTGAACGACGACGCCGAGCACCGGTACGGCCAGGACACCATCGACCCGGAGCTGACCGTGGCCGCGCTGGAGCGCCTCGCGCAGCGGCTGCGCAAGGCGGCCGAGGACCGGCAGCGGGTGCTGTTCGCCACCGGTCATCCCGGCGGTCTGCTGGACGTGCACCGGGCCACCGCCGCCGCGCTGCGCGCCGCGGGCTGCGAGATCGTCGTCATCCCGGAGCGGCTGCAGACCGACGAGGGGTACGTCATGCAGTTCGCGGACGTGGCCGTGCTGGAGCACGGCGCGACCCTGTGGCACACCCACTCCGGGGAGCCGATGCGCGCCATCCTGACCGGGCTCGAGCGCGAGGGCCGCGAGCTGCCCGACCTCGTCGTGGCCGACCACGGCTGGGCCGGGTACGCGGCGCAGCACGGAGTCGACGCGGCCGGGTACGCCGACTGCAACGACCCGGCGCTGTTCCTCGCCGAGGCCGAGGGCACCCTCCAGGTGGCGGTGCCGCTCGACGACCACGTGGTCAGCCCCCGCTACTACGACCCGATGACGGCGTATCTGCTCGATCAGGCCGGCCTGGTCTGAGCCCGTCCGGAACGCGGTGTGCGACCCCGCTCAGGGGGCCGCACATCGCGTTCAGGTTGCGGTGTTCCTATCGGCCGCCGCCTCCGTGGCCGCCGCCTCCGTGGCCGCCGCCACCGTGACCGCCGCCGCCGTGACCGCCGCCGCCGTGGCCGCCGCCACCCCAGCCGCCGCCGCCGTGGCCGCCGCCCCAGCCGCCGCCGTGGCCGTAGCCACCGTTGTGGTGACCGTTGCCCCAGCCGTTACCCCAGCCGTAGCCCCAGTCGTTGTCCCAGTAGTTGTTGTACCGGTTGTGGTGACGGCCGTAGCCGTAGTCGTCGTTCCACCAGCCGCGGTCGTTGCCCCACCTGTTGTGGTGACCGCCGCGGTAGTCCCTGTCGTACGAGCTGTAGGAGCTGTGGTGGCCGTTGGGGGTCGCCGAAGCGGTGCCCGCGGCGCCTATCGCGGCTCCTCCGGCCAGCAGCAGACCGGTTGCGGAAAGGGCGACAAGGCGCCTCGCGCGCTGTGATCGCATGGGAAAGTACCTTCCATCTCCATCGTCTCTCGCTGTCCCGATCTGGGCACGAGGTGGATGGCCGTCACCGCGAAGACTGAAGATTGCGGCACGGTCTTCAGGTGTCACCGCAGTGTGCTGACCGGCACGATCGTGCTCCGTCGACGCCTGCGAACCACCCGGACGCGATCACGCGATCAGGTGCTGCGGCTGAGGTTCCCGGGAAATGCGGACACCTCGTCGCCGGGCATGCCGTGTGCTGCGGCTTTCACTCATAGAGCCTAGTCCCGGATGCGTCGCGCGTCCTGTTGAGCGGTGTACCGAGTGACGGGCCCTCTCAGCCGCCACCCGCACGGCGCGCACCCCCTGGCAACCGACAGCCGCGAGGGGGTGACGAGGGTCCGGGACGACGGGTCAATTCCCGTGCCGGGCAGCGGACATGACGCCTCAGCGGGGGACGCGGACCACGCCCTCCTGGACGACGGAGATGGCCAGCGCGCCGTCCCGCGTGTAGATCCGGGCCTGGCCCAGGCCCCGGCCGCCGTGCGCGGAGGGTGACTCCTGGTCGTACAGCAGCCACTCGTCGGCGCGGAAGGGGCGGTGGAACCACATCGCGTGGTCCAGGGAGGCCCCCACGACGTCCCCGACGGCCCAGCCGCCGCGCCCGTGGGCGAGCAGCACCGAGTCCAGCAGGGTCATGTCGGAGACGTAGGTGGCGAGGACGACGTGCAGCAGCGGATCGTCGTCGAGCTTGCCGTTGGCCCGGAACCAGACCTGGCTGTGCGGCTCCCGCGGGACGCCGAACTCGCCGTACGGCGGCTCGTCCACGTACCGCAGGTCGATCGCCTCGCGCGCCTCCAGGAAGCGCTCCACGATCTCGGGGTCGAGGTGGGCGTAGCCGCGCAGGCGCTCCTGCGAGGTGGGCAGGGTGGCCGGGTCGGGCGCCGGGGGCATGGGCGCCTGGTGGTCCAGGCCGTCCTCCTCGCTCTGGAAGGACGCCGAGAGGTGGAAGATCGGCTTGCCGTGCTGGACGGCGACCACGCGGCGGGTGGTGAAGGAGCGGCCGTCGCGGATGCGGTCGACGTTGTAGACGATCGGCGCGCCGGGGTCGCCGATGCGCAGGAAGTACGCGTGCAGTGAGTGGGCGGCGCGGTCGGCGGGGACCGTGCGCCCGGCGGCGACCAGTGCCTGCGCGGCGACCTGCCCGCCGAAGACGCGGGGGACGACGGCGGAACGGGACTGGCCGCGGTAGATGTCCTCCTCGATCCGCTCGAGGTCGAGCAGATCGAGGAGGTCCTGAAGTGCCTGGCTCATGTCGTGTAGTTGTACCGGCCAGTGATTGCGGGGACCTTACAGACCCATGTCCTTGGCGATGATCGACTTCATGATCTCGCTGGTGCCGCCGTAGATGCGGTTGACGCGGTTGTCCGCGTACAGGCGGGCGATCGGGTACTCGTTCATGTAGCCGTAGCCGCCGTGCAGCTGGAGGCAGCGGTCGATCACGCGGTGCGCGACCTCGGTGCAGAACAGCTTGGCGGAGGCGGCCTCGGCGGGGGTCAGCTCGCCGGCGTCCAGCGCCTCGGTCGCGCGGTCGGCGACGGCCTCGGCGGCGTCCACCTCGGCCTGGCAGGCGGCCAGCTCGAACTTGGTGTTCTGGAAGTGGGCGACCGGCTTGCCGAAGACCGTGCGGTCCTGGACGTAACTCTTGGCGAAGCGGACGGCTGCCTTGGCCTGGGCGTAGGCGCCGAAGGCGATGCCCCAGCGCTCGGAGGCCAGGTTGTGACCGAGGTAGGAGAAGCCCTTGTTCTCCTCGCCGAGCAGGTCCTCGACGGGGACCTTGACGTCCACGAAGGCGAGTTCGGCGGTGTCGGAGGTCTTCAGGCCGAGCTTGTCCAGCTTGCGGCCGACCGAGTAGCCCTCGGACTTGGTGTCCACGGCGAAGAGGGAGATGCCGAACCGGCGGTCGTCCTCCTTCGGCGCGGAGGTGCGGGCGCAGACGATGACCTTGTCGGCGTGCACACCGCCGGTGATGAAGGTCTTGGCGCCGTTGAGGACGTAGTGCGTGCCGTCCTCGGAGAGCTTGGCGGTGGTCTTCATGCCCGCGAGGTCCGAGCCGGTGCCGGGCTCGGTCATCGCGATGGCCCACATCTCCTCGCCGGTGACGAACTTCGGCAGGAAGCGCTTCTTCTGCTCGTCCGTGGCCAGCATCTTGATGTAGGGGAGGGCGAGCAGCACGTGCACGCCGGAGCCGCCGAACTGGACGCCCGCGCGGGAGGTCTCCTCGTAGAGGACGGCCTCGAACTTGTGGCTGTCCAGGCCCGCGCCGCCGAACTCCTCGGGCACGTTGATGCCGAAGATGCCCAGCTCACCGAGCTTGTGGTAGAAGTCCCGCGGCGCCTGGCCGGCCGCGAACCACTCGTCGTAGACCGGAACGACCTCGGCCTCGATGAAGGCCCGGATGGTCTCCCGGAACGCCTCGTGATCCTCGTTGAAAACCGTACGGCGCACGCCGCCACCTCCACGTACCTCGGCATGACACAGGGCATGTCTAAGCGCTTGCTCAACCGAAGGTACCGGCGAGTACGTTCACCCGTCCAGGGTGAGCTTCCCCACCCTCGACCGTCAGCTCCCGGCCTTGCCGTACCGCTTGAAGTCGGCGGTGTCGATCAGCCAGGGGCCGAAGGGGACGGTGTCGCCGAAGATGTACGCGTCCTTGCGGGCGTAGCGGCCCTTGCAGGGGTCGGAGTGGGCCTCGATCGTGCCGGTGCGAGGGTCGACGATCAGGCAGTGGGCGATGCCCATGGCGGGATACTCCGCCAGCTTCTCGACGTAGTCATTGGCCGGGTTCAACGGAGACACGATCTCGATGACCGCCAGCACCTGGGTGGCGTCAACCGCGATGCCCTCCTCGTCCAGGGCTGCATCCGGAATGACCAAGGCGTCCGGGCGGCGCATGCGGCCCATCGCCGGGTGCTCGATCTCGGGGCCGTTCTCGCAGCTGTAGCCCGGGTGAGTGGTGGGCAACTGCCTGTTGAGCTGGTTGCGGATGCGACTGACCGTGCCCTCATGACGCTTCGACGGGCACATCATGGCCAGTATCGGGCCGGACGGACCGATCTCGACGCTCCAGGCTCCTTCGAGCCGCTCGGCGTAGGCGCCGAGCTCCTCGGCGATCGCGCGCATCTTCGCGTAGTCCATGCGGTCAGCGTACTGAGATGCCTCCTGCTGCGGGCCCGTTCAAGACCCGGCCGCCGCGAACGCCCCCCGTGCCATCCGGTGCAGCAGGGTCGCCGTCGTCGCCCGGCCCGGGAGGGTGCCTGCTCGGCCGAGGTGGGGGGTGGAATTGAGGAGGCCGAAGACCGAGTGGACCGCGGAGCGGGCCGCGGGTTCGGTCAGGGCGGGGTGGGCCTCGCGGACGACGCCGACCCAGAGTTCGACGTACTGGCGCTGGAGCTGGCGGACCAGCTTGCGGTCGCTGTCGCGCAGGCGGTCCAGCTCGCGGTCGTGGAGGGTGATCAGGGGGCGGTCGTCAAGGGCGAAGTCGATGTGGCCCTCGATGAGGGAGTCCAGCACCTCGGAGGCGCCGGCGTGGCCGTCCGTCTCCGCCAGGCGGCGGCGCGCGCCGGTCAGGAGCTGGCCGCTGATGCCGACCAGCAGCTCCGCGAGCATCGCGTCCTTGCCGGGGAAGTGCCGGTAGAGGCCGGGGCCGCTGATGCCGACCGCCGCCCCTATCTCGTCCACGCCGACGCCGTGGAAGCCGCGCTCGGCGAAGAGGCGGGCCGCCTCCTTGAGGATCTGCTGCCGCCGGGTCGGGGCGTCGGTTCTGGTGGCCATGCGGTTCATTCTAGACAGGGAGGTTAGCGGTCGTTAACCTGAAGGAAATGCGTTAACGCTCATTAACAAGGTGAGGGGTTCGCAGGATGCACGAGGCACCGGAGCTGACGAGCGCGGCAGACCCCGCGTCGGAGGCCTGGCGGGCCAATGAACAGGCCCATCTCGCCCTGGGCGAGGAGCTGCGCGCCAAGCTGGCGTCGGCGGCCCTCGGCGGCGGGGAGAAGGCGCGCGCCCGGCACACCGCGCGCGGCAAGCTGCTGCCGAGGGACCGGGTGGACGCCCTGCTCGATCCCGGCTCCCCCTTCCTGGAGCTGGCCCCCCTCGCGGCCGACCAGATGTACGACGGACAGGCCCCGGCGGCGGGGGTGATCGCCGGGATCGGCCGGGTCAGCGGCCGCGAGTGCGTGATCGTCGCCAACGACGCGACCGTCAAGGGCGGCACGTACTACCCGATGACGGTGAAGAAGCACCTGCGCGCCCAGGAGGTGGCCCTCGACAACCGCCTGCCGTGCGTCTACCTGGTGGACTCCGGCGGCGCCTTCCTGCCCATGCAGGACGAGGTCTTCCCCGACCGCGACCACTTCGGCCGCATCTTCTACAACCAGGCCCGCATGTCCGCGGCCGGCATCCCGCAGATCGCGGCCGTCCTCGGCTCCTGCACGGCCGGCGGCGCCTACGTCCCGGCGATGAGCGACGAGGCGGTGATCGTCCGCGACCAGGGCACGATCTTCCTCGGCGGCCCCCCGCTGGTGAAGGCCGCCACCGGCGAGGTCGTCACGGCCGAGGAGCTGGGCGGCGGCGAGGTGCACTCCCGTGTCTCCGGCGTCACCGACCACCTCGCGGAGGACGACGCGCACGCGCTGAGGATCGTGCGGAACATCGTCGCCACCCTGCCCGCCCGCAAGGACGCCCCCTGGGAGGTGACCCAGGCCGTCGAGCCGAAGGTCGACCCCTTCGGGCTGTACGGCGCGGTCCCGGTCGACTCCCGCACCCCCTACGACGTCCGGGAGATCATCGCCCGCGTGGTGGACGGCTCGCGGTTCAGCGAGTTCAAGTCCGAGTTCGGCCAGACCCTGGTCACCGGCTTCGCCCGCATCCACGGCCACCCGGTCGGCATCGTCGCCAACAACGGCATCCTCTTCTCCGAGTCCGCCCAGAAGGGCGCGCACTTCATCGAGCTGTGCGACCAGCGCGGCATCCCGCTCGTCTTCCTCCAGAACATCTCCGGCTTCATGGTCGGCAAGGACTACGAGGCGGGCGGCATCGCCAAGCACGGCGCCAAGATGGTCACCGCCGTCGCCTGCACCCGCGTGCCCAAGCTGACGGTCGTCGTCGGCGGCTCCTACGGCGCGGGCAACTACTCGATGTGCGGCCGCGCCTACTCCCCCCGCTTTATGTGGATGTGGCCCGGCGCCAAGATCTCCGTCATGGGCGGCGAACAGGCCGCCTCGGTGCTCGCCACCGTCAAGCGGGACCAGATGGAGGCACGCGGCGAGGACTGGCCCGCCGAGGACGAGGACGCCTTCAAGGCCCCGATCCGCGCGCAGTACGAGGACCAGGGCAGTGCCTACTACGCCACCGCCCGCCTCTGGGACGACGGCGTGATCGACCCGCTCCAGACCCGTCAGGTGCTCGGACTCGCCCTGACCGCCTGTGCCAACGCGCCGCTGGGAGAGCCCCGGTTCGGCGTCTTCCGGATGTGAGAGGGAGGGGAACTTCCGTGTTCGACACAGTGCTGGTCGCCAACCGGGGCGAGATCGCCGTACGGGTCATCCGTACGCTCCGTGCGCTCGGCGTGCGCTCGGTGGCGGTCTTCTCCGACGCCGACGCCGACGCGCGGCACGTCCGGGAGGCCGACACGGCCGTCCGGATCGGCCCGGCCCCGGCCTCGGAGAGCTATCTGTCGGTGGAGCGGCTGCTCGACGCCGCCGCCCGCAGCGGCGCCCAGGCCGTCCACCCCGGCTACGGCTTCCTCGCCGAGAACGCCGGCTTCGCGCGCGCCTGCGAGGAGGCGGGGCTCGTCTTCATCGGCCCCTCGGCCGACGCCATCGCCCTGATGGGCGACAAGATCCGCGCCAAGGAGACGGTGGCGGCGTACGGGGTGCCGGTCGTGCCGGGCTCCAGCGGCAGCGGACTGACCGACGCCCAACTGGCCGACGCGGCCCGGGAGATCGGCACCCCTGTGCTGCTCAAGCCCTCGGCGGGCGGCGGCGGCAAGGGCATGCGTCTCGTGCGGGACGTCTCCGCCCTGGAGGAGGAGATCGCGGCCGCCCGCCGCGAGGCCCGCGCCTCCTTCGGCGACGACACCCTGCTGGTGGAGCGGTGGATCGACCGCCCCCGGCACATCGAGATCCAGGTGCTGGCCGACGGCCACGGCAACGTGGTCCACCTCGGCGAGCGCGAGTGCTCGCTCCAGCGGCGCCACCAGAAGATCATCGAGGAGGCGCCGAGCGTCCTGCTGGACGAGGCGACGCGCGCCGCGATGGGCGAGGCGGCCGCGCAGGCGGCCCGCTCGTGCGGCTACCGGGGCGCGGGCACGGTGGAGTTCATCGTGCCCGGCAACGACCCGTCCTCGTACTACTTCATGGAGATGAACACCCGTCTCCAGGTGGAGCACCCGGTCACGGAACTCGTCACCGGTCTCGACCTGGTCGAGTGGCAGCTCCGGGTCGCCGCCGGTGAGCCGCTGGGCTTCGCCCAGGAGGACGTCACGCTGACCGGGCACGCGGTGGAGGCCCGCATCTGCGCGGAGGACCCCTCCCGCGGCTTCCTCCCCTCGGGCGGCACGGTCCAGCTGCTGGCCGAGCCCCAGGGCGACGGCGTACGCACCGACTCCGGGCTCAGCGAGGGCACCGAGGTCGGCAGCCTGTACGACCCGATGCTGTCCAAGGTGATCGCCTACGGCCCCGACCGCGCGACCGCCCTGCGCAGGCTCCGCGCGGCCCTCGCGGAGACGGCCACCCTGGGCGTCCCCACCAACGCGGGCTTCCTGCGCCGGCTGCTGGCGCACCCCGCGGTGGTCGCGGGCGAGCTGGACACCGGGCTGGTGGAGCGCGCGGTGGACGACCTGATCCCCGACGGGGTGCCGGAGGAGGTCTACGAGGCGGCGGCGGCCGTCCGCCTGGAGGAGCTGCGCCCCACGGGCGGCGGCTGGGTGGACCCCTTCTCGGTGCCGGACGGCTGGCGGCTGAGCGGGACGCCGAAGCCGGTGTCGTTCCCCCTGCGCGTGCCCGGGGAGGAGCCGGTGGCCCACGCCCTGCGCGGCACCGGCGCCCATGTCACGCCCGACACGGTGAGCGTCACCCTGGACGGTGTCCGCCACACCTTCCGCCGCGCCGCCGACTGGCTCGGGCGGGACGGTGACGCCTGGCAGGTGCGGGACCACGACCCGGTCGCCGCCTCACTGAGCCGCACCGCGCACGCGGGCGCCGACTCGCTGACCGCGCCCATGCCGGGCACGGTGACGGTGGTGAAGGTGGCCGTGGGCGACGAGGTCGAGGCCGGGCAGAGCCTGCTGGTGGTGGAGGCGATGAAGATGGAGCACGTCGTCTCCGCCCCGCACGCGGGCACGGTCGCCGAACTCGACGTGACCCCCGGCACCACGGTCGCCATGGACCAGGTGCTGGCCGTCATCGCGCCGAAGGAGGAGGCTTAGATGAGCGCCCTGCCCATGACCGTCCCCGAGCCCGGCCTGCCCGCGCGGGTCCGCATCCACGAGGTGGGCGCGCGGGACGGGCTGCAGAACGAGCAGACGGCCGTACCGACCAAGGTGAAGGCGGAGTTCATCCGCCGCCTGCGCGAGGCGGGCCTGACCACCATCGAGGCGACCAGCTTCGTACACCCCAAGTGGGTGCCCCAACTGGCCGACGCCGAGGAGCTGTTCCCGCAGGTCTCCGACGTGGACGCCGAACTCCCCGTGCTGGTCCCCAACCAGCGCGGCCTGGACCGGGCGCTGGCGCTCGGGGCGCGCCGGATCGCGGTGTTCGCCAGCGCGACGGAGTCCTTCGCCAAGGCCAACCTCAACCGCACGGTGGACGAGTCGCTGGCCGTGTTCGAGCCGGTGGTGCGGCAGGCCAAGGACGCGGGCGCCCATGTCCGCGGCTATGTGTCCATGTGCTTCGGCGACCCCTGGGAGGGCGCGGTACCGCTCCCCCAGGTGGTCCGGGTGTGCGCGGCCCTGAGGGACATGGGCTGCGACGAACTGAGCCTCGGCGACACCATCGGCGTGGCCACACCGGGCCAGGTCCGCGCCCTGCTCACCCTGCTGAACGAGGCGGGCCTGCCCACGGCCGGACTGGGTGTCCACTTCCACGACACCTACGGCCAGGCGCTCGCCAACACCTACGCGGCCCTCCAGCACGGCGTCACCACGGTCGACGCCTCCGCGGGCGGCCTCGGCGGCTGCCCGTACGCCAAGTCCGCCACCGGCAACCTCGCCACCGAGGACCTGGTGTGGATGCTGCGCGGCCTCGGCATCGAGACCGGCGTCGACCTCGGCCTGCTGACCGCCACCAGCGTCTGGATGGCCGGGCAGCTGGGCCGCCCGAGCCCCTCCCGCACCGTCCGCGCCCTCGGCCCCACGACCCAGCCCGACAAGGACCAGTGATCAGCATGGACCACCGCCTCAGCCCCGAGCTGGAGGAACTCCGCCGCACGGTGGAGGAGTTCGCACACGACGTCGTGGCGCCGAAGATCGGCGACTTCTACGAGCGGCACGAGTTCCCGTACGAGATCGTCCGCGAGATGGGCCGCATGGGCCTGTTCGGGCTGCCGTTCCCGGAGGAGTACGGCGGGATGGGCGGCGACTACCTGGCGCTGGGCATCGCGCTGGAGGAGCTGGCCCGGGTGGACTCCTCGGTGGCCATCACCCTGGAGGCGGGCGTCTCGCTCGGCGCCATGCCCCTCCACCTGTTCGGCACCGAGGAGCAGAAGGCCGAGTGGCTTCCCCGGCTGTGCTCGGGCGAGATCCTGGGCGCGTTCGGCCTGACCGAGCCCGACGGCGGCTCGGACGCGGGCGCGACCCGGACCACGGCCCGCCTGGACCCGGACACGGACGAATGGGTCATCAACGGCACCAAGTGCTTCATCACCAACTCCGGCACGGACATCACCGGCCTGGTGACGGTCACCGCGGTCACCGGCCGCAAGCCGGACGGCAAGCCGCTGATCTCCTCGATCATCGTGCCCTCGGGCACCCCGGGCTTCACGGTGGCCGCCCCCTATTCCAAGGTCGGCTGGAACGCCTCCGACACCCGTGAACTCTCCTTCCAGGACGTCCGGGTGCCCGCCGCCAACCTGCTCGGCGAGGAGGGCCGCGGCTACGCCCAGTTCCTGCGCATCCTGGACGAGGGCCGCATCGCCATCGCCGCGCTGGGCACCGGGCTCGCGCAGGGCTGCGTGGACGAGTCGGTGCGCTACGCCAAGGAGCGGCAGGCGTTCGGCCGGCCGATCGGCGCCAACCAGGCCATCCAGTTCAAGCTGGCCGACATGGAGATGAAGGCGCACACCGCCCGGCTCGCGTGGCGGGACGCGGCGGCCCGGCTGGTGGCGGGCGAGCCGTTCAAGAAGGAGGCGGCCATCGCCAAGCTGTACTCCTCCACGGTCGCCGTGGACAACGCCCGTGACGCCACCCAGATCCACGGCGGGTACGGCTTCATGAACGAGTACCCGGTGGCCCGCATGTGGCGGGACTCCAAGATCCTGGAAATCGGCGAGGGCACGAGTGAGGTCCAACGCATGCTGATCGCACGGGAGTTGGGCCTGACCGGCTGACCTCGGCGAACCTGTCGACAGGGGCGGGCGCCCCAGCCCTGGACATACAGCAAGGTTAGGCTAACCTTGCTGCGAATTGGTCAGGCGGTGTCCGCCCCGGTCGAAAGCAGTCATACCCATGTCCCACACCCGTGCCACCCACCTCACTCGCCGCGGCATCCTGGCCGCGGGCGGCGCCCTCGGTCTCGGCGCCGCGCTCGCCGCCTGCGGCGGTGACAAGGGCACGAGTGGCTCCGAGGGGCAGGCGAAGCCCGGCAAGTCCGGCGCGTGGAGCTTCAAGGACGACCGGAACAAGACCGTGAAGCTGGACGCGGTCCCCACGAAGATCGTCGCCTTCACCGGTGTCGCCGCCGCGCTGTACGACTACGGCATCGAGGTCAAGGGCGTCTTCGGCCCGACGAAGACCAAGGACGGCAAGGCCGACGTCCAGGCCGGCGACATGGACGTCAGCAAGCTGACCGTCTTCGGCAACGTCTTCAACCAGTTCAACGTCGAGCAGTACGCGGCCTTCGCCCCCGAGGTCCTCATCAGCACGACCTTCGACCCCAAGGGCACCCTCTGGTACGTGCCGCTGGAGTCCGCCGCGAAGATCGCCAAGCTGGCCCCGAGCGTCGCCGTCTCGGTCTACGACCGCCCGCTCACCGGCCCGCTCCAGCGCATGTGGGAGCTGGCCGAGTCCCTCGGCGCCGACACCAGGTCCGCCAAGGTCACCGACGCCAAGAAGCGCTTCGAGGCGGCCGCGGCCCGGCTGCGCAAGGCCGCCAAGTCCCGCCCCGAGATCAGGGTGATGGCCGGCTCGGCCGCGCAGGACGCGTTCTACGTCTCCGGCACCAACCTCTCGGCGGACCTGGAGTACTTCAAGTCCCTCGGCGTGAACTTCGTCGAGCCCTCGGAGTCGGCCAAGAAGTCCACCGGCGGCTGGTTCGAGACGCTGAGCTGGGAGAACGTCGACAAGTACCCGGCCGACGTCATCATGATGGACGACCGGTCCGTGGCCCTGCAGCCCGCCGACATCACCAAGGCCACCTGGAAGAAGCTGCCCGCCGTCAAGGCCGGCCAGGTCATCCCCCGCTCCTCCGAGCCGATCCTGTCCTACGACAAGTGCGCGCCGCTGCTGGAGAACCTCGCCAAGGCCATCGAGACGGCCAAGAAGGTCGGCTGACCCCTGCCAGTACCCCCTTCCTGACGTTCAGGAGCTTCGCATGACGACGGCCGTAGCCGCCCCGTTCCGTTTCTTCGCCCTCTCGGTGGCCCGGACGAGGCGGCTCGGTCCGTCTCTGCTCCGCGTCACCTTCACCGGCCCCGAGCTGGCCGGGTTCCACTCCCTGGGCCGCGACCAGTCCCTTTCCCTGTTCCTGCCGCAGCCGGGTCAGAGCGAACCCGCGGTCCCGCTGGAACTGGGCGACGACTGGTGGCACGGCTGGCGCGAACTCCCGGACGACGTACGGGCGGTGATGCGCTCGTACACCCTGCGGGCGCTGCGCCGGGACCCGGACGAGATCGACATCGACTTCGCGCTGCACGGCACCGAGCCCGGCGCCCCGGTCCCGGCCGGGCCCGCCTCCCGCTGGGCGGCCGGTGCCGCGGCCGGCGACCGGGTGCTGCTGCTCGGCCCGGCGATCGCCGACAACCGGGCCGTCCGCTTCCGGCCGCCCGATGACACCGACCTGATCGTGATGTGGGGCGACGAGACCGCCGTACCGGCCGCGACCGCCGCGCTGGAGTCGCTGCCCGCCTCCGCCCGCGTGCGCGCCTGGCTGGAGGTGCCGCACGCCGGGGACATCCAGGACGTGCGGACCGCGGCGGACGCCCGCATCACCTGGCTGGTACGGCACCAGGGCGCCCCCTCGGCCGTGGAGGCCCTGCGCGCCGCCCAACTGCCCGCGCACACGAACCCGTACGTCTGGCTCGCGGGCGAGTCCGGACAGGTCCGCGAGCTGCGGCGGCACTTCGTCGGCGAGCGCGGCACCGACCGGCGGCGCGTCACCTTCGTCGGCTACTGGCGGCGGGGGCTGACGGAGGAGCAGTTGCGCGCGAGCGGCGCGTAGTCCGCGGACCCCCGAGAGTGACGGCCGTCACGGGAGGGGTGTGATCAAAGAACGGTGACTTAGGTTAGGCTTACCTAAGTTGAAGCCGCGGAAACTTCACGCCCCCTCGTGTTTCCCCCGGAGGACCCCCTCATGCGCTCGCACCTGCTCAATGGCCTCACCGCGGAGTCGTACCGCCGCTCCGTGACCGAAGGAGTAGAGCGGGTGGCGGCCAAACTCGCCACCACCACAAGCCCGTTCAGCGGTGTCACCGTCGACGGCCTCGCTCCCCGCGTCGACGCCGTCGACCTCGACCGGCCGCTCGGCGACACCGCCGCCGCGCTGGACGAGCTGGAGGAGGTCTACCTCCGCGACGCCGTCTACTTCCACCACCCCCGCTACCTCGCCCACCTCAACTGCCCGGTCGTCATCCCGGCGGTGGTCGGCGAGGCGGTGCTCTCCGCGGTCAACTCCTCGCTGGACACCTGGGACCAGTCGGCCGGGGGCACGCTCATCGAGCGGAAACTGATCGACTGGACCAACGCCCGCATCGGCTTCGGACCCGCCGCCGACGGCGTGTTCACCTCCGGCGGCAGCCAGTCCAACCTCCAGGCGCTGCTGCTGGCACGCGAGGAGGCGAAGGCCGAGTCGTACGGGCAACTGCGCATCTTCACCTCCGAGGTCAGCCACTTCAGCGTGAAGAAGTCCGCCAAACTCCTCGGCCTCGGCCCGGACGCGGTCGTCGTGATCCCGGTCGACCACGAGAAGCGGATGCACACCGTCGCGCTCGCCCACGAGCTGGAGCGCTGCGTCCAGGACGGACTCGTCCCGATGGCCGTCGTCGCCACCGCGGGCACCACCGACTTCGGCTCCATCGACCCGCTCCCCGAAATCGCGGAACTCTGCGCGCGGTTCGGGACGTGGATGCACGTGGACGCCGCCTACGGCTGCGGACTCCTCACCTCGCTCAAGCACCGCGACCGCATCGACGGCATCGAGCGCGCCGACTCCGTCACCGTCGACTACCACAAGTCCTTCTTCCAGCCGGTGAGTTCCTCTGCCGTGCTGGTCCGGGACGCGGCCACCCTGCGGCACGCCACCTACCACGCGGACTATCTCAACCCCCGCCGCATGGTGCAGGAACGCATCCCCAACCAGGTCGACAAGTCCCTGCAGACCACCCGTCGCTTCGACGCGCTCAAGCTGTGGATGACGCTGCGCGTGATGGGCGCCGACGGCATCGGCGAACTCTTCGACGAGGTCTGCGACCTGGCCGAGGAGGGCTGGCGCCTGCTCGCCGCCGACCCCCGCTACGACGTGGTCGTGGCGCCCTCGCTGTCCACCCTGGTCTTCCGCTACATCCCGGCGACCGTCACCGACCCGGCCGAGATCGACCGCGCCAACCTCTACGCCCGCAAGGCCCTGTTCGCCTCCGGCGACGCCGTGGTCGCGGGCACCAAGGTGGCGGGCCGCCACTACCTGAAGTTCACCCTGCTCAACCCCGAGACCACCGCGGCCGACATCGCCGCCGTCCTCGACCTGATCGCCGGCCACGCCGAGCAGTACCTGGGAGAGTCCCTTGACCGCGCTTCCTGAAGCCAGCCCCGTCCTCGACTTCGTGGGGATCGGCCTCGGTCCCTTCAACCTCGGCCTGGCCTGCCTCACCGAGCCCATCGAGGAGCTGACCGGCGTCTTCCTGGACTCCAAGCCCGACTTCGAGTGGCACGCCGGGATGTTCCTGGACGGCGCCCACCTCCAGACGCCGTTCATGTCGGACCTCGTCACCCTGGCCGACCCGACCTCGCCGTACTCCTTCCTCAACTACCTGAAGGAGAAAGGCCGGCTGTACTCGTTCTACATCCGGGAGAACTTCTACCCGCTGCGGGTCGAGTACGACGACTACTGCCGCTGGGCGGCCAACAAGCTGACCAGCGTCCGCTTCAGCACCACGGTCACCGAAGTCACCTTCGAGGACGGGCTGTACGCGGTGCACACCGACGCCGGTGACACCTACCGCGCCAAGCACCTGGTCCTCGGCACCGGCACCCCGCCGTACATCCCGGAAGCCTGCGAGGGCCTGGGCGGCGACTTCATCCACAACTCCCGCTACCTCGCCCACAAGGCGGAGCTGCAGAAGAAGCGCTCCATCACCCTGGTCGGCAGCGGGCAGTCGGCCGCCGAGATCTACTACGACCTCCTCAGCGAGATCGACGTCCACGGCTACCGGCTCAACTGGGTCACCCGCTCCCCGAGGTTCTTCCCGCTGGAGTACACCAAGCTCACGCTGGAGATGACCTCCCCGGAGTACGTCGACTACTTCCACGCGCTCCCCGAGGACACCCGCTACCGGATCACCGCCCAGCAGAAGGGCCTGTTCAAGGGCATCGACGGCGAGCTGATCAACGAGATCTTCGACCTGCTCTACCAGAAGAACCTCGGCGGCCCCATCCAGACCCGGCTGCTCACCAACTCCGCGCTGAACAGCGCCTCCTACGAGAACGGCACATACACCCTGTCCCTTCGCCAGGAGGAGCAGGGCAAGGACTACGAGCTGGACAGCGAGGGCCTGGTGCTGGCCACCGGCTACCAGTACCGCGAGCCGGAGTTCCTCAAGCCGGTCCGCGACCGCCTGCGCTACGACTCCCACGGCAACTTCGACCTGGCCCGCAACTACGCCATCGACGTCACCGGCCGCGGGGTCTTCCTCCAGAACGCCGGCGTCCACACCCACAGCATCACCAGCCCCGACCTGGGCATGGGTGCCTACCGCAACGCGTACATCATCCGAGAGCTGCTCGGCTCGGAGTACTACGGGGTCGAGAAGACCATCGCTTTCCAGGAGTTCGCCATATGACCTTCACGATCCGCCCGCTCGACCCCCTGAAGGACGCGAGTCTGGTGCACGGCTGGGTGACCGATCCGAAGGCCGCGTTCTGGATGATGCAGGACGCCAAGCTGGTGGACGTCGAGCGTGCCTACATGGAGATCGCCGCCGACGAGCACCACCACGCCTTCCTCGGCCTGGACGACGGGGTGCCGGTGTTCCTGATGGAGAGCTACGACCCCGCGCACCGCGAGCTGGCCGGGCTGTACGAGGCCCAGCCGGGCGACGTCGGCATGCACTTCCTGGTGCCGCCCACCGACACCCCCGTGCACGGCTTCACCCGGCGGGTCATCACCGCCGTGATGGCGCACCTGTTCACCGACCCGAGCACCCTGCGGGTCGTCGTCGAGCCCGATGTGCGCAACACCGCCGTGCACGCGCTGAACGAGGCCGTCGGGTTCGTGCCCGAGGGCGAGATAGAGAAGCCGGAGAAGCGCGCCTTGCTGAGTTTCTGCACCCGGGACCGGTTCGAGGCGGCGACGGGGGTGGCGGCATGACCCTCGCCGACTCCGTGGCCCACCTCTCCCCCGAGCGCTGGGGCCTGGCCAACCGCCTCCTGATCCGCAAGGCCATCGCCGAGTTCGCCCACGAGCGCCTGCTCACCCCCGAGGCCGAGGGCGACGCGTACGTCGTCCGCAGTGACGACAAGCTCACCTCGTACCGCTTCTCCGCCGTGCGCCGGGGCCTGGACCACTGGCAGGTGGACGCCGACTCGATCACCCGCACCCGCGAGGGCGAGGAACTCCCGCTCGCCGCGCTGGACTTCTTCATCGAGCTGAAGGAGACCCTGGGGCTCAGCGAGGAGATCCTGCCGGTCTACCTGGAGGAGATCTCCTCCACCCTCTCCGGCACCTGCTACAAGCTGACCAAGCCCCGGGTCAGCGCGAAGGAACTGGCCCGCGCCTCGTTCCAGGACATCGAGACCGGCATGACCGAGGGCCACCCCTGCTTCGTGGCCAACAACGGCCGGCTCGGCTTCGGCGTCCAGGAGTACCTGGCGTACGCGCCGGAGACGGCGAGCCCGGTGAAACTCGTCTGGCTGGCCGCGCACCGCTCGCGCGCCGCCTTCACCGCCGGCGCGGGGGTCGAGTACGAGGAGTTCTTCCGGCGCGAGCTGGGCGAGGCCACCCTGGAGCGGTTCCGGGGCGTGCTCACCGGCCAGGGTCTCGACGCGGACGACTACCTGCTGATCCCGGTCCACCCCTGGCAGTGGTGGAACAAGCTCAGCGTGACCTTCGCCGCCGAGGTGGCCCGCCGCAACCTGGTGTGCCTGGGCGAGGGCGACGACGAGTACCTGGCCCAGCAGTCCATCCGGACCTTCTTCAACCGGACGCACCCGGAGAAGAACTATGTGAAGACGGCGCTGTCCGTGCTCAACATGGGCTTCATGCGCGGCCTGTCGGCCGCGTACATGGAGGCGACCCCGGCGATCAACGACTGGCTGGCCCGGCTGATCGGGAACGACCCGGTGCTCTCCGCCACGGGTCTCACGATCATCCGCGAGCAGGCGGCCGTCGGCTACCGGCACCTGGAGTACGAGCGGGCCACCGACCGCTACTCCCCCTACCGCAAGATGCTGGCCGCCCTGTGGCGGGAGTCCCCGGTGTCCCGCCTCGCCGAGGGCGAGTCGCTGGCGACGATGGCGTCCCTGCTGCACACCGACCACGAGGGCGCCTCGTTCGCGGGCGCGCTGATCGAGCGCTCCGGCCAGGCGCCCGCCGACTGGCTGCGCGACTATCTGCGCGCCTACTACGTGCCGCTGCTGCACAGCTTCTACGCCTACGACCTGGTGTTCATGCCGCACGGCGAGAACGTCATCCTGGTGCTGGAGGACGGCAAGGTCCGGCGCGCGGTGTACAAGGACATCGCCGAGGAGATCGCCGTCATGGACCCGGACGCGGCCCTGCCGCCCGAGGTGCGGCGCATCCGGGTGGAGGTGCCCGAGGACAAGAAGCTGCTGTCGATCTTCACGGACGTCTTCGACTGCTTCTTCCGCTTCCTCGCCGCCGACCTGGCCGCGGGGGGCGTGCTCACCGAGGACGAGTTCTGGGAGACGGTCGCGGAGATCACCCGCGAGTACCAGGGGGCGAACCCCCAGCTGGCGGAGAAGTTCGAGCGGTACGACATGTTCGCGCCGGAGTTCGCGCTGTCCTGCCTGAACCGGCTCCAGCTGCGCAACAACAAGCAGATGGTGGACCTCGCCGACCCGTCCGGCGCGCTCCAGCTCATCGGCACCCTGGAGAACCCGCTCGCCGGGCGCTGAGGCGCCGTACGCAGGACCACGGGCACCCCGGAGACGGTCCTCCGGGGTGCCCGTACCCGTGCCCGGCCTCACTTGGCGCGGCGGGCCACGGTGAAGTGGTCGATGCGCTCGCCGGTCTCGGCGATGCCGGACACCGTCAGCGTGGTGTGCCGGCCCCTCGGGGCGGGCGTGACGTCCACGCGCAGGAAGGAGTAGTCGAGGTAGCGCACCCGGGACCAGGCGACGGTCTCGGGCTTCTTGCCGTCCTTGAGGTTGACGAAGGAGGCCACGGACTCCGTCTCGTGCTCGTGCCCCTCGTAGGTGTCGGGGGCGGTGAAGGCGTACAGGCCGCGCCCGGCCGCGCCCGCGGTGACGTAGACGACGCCCTCGGTCTCCGGGTAGGCGGTGCCGCCGATGGGGAGCTTCTTCGCCACCGTGTCGCCCTTGATCACGTCGGTGCGCTCGTACTGGTGGTTGTGGCCGTTGATGACCAGGTCCACGGTGTACTTCTCGAACAGCGGCACCCACTCATGGCGCACCCCGCCCTCGGAGGCGTGGGCGGTGGAGGTGCAGTAGGCGCAGTGGTGGAAGAAGACCACCACGAAGTCGACGTCCCGCGCGGCCCGGAACTTCTTGAGCTGGGCCTCCAGCCACCGGGTCTGGGTGCCGCCGGAGATCCCGAGGTTGGCCGGGATCTCGTAGGAGATGTCGTTGGCGTCCAGCGAGATGACGGCCGTGTTGCCGTAGACGAAGGAGTAGACGCCGGGCAGGTTCTCGGCGTCGGGGCCGTTGCCGGGCAGGCTCCAGCGGGCGTCCTGGCCGCCGTAGCCGTTGGGCGAGTACCAGGCCTCCATGTCGTGGTTGCCGTAGGCGGGCATCCAGGGGATCTGCTTGGCCACGGACTCGGTCTGGTGCAGGAACTGGTCCCAGGTGCGGGAGTCGAAGCCGGTGTCGGTGGTCTTGCCGGCGCCCGCGGGGTCGCCGTAGGCGATGTCGCCCGCGTGCAGGTGGAAGGCGGGGTTCTGGCCGAGGATCAGGGCGTTGTTGGCCAGGCCGTGGTAGCCGACGCCCTCGTCGCCGAAGGCGGTGAAGGTGAAGGGCGCCTTGTGCGCGGGGGCGGTGGTGAAGGTGCCCAGGGTGCCGAGCAGGTGGGGTTCGGCGGGGTCGAAGCCTCGGTGGCCGACGCCGTAGTAGTAGGTCTGGCCGGGGCGCAGGCGGGTCAGCCGGGCGTGCACGTAGTACTGGGTGTGGTCGCCGCTCGCGCCGACCCCGGCGGGGGTGTGCAGGGCGCGGACCTCGGCGTCGATCCTGCGGGAGAGGTCCGTGGGGTGGGCGCCGATCCGGATGAAGGGGCGCTCGACCGCGACCGGTACCTGCCAGGAAACGGTGATCTCGGTGCGGGGGTCGTCTCCCCAGGCCAGGTGGCGGCCGAAGGGGGCGGCGAGGGCGCCGTCCACGTGCTCTGCGGGCCGCCGGGCCGGGGCCGGGGGCGCGGCGGCGGCCAGGGGCGCCGCGCCGGGCACGAAGGCACCGCCGGTGACGGTGCCGAGGGTGACGGCACCGCCCCTGATCAGGGTGCGGCGGGAGAATCTGCTGCGCAGATACTCGTGCCGCTCGGCCATGCTCATCCGCTCGGCCGTCTTCTCGGGTACGCCCATGCGAGGAATGTCCATGACCAGCAAACTCGTGGCCGGCGGCAACGCGGTCCGGGACGGGAAGTGGACGCCGGACGAACAGCGTCCCATGAGCACGCCAACAGGTGCTTGCCCGGAATCGGGCACGATTCTTGCGAAACCGGCGTCCGTACCCGAAGATCTACCGGGTGCACGAGGAACTTGTCGATCATTTGACGCGCTCCACCCCGCTCAGCCGGGGCGAGGCGCTGCGAGTGATACAGGACGTGCTCGCCTTCTTCGACGAGACGACCCAGGACTACGTCCGTCGTCGACACCGAGAACTGCAGGCCCAGGGCCTGCAGAACGCGGCGATCTTCGAACGGATCGATGCGGACCTGAAATACCGCGCGGTGGCGCCGCCGGAGCTGACGCTCAGGCAGCTGCGCCGCATGGTCTATGGCTGAGAAGCCAGGGTGAGGGAGCTAACACATGTGCGGAATTGTCGGATACATCGGTAAGCGGGACGTCGCTCCCCTGCTGCTGGAGGGGCTGCAGCGCCTGGAGTACCGCGGCTACGACTCGGCCGGCATCGTCGTCACCTCCCCCAAGACGGCCGGTCTGAAGATGGTCAAGGCCAAGGGCCGGGTGCGTGACCTGGAGGCCAAGGTCCCCGCGCGCTTCAAGGGCACCACCGGTATCGCCCACACCCGCTGGGCCACCCACGGCGCCCCCTCCGACGTGAACGCCCACCCGCACATGTCGGGCGACAACAAGGTCGCCGTCGTCCACAACGGCATCATCGACAACGCCTCCGACCTGCGCCGCAAGCTGGAGGCGGACGGTGTGGAGTTCCTCTCCGACACCGACACCGAGGTGCTCACCCACCTGATCGCCCGCTCCGAGGCCGAGAAGCTCGAGGACAAGGTCCGCGAGGCGCTCCGCGTGGTCGAGGGCACCTACGGCATCGCCGTCATGCACGCCGACTTCTCCGACCGCATCGTGGTGGCCCGCAACGGCTCCCCGGTCGTCCTCGGCATCGGCGAGAAGGAGATGTTCGTCGCCTCGGACATCGCCGCCCTGGTCACCCACACCCGCCAGATCGTCACCCTGGACGACGGCGAGATGGCCACCCTGAAGGCCGACGACTTCCGCACCTACACCACCGAGGGCACCCGCACCAGCGCCGAGCCCACCACCGTGGAGTGGGAGGCCGCCTCGTACGACATGGGCGGCCACGACACCTACATGCACAAGGAGATCCACGAGCAGGCCGACGCCGTGGACCGCGTGCTGCGCGGCCGCATCGACGACCGCTTCTCCACCGTGCACCTGGGCGGCCTCAACCTGGACGCCCGGGAGGCGCGCCGCATCCGCCGCGTGAAGATCCTCGGCTGCGGCACCTCGTACCACGCGGGCATGATCGGCGCCCAGATGATCGAGGAGCTGGCCCGCATCCCCGCCGACGCCGAGCCGGCGTCGGAGTTCCGCTACCGCAACGCGGTCGTCGACCCCGACACCCTGTACATCGCGGTCTCCCAGTCCGGTGAGACGTACGACGTGCTGGCCGCCGTGCAGGAGCTCAAGCGCAAGGGGGCCCGCGTCCTCGGCGTGGTCAACGTGGTCGGCTCGGCCATCGCCCGCGAGGCCGACGGCGGCATCTACGTGCACGCCGGCCCCGAGGTGTGCGTGGTCTCCACCAAGTGCTTCACCAACACCACGGTCGCCTTCGCGCTGCTCGCCCTGCACCTGGGCCGCACCCGCGACCTGTCGGTGACCGACGGCAAGCGGATCATCGAGGGCCTGCGCAAGCTGCCCGGGCAGATCGCCGAGATCCTCAAGCAGGAGGAGCTGGTCCGCGAGCTGGCCGAGGAGTACGCGGAGAGCCGCTCGATGCTCTTCATCGGCCGTGTCCGGGGCTACCCGGTCGCCCGCGAGGCCTCCCTGAAGCTCAAGGAGATCACCTACATCCACGCCGAGGCGTACCCCGCCTCCGAGCTGAAGCACGGCCCGCTGGCCCTGATCGAGCCCGCCCTGCCGACGGTCGCCATCGTCCCGGACGACGACCTGCTGGAGAAGAACCGCGCCGCGCTGGAGGAGATCAAGGCCCGCAGCGGCAAGATCCTCGCGGTCGCGCACCAGGAGCAGGAGAAGGCGGACCGGACCATCGTGGTCCCGAAGAACGAGGACGAGCTGGACCCGATCCTCATGGGCATCCCGCTGCAGCTGCTCGCCTACCACGCGGCCAAGGTGCTGGGCCGTGACATCGACAAGCCGCGCAACCTGGCCAAGTCGGTGACCGTGGAGTAGTCCACGCCCCGGAGCGCCCCGGAGTGCAGAAGAAACGGACCCTCGCGTGAGCCACCGGCACGTGGGGGTCCGTTTCCGTGCCGCTGTCCTCGGCCGGTGGCCGTCACCCCCCGGCCGGCAGCACGACTCATCCGCGGCGTCGGCCGTTATATGCCCCGCACAGGGAAGGGGACACCCCTACGCGCGAGTAGCTTCACGCAGTGCGAAGCGACAGCACGGCAGGGGCGGTTGAGGCGGTCGGCGTGCTCAGGGCGTCAGGGGATCAGGGGATCAGGGGATCAGGGGATCACGATCACGGGACGCCGGGCGCGCTTGGTGAGGCGGCCGGCCACGGAGCCGAAGATCCGTCCGGCGATGCCGTGCGTGGAGCCGACGACGATCGCGTCCGCCTCGTACTCCCGCCCGACCTCCTCCAGTTCGTGGCAGATGTCGCCGCCGCGCTCCACCAGGATCCAGGGCACCTCGGCCAGGTGGTCGGCGCAGGCGAGCTCCAGACCGAGCACCTCGGTGCGGTGGTCCGGCACGTCGACGAAGACGGGGGGCTCGCAGCCCGCCCACACCGTGGTGGGCAGCCGGTTGGCCACGTGGACGATGATCAGGCCCGAGCCGGAGCGATGGGCCATGCCGACGGCGTAGGCGAGGGCGCGCTCGCTGGAGGTGGAGCCGTCGAAGCCGACGACCACTCCGTGCTTGAAGGCGGGATCGCAGGAAGGGCGTGCCTCTTGCGCCGCCAGGGGCTCGGCCGCCGTGGGTTCGGCTACCGGCCGCTTGCGGTCCGCGGGTTCGAAGAATTCGTGACCGGCCATGGCTGTCTCGGCGTCGTGATCCTTGTATGGAGGGGGAACATCGTGCGGCGGAGCTGTGTCCGGGAAACGTCTTCCCCTCCCCATACCCCCAAGGGTACGGCGGCACGCCTCCGATTCGCAGTTCGCGCACACGCTCCGTGAGCGCCCCCACGGGCGGTCCCGAGGGGTTCCCCGGAGCATGCACGAGCGGCGCCCCTTACGCAATGGTCGCTGCCCCGTACAGGCGTTTTGCCGGGACCCCGGGCGACACGGGGGTGACCGTCCTGCCCGCCGCGCGTTGAACCCCCAGAACCTCCGCCCCCAGGGAGCCCGCAGATGTCCGCACCGCGCTCGGCGCACCGCTCCGCCCCCGGCTCGGACACGGCGCGTGAGCTGATCCGCTGGGCGGCCCTCGGCTGCGTGCTGGTGCCGCTGGTCCTGCTGTGGTGCGGCACGGCTCCGGTCGTGGCCGTGGGTACGGGGGTGGGCCTGGCGGCCGGCGCCGGCGTGTGCCGGATGCTGTTCCGGCACTCGCTGCGTCAGGCCGCGCGGGGAGTCACAGATCACACGAGGGCCGGTACACCGGTCGACTGACCGGTTTCCGCACCCCCGAACGCTGCTTTTCAGCCAAGTTCTGAATATCGATCCGGAGGGGTCCCAACCACCCCCCAACCCCCGTTCCACCTGCACAAACAGGGGTCGTCCGACCTGTCGCACCCTATGCGGTTTGGCCACCCCGCGGAGGCGTACTTCCCTGCACGCCCCACGAGTGCAACCCTTCGTGATCGAATGCTTCACGCCAAGTTGTCATGTCGACAATGCACCGCGTGTGGAACTGGCCACCGGCAGACCGCGGCAGCCAGTAGATTCGATCTTGATGTCTTACGGCGGGGGACTCGTGCAGGACCGAGGGGAAACGTGCAGGAGCGACACAGCCGAGGAGCCGCGACCACCGAGGGGGGCTTAGCAGTATGAGCCACGACTCCACCGCCGCACCGGAATCCGCAGTCCGGAAACTGGCCGGGCGACGCCGCAAGGAGATCGTCGCGGTGCTGCTGTTCAGCGGCGGCCCCATCTTCGAGAGTTCCATACCGCTTTCGGTGTTCGGGATCGACCGCCAGGACGCCGGAGTACCGCGCTACCGACTGCTGGTGTGTGCCGGCGAGGACGGCCCGCTGCGGACCACGGGGGGCCTGGAACTCACCGCGCCGCATGGCCTGGAGGCGATCTCCCGCGCGGGCACGGTCGTCGTGCCGGCCTGGCGCTCGATCACCTCCCCGCCACCGGAGGAGGCGCTCGACGCGCTGCGCCGGGCGCACGACGAGGGGGCCCGCATCGTCGGCCTGTGCACCGGGGCGTTCGTCCTGGCCGCGGCCGGCCTGCTGGACGGCCGCCCGGCCACCACCCACTGGATGTACGCGCCGACGCTGGCCAAGCGCTATCCGTCGGTGCACGTCGATCCGCGTGAGCTGTTCGTCGACGACGGCGACGTGCTCACCTCGGCCGGTACGGCGGCCGGGATCGACCTGTGCCTGCACATCGTGCGGACGGACCACGGCAACGAGGCGGCCGGCGCGCTGGCCCGCCGCCTGGTGGTGCCGCCCCGCCGCAGCGGCGGCCAGGAGCGCTACCTCGACAGGTCTTTACCCGAGGAGATCGGCGCCGACCCGCTGGCCGAGGTCGTCGCCTGGGCGCTGGAACACCTCCACGAGCAGTTCGACGTGGAGACGCTGGCGGCACGCGCCTACATGAGCCGCCGCACGTTCGACCGCAGGTTCCGCTCGCTCACCGGGAGCGCGCCGCTGCAGTGGCTGATCACCCAGCGGGTGCTCCAGGCGCAGCGGCTGCTGGAGACCTCCGACTACTCCGTGGACGAGGTGGCGGGCCGCTGCGGCTTCCGCTCCCCGGTCGCGCTGCGGGGGCACTTCCGCCGCCAGCTCGGCTCGTCGCCCGCGACCTACCGGGCCGCCTACCGGGCCCGCAGGCCGCAGGGTGAGCGGCCCGTCGAGCAGGAGCAGCAGCTCGCGCAGCACGGCGCGCCGCAGGGTCCGGGTCCGGCCGGGCTGCCCGGCCACGGCCCGGTGGCGGTGCCCTCGGTCCTGCACCCGGACCGGGAGGGCGGGGTGCCGCTGCAGAGCCGCCGTCACGCGGCGGGCGCGGTGAGTCTGCTGCCGGGGCCGCGCGGAGGCGGCTGAGGCCCACCGGCGGAAGGGGGTGGGGGAGGTCCGGCCTCCCCCACCCCCTTCTCCGTGCGTACGGGCGGGTCCGGCCGGGTCCCGGTCCCCTTAAGGTGAGACACATGAACGATCGCATGGTGTGGATCGACTGCGAGATGACCGGCCTCTCGCTGTCCGACGACGCGCTCATCGAGGTGGCCGCCCTCGTCACCGACTCCGAGCTGAACGTGCTCGGCGAAGGGGTGGACATCGTCATCCGCCCGCCGGACTCCGCGCTGGAGACGATGCCCGAGGTGGTGCGCCAGATGCACACCGCGTCCGGCCTGCTGGAGGAGCTGCCCGGCGGCACCACGCTCGCGGACGCCGAGGAGCAGGTCCTCGCCTACATCCGTGAGCATGTCAAGGAGCCCGGCAAGGCCCCGCTGTGCGGCAACTCCGTCGGCACCGACCGCGGCTTCCTGCTGCGCGACATGCCCACGCTGGAGTCCCACCTCCACTACCGGATCGTCGACGTGTCCTCGGTCAAGGAGCTGGCCCGGCGCTGGTACCCGAGGGCGTACTTCAACAGCCCGGAGAAGAACGGCAACCACCGGGCGCTGGCGGACATCCGCGAGTCCATCGCCGAGCTGCGCTACTACCGCGAGGCGGTCTTCGTCCCGCAGCCCGGACCGGACTCCGACACGGCGAAGTCGATCGCCGCGAAGTACGTCCTGCCGCCTTCGTAGCCCTCCGGGAACACCTGCGCGGAAACGTGTGCGCGAGCACCCCTTCGGACCCTGTAGACTTCTTCTCGGCCGGTCGGGGAAACGACAAGTTCCACCGCCGGTCGTGGTGGGTGTAGCTCAGCTGGTAGAGCACCTGGTTGTGGTCCAGGAAGTCGCGGGTTCAAGTCCCGTCACTCACCCTGAATGTCAGGGGCCGATCCGTTCACGGATCGGCCCCTGACGCGTTTCCGGAGCCCCCCTCCCGGGAGGGGGGAGCGTCAGGACGACTCCCGCTCCACCAGTTCCGTGGCCAGCACCGCGTGCTTCCGCTCCAGCCCCCGTGTCCCCGCCGGGCGCCGGTCCGCGATCTCGGTGAGGAGCAGGTCGATCATCGCCCGGCCCATCTCCTCTATCGGCTGGCGGACGCTGGTGAGGGGCGGGTCCATGTGGCGGGCGATGGCGGAGTCGTCGTAGCCGATCAGGGCCACGTCGTCCGGGATGCGGCGGCCCGCCTCGCGCAGGGCCCGGCGGGCGCCGGCCGCCGTGACGTCGGAGGCGGCGAAGACCGCGTCCAGGGCGGGGCGGCGGGCGAGGAGCGCCGCCATCGCGCGGCGGCCGCCCTCCTCGGTGAAGTCACCCGGCTCCACGAGCAGGTCGTCCACCTCCAGCCCGGCCCCGAGCAGCGCGTCCCGGTAGCCGTCCAGGCGGCGCTGGGCGCCGTAGACGTCCGGGCGGCCGGTGATGTGGGCGATGTGGCGGCGGCCCCGGCCGAGGAGGTGCTCGACGGCCGAGCGGGCGCCGCCGTAGTTGTCGGAGTCCACCGAGGTGAGCGTCTCCCCCGCCGACCGGGGGCCGCTGATCACGGCCGGGATCTCCAGGCGGTCCAGGAGGTCGGGCAGCGGGTCGTCGGCGTGGACGGAGACCAGGAGGACGCCGTCGACGCGGTGGGCGGAGAGGTAGTCCGCGAGCCGCTGCCGCTTGCGGTCGCTGCCGGCGAAGATCAGCAGCAACTGCCACTCGGTGTCCGCGAGTTCGGCACCGACCCCGCGCAGCATGTCCGAGAAGTACGGCTCGGCGAAGAACCGGGTCTCCGGCTCGGGCACGACCAGCGCGATGGAGTCGGTGCGGTTGGCCGCGAGGGCCCGGGCCGCGGTGTTGGGGACGTAACCGAGCTCGGCGACCGCCGCCTCGACGGCCGCGCGGGTCGCGTCGCTGACGCGCGGGGAGCCGTTGATCACGCGGGAGACCGTGCCCCGGCCGACCCCGGCCCGGGCGGCCACCTCCTCCAGCGTGGGCCGCCCTCCGCCCCGGCCGCCGCGCGCTCCGTGGCTCGTCATGGCCTCCGCCTCTCTCGGCCGTCCTGCTCCGGCCTGGAATCTAACAGTGCCCGCCGGCCCGGCCGGTCCGAGCCCTCACCACCGCCGGGCGCCCGGCGCGTGACCGGTGGCCGGTTAACAGCCCGATAACTGAACGCCGTTGGGCGTGCGCACTCCCTTGACACCCCGTCCCGAACGGACGACTCTTCAACCCATCACATGTGGGAGCGCTCCCACAGTACCTGACACCTACACAACCCGCACGTTCCCCGCCCGAGCCGCAGCGAGTACGAACGGGCCCAGATCCACGCGATTTCCATGCAGTTGGCCGGGGGGTCGGCACGTCAGGCAACAGGAGGACGCAATGCGTACGAGCATCCGCAGGTCTCGCGGCACGGTGGCCATGGCGGCCGCGGCCGCGCTGGCCACGGGTCTGCTGGCGGGCTGCGCCGGCGACTCGGACGACGGCTCGTCGGACGCGGGCGGCGGCGACGGCAAGGGCAAGATCACGCTGACGGTCGGCACCTTCGGTGTGTTCGGCTACAAGCAGGCCGGTCTGTTCGACGAGTACACGAAGCTGCACCCGGACATCAGCATCAAGGAGAACGTCACCACCCGCACAGACGTGTACTGGCCGAAGGTGCTCACCCGCCTCCAGGCCGGTTCGGGCACCGACGACATCCAGGCCATCGAGGTCGGCAACGTCACGGAGGCCGTCCAGACCCAGGCCGCCAAGTTCGTCGACCTCGGCAAGGACGCGGACAAGTCCCAGTGGCTGGACTGGAAGAACGCCCAGGCCACCACCCAGGACGGCAAGATGATCGGCCTCGGCGTCGACATCGGCCCGATGGCGATCTGCTACCGCAAGGACCTCTTCGAGAAGGCCGGTCTGCCCACCGACCGCACCAAGCTCGCCGAGCAGTGGAAGGGCGACTGGTCCAAGTACGTCGACCTGGGCAAGCAGTACATGAAGAAGGCGCCGAAGGGCACCAAGTTCGTCGACTCGGCGTCCTCGGTGTACAACGCGTCCCTGGGCGGCGCCTCGCTGCGGTACTACGACAAGAACGGCAAGATCGTCTGGGACAGGTCCCCGGGCGTGAAGGCGGCCTGGGACGACGCGATGAGCGTGGCGACGTCCGACATGTCGGCGAAGCTGAAGCAGTTCGACCCCACCTGGGACAAGGGCTTCGCCAACGGCAGCTTCGCCTCGGTGGCCTGCCCCGCCTGGATGCTCGGCTACATCGGTGAGAAGGCCGGCGACTCCGGCAAGGGCAAGTGGGACGTGGCCGCGGCGCCGACCGCGTCCAACTGGGGCGGTTCCTTCCTCGGCGTGCCGACGGCGGGCAAGCACCAGAAGGAGGCCGTCGAGCTGGCCAAGTGGCTGACCGCGCCGGAGCAGCAGGCCAAGGTCTTCGCCAAGCAGGCGAGCTTCCCCTCCACCCCGTCGGCGTACGCGGGTCTGAAGCCGCAGGCCGACACCACCGCCTACTTCTCGGGCGCGCCGCTCACCCAGATCTTCTCCGACTCGGCCAAGACCATCCCGGCCCAGCCGCTCGGTCCGAAGGACAAGCCGATCGACACCGCGATCAGTGACATCGGCATCCTCCAGGTCGAGCAGAAGGGCAAGTCCCCGGCCCAGGGCTGGGACGCCGCGTCCAAGGAGATCAAGGACGTGCTCGGCCAGTGACCTCCAAAGAGGCTCTCGCGCATCACGCGTCGAGCGCCGAGACCGCGCCCGGCATCCCGCCGGGCGCGGTCCGGGGCGCTCGGGGTCGCGGCGCGCCGGACGGCGCCCCCTCCTGGCGCGGCCGGCTGTACCGCTGGGACACGAAGGCGTCGCCGTACGCGTTCGTGACCCCCTTCTTCGTGCTGTTCGGTGTGTTCACGCTGGTCCCGCTGCTGTACACGGTCTGGTACTCGCTGCACGACGTGCAGCTGTCCGCGCTGGACCACCAGAGCTGGGCGGGCCTGGAGAACTACCGCAACCTGCTGTCCTCGGACTTCTTCTGGAACGCGCTGAGGAACACGTTCACCATCGGCCTGCTCTCCACGGTCCCGCAGCTGATGGCGGCGCTCTGGCTGGCCCACATGCTCAACTACCGGCTGCGCGGCTCGACCGTGTGGCGCGTGGTGATGCTGACCCCGTACGCGACCTCGGTGGCGGCGGCGACGCTGGTGTTCGCGCTGCTGTACTCGTGGGACGGCGGCATGGTGAACTGGATTCTCCACTTCTTCGGTGTCGACCCGGTCAACTGGCGTGAATCGGACTGGGGTTCGCAGTTCGCGGTGTCGACCATCGTGATCTGGCGCTGGACCGGCTACAACGCGCTGATCTACCTGGCCGCGATGCAGGCCATCCCGGCCGACCTGTACGAGTCGGCCGCGCTGGACGGCGCCAACCGGCGCCAGCAGTTCTGGCACGTGACGATCCCGCAGCTGCGGCCGACGGTGCTGTTCACGATCGTCGTCTCGACCATCGGCGCCACCCAGCTCTTCGGCGAGCCCCTGCTGTTCGGCGGGGTCAGCGGCTCCAAGGGCGGCTCCGAGCACCAGTACCAGACCCTCGGTCTGTACATGTACGACCAGGGCTGGATCATCGGCAACCTCGGCAAGGCGTCCGCGATCGCCTGGTCGATGTTCCTGATCCTGCTGATCGTCGCTGCGGTCAACCTGCTGTTGACCCGCTGGCTGAGGAGGTCCGATGACCACCGGTGACCTCGCCCTCCCCCGGGAGCGCACCGTCCGGCGCCGGGCCATGGGCGCGGGCAAGCAGCTGCACGCCGGTCCGGTGACCTACGTGGCGCTGACCGTGTTCGCGCTGGTCTCGCTGGCTCCGCTGGTGTGGACGGCGGTCGCCGCCTCGCGCACCGACCGGCGGCTCGCCCAGTCGCCGCCGCCGCTGTGGTTCGGCGGCAACCTGTTCAAGAACCTCCAGGCCGCCTGGGAGCAGGCCGGGCTCGGCACCGCGATGCTCAACTCGCTGATCGTGGCGGGCACGATCACGGTCAGCACGGTGGTCTTCTCCACGCTGGCCGGCTTCGCCTTCGCCAAGCTGCGGTTCCGGTTCTCCGGGCTGCTGTTGCTGCTGACCATCGGCACGATGATGATCCCGCCGCAGCTCGCCGTCGTACCGCTGTACCTGTGGATGAGCGACCTGGGCTGGTCCAACCAGCTCCAGACGGTGATCCTGCCGAGCCTGGTGACCGCGTTCGGCACCTTCTTCATGCGGCAGTACCTGGTGCAGGCGCTGCCGACCGAGCTGATCGAGGCGGCGCGGGTGGACGGGGCGAGCAGCCTCAGGATCGTCTGGCACGTGGTCTTCCCGGCGGCACGGCCCGCGATGGCGGTGCTCGGGCTGCTGACCTTCGTGTTCGCCTGGAACGACTTCCTGTGGCCGATCATCGCCCTGAACCAGCAGAACCCGACCGTGCAGGTCGCCCTGAACGCGCTCGGCACCGGCTATGTCCCGGACCAGGCCGTCATCATGGCGGGCGCGCTGCTGGGCACCCTGCCCCTGCTCATCGCCTTCCTGCTGTTCGGCAAGCAGATCGTGGGCGGCATCATGCAGGGCGCGATCAAGGGCTGAACCGTCGTACGGAGGGCCGGGTCACCGCCGTCCCGGCCCCTCCCCCCTTATCCCCCAAGGTCTTCCCGACTCTCGATGGGAGCGCTTCCATGCCCGACTCCTCCTCCACGGTGTCCCCCGTGGCCCCCGAGGTCACCTTCCCGCCGGCCTTCCTCTGGGGGGCCGCGACCTCCGCGTACCAGATCGAGGGGGCGGTGCGCGAGGGCGGCCGCACCCCCTCGATCTGGGACACCTTCAGCCATACGCCCGGCAAGACGGCGGGCGGCGAGACCGGTGACGTGGCCGTCGACCACTACCACCGCTACCGCGACGACGTGGCCCTCATGGCGGACCTGGGGCTCGGCGCGTACCGCTTCTCCGTCTCCTGGTCGCGGGTGCAGCCCACCGGGCGGGGGCCCGCGGTGCAGATCGGCCTGGACTTCTACCGGCGGCTGGTGGACGAGCTGCTGGAGAACGGCATCAAGCCCGCCGTGACCCTCTACCACTGGGACCTCCCGCAGGAGCTGGAGGACGCGGGCGGCTGGCCGGAGCGGGACACCGCGCACCGGTTCGCCGAGTACGCCCACCTCGTCGGCGAGGCGCTGGGCGACCGGGTGGAGAACTGGATCACCCTCAACGAGCCCTGGTGCAGCGCCTTCCTGGGCTACGGCTCCGGTGTGCACGCGCCTGGCCGCACCGACCCGGTGGCCTCGCTGCGGGCCGCCCACCACCTCAACCTGGCGCACGGGCTGGGCGCGGCGGCGCTGCGCGCGGCGATGCCGGCCCGCAACCAGATCGCGGTCAGCCTCAACTCCGCCGTGGTGCGCCCGGTCTCGCAGAGCCCGGCCGATCTGGCGGCGGCCCGGCGGATCGACGACCTGGCCAACGGGGTCTTCCACGGCCCGATGCTGCACGGCGCCTACCCCGAGTCCCTGCTCACCGCGACGGCCCCGCTGACCGACTGGTCGTTCGTGCTGGACGGCGACCTCGCCTCGGCGAACGCCCCGCTGGACGCGCTGGGCCTGAACTACTACACCCCCGCGCTGGTCTCGGCGGCCGACGACAAGGTGAGCGGCCCCCGCGCGGACGGCCACGGCGCCAGCGCGCACTCCCCGTGGCCCGGCGCGGACGACGTCCTGTTCCACCAGAGCCCCGGCGAACGCACCGAGATGGGCTGGACGGTCGACCCGACCGGTCTGTACGACCTGCTGATGCGCTACGCCCGCGAGGCACCCGGACTGCCGCTCTACGTGACGGAGAACGGCGCCGCCTACGACGACGCCCCGGACGCGGACGGCCGGGTGCACGACCCCGACCGCGTCGCCTACCTCCACGCCCACCTCTCGGCGGTCCGGCACGCGCTGCGCGACGGCGCCGACGTGCGGGGCTACTACCTGTGGTCCCTGATGGACAACTTCGAGTGGTCCTACGGCTACGAGAAGCGGTTCGGCGCGGTGTACGTGGACTACGAGACGCAGGCGCGGACCCCGAAGTCCAGCGCCCGCTGGTACGGCGAGGCGGCCCGCACGGGCACGCTGCCGTCGGTGGAGTCGGCGGGCTGACCGGCACGCGTGAGTGAGGCCCGGCGGTGCCCCCACCACCGGGCCTCGTTCTCGGTGCCGCTCAGTTGAAGGCGGCGAACGCCTTGGAGAAGGCGAACTTGTCCTGGGCGATGGAGCTGCAGCTGGCGTCGGCGGTGGGCTTGGTGCCGCCGTCGCACGCGTTGTCACGGGTGCCGGACCACATGGACAGCGAGCCGATGCCCTTGGACTTGGCGAAGTCGACGAGCTGCCCGGCGTCGTCGACCTTGAAGATCTCCGTGGCGACGTCGTTGACGCCGATCATCGGGGTGACGCCGACCGTCTTCCAGGCGTCGTCCTCGGAGAGCGCGAGGACACCCTTGATCTGGGCCTGGGTGGCGGTCGCGGCCTGGATCGCGTAGTCGCCCATGTCGCCGCTGTACGCCGGGCCGTAGTCCATCGCCATGATGTTGACGCCGTCGACGCGGACGCCGTTGGCCTTGGCGTCGGCCAGCAGGTTCACGCCGTCCTGGGTGAGGCCCTCGGGCATCACCGGGAGGGTGTAGGAGACGTTCAGGTCGGGGTGGCCGGCCTGGAGCTTGGCGATGGCCTGGGCCCGCTTGGTGTTGGCGGCGGTGTTGGGCAGCGCGCCGCCCTCGACGTCGAAGTCCACCTTGGTCAGCTTGAAGGCGTCGACGGCCTTGGCGTAGACGGCGGCCAGGGCGTCGGCGGAGGAGCAGGTGGTGGCGAGCTCCGAGCCGGAGGCGCCGCCGAAGGAGACCCGGACGTCGCCGCCCTTGGCGCGCAGGGCGCCGATCTGGGCGGCCACGGCGTCGGTGGTCAGGTCGCTGACGCCGCCCCACTTGGGGGTGCAGCCGCCGCCGTCGGTGACGAAGGCGAGGTTGAAGTTCTTCACGCCGGTGGCGTCGGCGGTGCCCAGGAGGTCGAAGGCCGGGTAGAGCGAGGTGTCGACGTAGGGGGCGAAGCCGGCCGCCGCCTTGGTGCCGTTGCCCGCCGCCTTGGTGGGGACCGGCGTCTCGGGCGTGCTGGGGGCGCTCTGGCCGGGCGCGGGGGTCTCGGGCTCGGTGGGGCGGCCGCTGGGCTCGGGGGTGGCACCGGGGTCGGCGGCACACTCGGCGCCGTCGATCCGGCAGCCGGACGGGTCCCCGGCGCCGTCGACGACGAAGCCGACGGTGACCGACTTGCCCGCGGCCAGCCCGTCGGTGTCCCACTTGGCGGCCTTCACGGTGACGTGCTGCCCGCTCACGCTGGACTCGGCGTTCCACAGCGAGCCGAGCTTGGCGCCGGCCGGGAGGTCGAACTCCAGGCTCCAGTCCTTCTTGGCCGCTCCGGTGTCGTTGGTGACGACGTACTGGGCGCTGTACCCGGTCGACCACTCGCTGGTCTTCGTGTACGCGGCGCCGACACCGGCGGCGTGGGCGACCCCGGTCACCAGGACCGCGCCGCCACCGGCCACGGCGGCCGCGACCACGCCGCCTATCGCCTTGTTCCTGCCACTGATCCTGCGCCGGTGCGTGCTCATGGCGTGCCTGTCCTTCGTGCGGGGGTGGGGGGTGGTGGCAGCACGCTAGCGGCGCGGAATCCGGCAATCGGCCTATCAGGGACGGCCGTCGGAAGGCTTAGGGCGCGCTTAAGGAAGGGATCGGGACCGGTTAAAGATCGGGCCCGGTGCCGGTCTCATCGGGTGGGTGTCAGCCTGCGCCGCCTGCGTACGGTGCCGCGGTGGCCGCGTCCGGCGGGCTTGCGGGCGCCGAGCTGGAGCCAGATCCGCACCTCGGTGCCGCCGAGCACGGAGGAGCCGATGCGCACGTCGCCGCCCGTGGACTCGGCCAGGCGGCGCACGATGTCCAGTCCGAGTCCGGTCGACCCCGCCGTGCCGGAGCCGCTGCCGCGGGCCATCGCCGCGCGGGGGTCGGATATGCCGGGGCCCGCGTCGGAGACGAGCACGATCACCGCGTCCTCGGCTTGGTGGACGTCGACCGCGAAGGCGGTGCCCTCGGCGGTGTGCCGGAAGACGTTGCCCAGCAGGGCGTCCAGGGCGGCGGCCAGATCGGCGCGGGCGACCGGGACCCGCACCGGGCGCTCCGCTCCGGCCACCCGCCACTTGCGGCCCTCGTCCTCGGCGAGCGCGGACCAGAACTCCATGCGCCCGCGCACCACTTCGGCCGCGTCACAGCCCGCGCCCGGCCCGGCGGCCGCCGTCCGCGGCTTGGCCTCGCGGGCGGTACGGATGATCGTGTCGACCTCGCCCTCCAGCTGGGCCACGGCGGCGCGGGTCTGGTCGGCGGCGGCCCCGGCACCGAGCGAGGCGGCGTTCAGCCGGAGCACGGTGAGCGGGGTGCGCAGCCGGTGCGAGAGGTCGGCCGCCAGTTCCCGCTCGTTGGCGAGGAGCTGGACGACCTGGTCGGCCATGGAGTTGAACGCGACGGCGGCGAGCCGCAGTTCGGTCGGCCCGTCCTCGGGGACGCGGGCGCCGAGCTTGCCCTCGCCCAGTTCGTGCGCGCCCTCCACCAGCCGGCGGGCGGGGCGCACCATGCGGACCCCGAGCCGGTCGGCGACCGCGACCGACCCGGCGATCAGCGCGAGCCCCACGGCGGCGAGCACCGCCCAGGCCGTGCCCACGCCGTTGCTCATCGCGGCCTCGGGCACCCACACCTCGACCACGGCGATCGCGCCGGAGCCGAGCGCGACCGGCTGGAGCAGGGCGGAGCCGCCGGTGACCTCGGCGGTGGAGGCGCGGCCCATCCGGCGCACTGCCTCTATGTCCCGCTCGGCGGCCCGGCCCCGGCCGAGGTCGAGCGCGCCCCGGTCGCCGTCGGCGGGCAGGTGCACCGACATCCCGGAGTCGGCCCCGGCGGCGGCCACCACGCGCTCCAGCTCGTCCCGGTCGGTGGTGATGGACAGCGCGGGCGCGACGGCGGCGGCCTCGCGCTCGGCGCCCGCGAACGCGCGGTCGCGGGCCATCTCCTTGACGACCAGGCCGAGCGGGACGGCGAAGGCGACGACGACCATCGTGGTCACCGCGAGGCAGACCTTGACCAGCGCCCATCTCATCGCGGGTCCCCCGCGCCGGGCGGCTCCAGCTTGACCCCGACCCCGCGCAGGGTGTGCAGATAGCGGGGGCGGGCGGCCGTCTCGCCCAGCTTCCGCCTGAGCCAGGACAGATGGACGTCGATGGTCTGGTCGTCGCCGTAGGACTGCTGCCAGACCTCGGCGAGGAGTTCCTTGCGCGGGACGACCACGCCGGGGCGGCCGGCGAGGAAGGCGAGCAGGTCGAACTCGCGGCGGGTCAGGTCGAGTCGGGCGCCGTCCAGCTCGGCCTGGCGGCGCAGCGGGTCGACGGTGAGGCCGCCGACCCGGATCACCGGCGAGGGCGGTGCCTCGGTGGCGCCGGAGCGGGAGCGGCGGAGCACGGCGGCGATGCGGGCGGAGAGGTGCTCGACGGAGAAGGGCTTGGTCAGGTAGTCGTCCGCACCGGCGTTGAGCAGCCGGACGACCTCCGTCTCGTCGTCGCGCGCGGTGGCGATGATGACGGGCACGTCGGTGATGCCGCGCAGCATCTTCAGCGCCTCGGAGCCGTCCAGGTCGGGCAGTCCGAGGTCGAGTATCACGACGTCGAACCGGAAATGGGCGACCTCGCGCAGCGCCTCCAGGGCGGTGCCGACGCTGCGCACCACGTGGGCGGCGTCGGTCAGATGCCGGATCAGCGCCGAGCGGACGAACTGATCGTCCTCGACCACGAGCACACTTGCCATGCGCCGCACCGTACGCCATGCGGACCTGCGAAGTGTTGGCCTGTGGACAACTCCCTGTGGACAACTCGCCTCTGCTGCGCGGCGGGTGACGGCTGAGGCAGTATGGCCCCGATGCGCAGAGGACTCGTACACGTGATGGCGTGGCTGCTGGCCACCGCGGCGGCGACCACGCTGTCCTGGTGGGGTGTGCACACGGTGATGGCGGGCACGGCGTACGACCCGCCGCGCGCCGTCCCGATCTCCGCGGCCGAGGCGGCGGCCCACGCCTCCGGCACCTCGCCCGCGCCCCCCGGCCCGGACCCGACGCCCACGCCCCGCCGCACCACCGCGTCCCCGTCCCCCACCCCCTCCGCGTCCACGTCCACCAAGCCGCCGCGCACCCCGGCGCCCTCCGCCCCGGCCCCGGCTCCCCCGGCACCCACCACCGCGTCCGGCGACGTCAAGGCGTACGACACGGGTGGCGGCCGGGCGGTGTTCGACCTGGGACCGGCGAGCGCGACCCTGGTCTCGGCGACCCCGGGCACGGGCTGGTCGATGCAGGTCTTCAAGACGGAGACCTGGATCAGGGTCGAGTTCAGCCGCAGCACGGACCGGGTGACGGTCTTCTGCGACTGGCACGACGGCCCGCCGCACGTGGACGTGCAGACATACTGACCACCCTGGTCATGCCGGCTGTGCTGACAGTGCTGACCCCGGCGGCCACCGTGGTGTCAGCGGAACACCGAGGGTGGCGGGGCCGGTGACGCCACCGCCGAGAGGTCCGTGACCGGGCGGGCCCCGCCGGTGAAGTCCGTGAGTGGGGAGCCGTGTTCGACACGGGCCGGGTGCGGGTCGGAGGCGGCCCTGCGGGTCAGCTCCGCCAAGGGCAGCGGGGTGTCGGAGGCGACGAGGATGGCGTTGCCGAAGCGCTTGCCGCGCAGCACCGCCGGGTCGGCGATCAGGGCCAGTTCGGCGAAGCGGGCGGCCGCCGTGGCTATCTGGCCGCGCAGGTGGGTGAGCGGGGGGCCGTCGGCGAGGTTGGCGGTGTAGACACCGCCGGGGCGCAGCGCGCGGCGGACCTCGTCGAGGAACTCGGCGGACGTCAGGTGGGCGGGGGTGCGGGCGCCGCTGAAGACGTCGGCGACGATCAGGTCGGCCCATCCGTCCGGCACCCTGGCGAGCCCCTCGCGGGCGTCGGCCGAGCGCACCCGTATCCGGGCACCGGGGTCCAGGGGGAGTTCGCGCCGGACGAGTTGGACGAGGGCCGCGTCGCGCTCCACCACCTGCTGGGTCGAGCGGGGCCGGGTCGCGGCGGTGTAGCGGGCCAGGGTGAGCGCGCCGCCGCCGAGATGCACGGCCTGCACCGGCTTGCCGGGCGGGGCGACGAGGTCGATGACATGGCCGATGCGGCGCTGGTACTCGAAGGAGAGGTGCGCCGGGTCGTCGAGGTCGACGTGCGACTGGGGGGCGCCGTCGATCAGCAGCGACCAGGCCCGCGCGCGGTCCGGGTCGGGTATGAGTTCGGCGAGGCCGCCGTCGACCGCCTCCACCACCGCCTCGGCGGCTGTCCTGCGCCGATTGTCCCTGGACCTGCCCATCGGCCCATTCTCGCAGGCGGCGCGGGGGCCCGCCGCACGGCGCCGGTCAGCGGCAGCTGTCGGCGGCCTCGATCAGCCGGGCCGCCTCGCCGAGCGCGCGGCGCAGCACCGCCGGGTCGGTGGCGAGGTCGGCGTCGCCGGGCGGGAGCAGCCAGTCCGAGCCCTGCACGGGCGGCTCCGGGGCGAGTCTGAGGCCGCGTCCGGAGGTGCGGGTGCAGGTGCTGCCCGGCATGTCCCAGCTCCCGGCCGTGCCGGGCGGGACCAGGAAGCCGAGGGTGTCGCACCCGTCGTCGTGCAGGACGGGACCCACGCCCTCACCGGCCTCGCGCCGCAGGATGTCGACGGCCTCCAGACCCTGGCGGGCCGGCACCGTGACCAGGTCGCACGCCGCGTCCCCGGCCGGTCGCGGCCATGACGGCACCGGACACGGATCGTTGTTCGGACGGGTCTCCATGCCGGCCTCCAGCACGCTGCCTTTTGCGGTCCGTGAGGTACAACGTGCCGCGGCGTCAAGGGCTACGGCGCAAGTGCGCCGCAAAGGATGGCAGTTCATGGCAGATCGTGGATGAGATATCCGGTTTGTAGCTAAACCCTGCGTGTCGGGTCGGACACAGCGGGTACGTTCTTGCCCCGCCGGACCCACGGTGTCCCACGGGCAACCCCGCCCGCACAAGGCCCCGTTCCGGCATGGTTCGACGGTTCGCACGAGAGGACCGGCCATGGCGTCGTCAACCGATACCTCGGCGCAGCCCGACCGGCCGCCCCGCCCCAACACCGCCTTCCGGCAGCTTCGCGGCCGCCGTTCCCCGGCCGAGTTCGCCGCCCTGGTGCGGCGCGCGGCGCGGGAGATCGGCGAGCGGGTGAGCTGTGACGCGCGCTATGTCGGGAGAGTCGAGGCGGGCGAGATCCGCTGTCCCAACTACGCCTACGAGCGGGTGTTCCTGCACATGTTCCCCGGCCGCACGCTCACCGATCTCGGCTTCGCGCCGCGCTCGACGGTGCGCGGCCGGGGCGCGCGCCCGGCCACGGCCCGGGCCGCGGCCGCCCTCGATCCCTTCTGCGACCGCGACGCCCCGTACGGCGCCCACCGGCCGTACCCGAACGACCCCCTGAACCACGAGGAGAGCGACGTGCTGCGTCGCGCATTCATGACCGGTACGGGTGCCACGGTGGCGGCCGCCGCCACGCTGGGCCCGCTGGGCATCGCCACGGACGCCTCGGCGGCCTCACGGCGGCCCGGCACGTCGGAGGCGGCCGCCGTCGAGGAGGCCGTCCGGCGCATCAGGCTGCTGGACGACAAGCACGGCGCGGACGGCCTGTACCGGCGCGCGGCGGAACCGCTGCGCGCCGCGTACGCCCTGCTGGACGCGGGCGCCACCCGGCAGACCACCGCCGAGCGGCTGCACTCGGGCGCCGGTGAACTGGCCATCTCGGTCGGCTGGCTGGCCCACGACTCGGGCCGCTTCGACGACGCCCGCTCGCACTACGCGGAGGCGCTGGCCACCTCCCGGATGACCGGGGACGCGGCGCTGGAGGCGCACGCCTTCTGCAACACCGCCTTCCTCGCGCGGGACGCCGGGCGCCCCCGCGAGGCGGTCCGCGCCGCCCAGGCCGCGCAGCGGGCCGCCCGTCCACTGGGCTCGCCCCGGCTGATGTCGCTGCTCGCGCTGCGCGAGGCGGGCGGCTGGGCGGGGCTCGCCGACCGCGCCGGCTGCCGGCAGGCGCTGGTACGGGCACAGGCGCTGTTCGGGCGCGGCACCTCCGAGGCCGACCCGGAGTGGATGAGCTTCTACGGCGAGGCCGAGCTGGCCGGTCTCGAGGCGCAGTGCTGGTCCACGCTGGGCGACTGGCGCCGCGCGGCCCGGCACGCTCGCCGCGCGACCCGGCTCCAGGACCCGCACTTCTCCCGCAACATCGCGCTGTACACCGCCGAGCTGGCCGACGACCTGGCCCGTGACGGCCACCCCGACGAGGCGGCGACGGCGGGGCTCAGCGTCCTCGACCTGCTGGCGCAGGTGCAGTCCTCCCGCATCCAGTCGATGCTGGCGGGCACGGCCCGGGTGCTGCTCCCGCACCGCCGCGCCTCGGGCGTGGCGGACTTCCTGGACCGCCACGCCTCGCTGCCGCGGCCCCGGCGCGGGTAGCGCGGGGCGCGCCCGCCCGCGCGGGGGCGTTCCTCAGCCCGCGAGGTGGCCCGTGTCGTTCCAGTGCTCGATCGCCGGCTCGCCGTAGGCCCAGCCGAGGGTGGAGAGCGAGGTGGGGTTCAGGCGCAGGCGGGCGGCGAAGTCGAGGGGGAGGCCGAGCCAGCGGGCGCCGATGGAGCGCAGGATGTGGCCGTGGGCGAAGATCAGGACGTCCCGGTCGGCGGAGCGGGCCCAGGCCACGACCTCGTCCGCGCGGGCGGTGACCTCGGCGAGGGTCTCGCCCTCGGGGACGCCGTCGCGCCAGATCAGCCAGTCGGGGCGGCCGGCCCGGATCTCGGCCGGGGTCATGCCCTCGTAGGCGCCGTAGTCCCACTCCATCAGGGTGTCCCAGGTGCGGGCGCGGTCGCCGAACCCGGCCAGTTCGCAGGTCTCGTGCGCGCGGACCAGCGGGCTGGTGCGCACCTCAGCGTCGGCCAGGCCGTCCAGCGGGGCCTGCCGCAGTCGTTCACCGAGCAGCTTGGCGCCGCGCCGGCCCTCCTCCAGGAGCGGCACGTCGGTCCTGCCCGTGTGCTTGCCGGACAGCGACCAGGCCGTCTGTCCGTGCCGGGCGAGCAGGATGCGCGGTGCCATGGGGGACCTTTCCGGAAGAGGGACGCCGAGTGGACGCCGGGGAAACCCGATACGAGGTCCCTCCATCATCGCGCACCCCTCGCGCGGGCAACCTGGAGGGCGATCCGGGCGTCTTCGAGAGCCGGAACGCCCGCGCGGACGGGCGGGCCGACACCGTACAGTGTCACGGCGCCCGAGGGGGGTGTCTGGCAGCGCGAAGGGGGAGGGCGATCGGATGCCGCAGACCGAGGCACCGGGCATCGGGGCGGTCCCGGGAACCCGCCCGCGCTGGTGGACCGAGCTGCCGCTGATCCTGCTGGTCTACGGCTGCTACACCGCCGGCCGGCTCCTGGCGCGCGGGGACGTCTCCACCGCCGTCGACCACGGCCTGGCCATCCTGCGTGTCGAGAAGGCGCTGTACCTGAACGCCGAGCACCCGCTGAACCGTGTCTTCACGGCCGAGCCCTGGCTCGGGGTGCCGGCCGACTTCTGGTACGCCTCGCTGCACTACGTCGTCACGCCGGTGGTCCTCATCTGGCTCTTCCGGGCCCGCACCGAGCACTACCGGGCGGCCCGCACCTGGCTGATGACGTCGACGTTCATAGGGCTCATCGGCTTCACCCTGCTGCCCACCTGCCCGCCCCGCCTGCTCGCCCCGGCCCACGGTTTCGTGGACACCATGGCGTACTACAGCGCGTACGGCTGGTGGGGCGGCGAGGCCAGCGCCCCGCGCGGCATGGGCGGCATGACCAACCAGTACGCGGCGATGCCGAGCCTGCACGTCGGCTGGGCCCTGTTCTGCGGGGTCATGCTGTGGCGCTGCGGCCGTACCCGCTGGGCGAAGGCGGCCGCGGTCGGCTACCCGCTGCTGACCGCGATCGTGGTCATGGGCACCGCCAACCACTACTTCCTGGACGCGGTCGCGGGCGCGGCCGTGATGGGTCTCGGCCTGCTCCTGAGCCCGTACGTCACGCGCGGCGCGACGGCGGCGCGGCTGCGGCTCGCCGCCTGGGCGGCGCCGCTCGGGAAGAGCGGGAACAGCGGTCCCGCCCCGATTGTCAGTGACGGATGCCAGACTTCCGCGGGTGAGCGAATTCCACGGCAGCGCGAGTCGCGGCTCGACCCCGCGGCCGGACCCGACGCCTCCCCCAGCGACGCGGGGGACGGCGCTGCGGCACCGGCTCGCTGAGCTGCGCGGTCCCGAGGTACCGGCCAAGGCGCTGGACGCGCGCGCCCTCGCGGCGCTCGCGGCCAACCCGGGCTGCCGCAGACGCGCGATCCTGGACGGCGCCGGGGTGGACAAGGCCGCGCTCGCGGGCGCGCTGGGCGCCCCCTCGGACTACGGCCAGTCCCAGTTCGCGCTGATCCGGGGCAACACCTTCGAAGCCCGCGTGAAGGCGGACGGCGGCGCCGAGCTGCTGCGGCTCACCCGCACCCTGCTGGACCCGGCCGCCGAACCGCCCGCCCGGGCGGCGGTGCCGGACCTGAGCGCGCCGGGCCCCGAGGGCCGCACCGCGCGTACGGCGCTGGCGCTGCGGGAGGCGGCCCTGGCGGGCGGCTGGACGCTGCTGGACCATCCGATGCTCGCCCTGGACGTAGCGGGCTCGCCCGTCTTCCTGGAGCCGGACGCGGTGGTGGTGCACCCCGACGGCGGCTGGACGGTCGTGGAGATCAAGTCGTTCCCGATGCTGGACGGCTCGGCGGACCCGGCGAAGGTGGGCGCGGCCGCCCGCCAGGCGGCGGTGTACGTACTGGCGCTGGAGGCGGTCGCGGCCCGGCTGGCCCCGCCGCCCCGGGTGCGGCACGAGGTGCTGCTGGTGTGCCCGAAGGACTTCTCCAACCTGGCGACCGCGCGCGCGGTCGACGTACGGGCGCAGCGGGCGGTCACCGCGCGGCAGCTCGCCCGGCTGACCCGCGTGGAGGCCATCGCGGAAGAGCTGCCCGAGGGCACCTGTTTCGCGCCGGACCGCCCGGCAGAGGAACTGACCGCCGCCGTCGACGCGGTCCCGGCGACGTACGCGCCCGAGTGCCTGTCGTCGTGCGAGCTGGCCTTCCACTGCCGCGAGCGCTCCCGCGCGGCCGGCGCGGTGACCCGGCTCGGCCGTCCGCTCCGCGCCGAGCTGGGCTCTCTGGGCACGGTCCATGAGGTGCTGTCGGCGGCGCGCGGCGTGAGCGGCGATCCCGCCGACCCGGTGGTGGCCGCGCTGCGCCGGGCCGCCGCCCTGCGCGCCGAGGCGCTCGCCCTCGCCGCGGACCGGGAGGCCGTGCCGTGTCCCTGATCGCCACCCTGGCCCGCCTGGAGGCGGTCGCCGACGGCCGGGCGCAGCCCGCCGCCACCGTGCGGCACCGGCATCTGTCGGACCGGCCGCTGGTGTTCGTGCCGCTGACCACCGCCGGTGAGACGGGCGCCCCGCTCGGCGCGCTCGTCGGCACCGACCGGGACGCGCCCCGGCTGCTGGTCGTGCCGCAGCCCCGCGACCGCGATCTGCGCTTCGCGTTCCTCACCGAGCTGGCCGACGTCGTGCTGCCGTACCTCGACTCCTGCGCGGAGGCGGTGGAGACGGCCGAGCGCACCGACACCGACCCGGAGACCGGCAAGCGGGTCAAGGTCGAGGTCGACCTGTGCGTGGACGCGCCCCAGCTGATCGTGCCGAGCCGCGCGGGCCTGGACCTCGTGCGGCTGCTGGGCCGCTCGATGCGGTTCAGGCGCACGGCCGAGCAGGACCCGGAGACGCCGTATCCGGCGCCCCCGCGCGTGCCGTTGCTGGGCCGCTGGCTGACCCACTACGGCGAGCGGTCCCGGGTGCCGGGCTCCTCGCTGCTGCTCGCGCTGACCGACGTGCTGTCCCGGCACTGGGCGACCGGCCAGTCCGCGGCGGAGGACCAGCATCTGGGCGCCCTGCTGGCGTGGATCGACCCGCCCGGGGGCGCCTCGGGCGCGGAGGCCGCCGGGCGGGCGGAGCGGGCGCGGGACGAGGCGGGCCAGTTGCTGTGTCCCCCGGCGGGCCCGGCCACCGACCCGGCGTTCGACAACAAGCTGCTGGCCCCGGCGATCGAGCGGTACGACCGGGCGCGCACCGCGCTGGCCGGCGCCGAGGACGCGGCGAGCGCGGAGGACCTGCTGACCGCGCTCACCGCCGCCGAGCGGGAGATCCGCGACCTGGTCGAGAGCCGTACGCGGCCCACCTGGGACGCGGTCTGGCGCGGGCTGGACCTGCTGCGGACGCTCCCCGAGGGCGGGTACGCCGGGGAGCGGTGGACCAGGGACCGCTGGTCGTTCACCGCGCACCGGGACCGGATCACCGCGGGCGAACCCCCGCAGCCGCGCCGGGACGACGCGGTGACCGCGGCGAACAAGCTGGCCTCGCGGGAGCGCGAGCAGGCCCGGCTTCAGGCGCAGGAGGCGCTCGACGACCCGCTGGTGATGGCGGCCCGGCGGCTGGCCGGGGAGGCGTTCGCGGGCGAGGTGACCGAGTCCGTCATGGCGTACAGCGAGGGCAGGCGGCCCAGTCCGCGCCCGCTGGTGACCGTGCGCACCGGGGACCGCCCGCATCTGGGCGAGCGCGCCAAGGTGTACCGCTCGCGCGACGGCAAGCCGCAGACGGCGGAGTTCGTGGGGTACGAGGGCGCGCCGGAGGACGGTGTGATCGTGCTGCGGATCATGGACAAAATGGGCCGGGGCAAGGAGCCGGAGGCCGGTTCGGTGCCGGAGAAGGGCGACGCGGTGTGCTTCACGCTCTTCGAGCACGAGCAGCGCGGCGGCGCGAAGCTGCCCGACCCCGAGCGGACTCCGTGGACGCACGGCGGGCCGCCCGGTGAGCCGGTGCCGGAGGCGCCGGACGCGGTGACCGAGGAGGACGTGCTGTGACGACCGTGGACTTCGACCCGTCGGCCGCCGCCACGCGCGCCACCGACGCGATCCTCGCCGACACCCTGCACGGCACCGAGCGCGGTGTCGTGGTCGACTCCCCGCCCGGCGCGGGCAAGTCCACGCTGGTGGTCCGGGCGGCGCTGGAGCTGGCCGACGCGGGCCGCCCGCTGATGGTGGTGGCGCAGACCAACGCCCAGGTGGACGACCTGGTGCTGCGGCTCGCGGAGAAGAACCCCGAGCTGCCGGTGGGCCGTCTGCACAGCAGCGACACCGACGCCTACGACAAGGCGCTGGACGCGCTGCCGAACGTCCGCACCTCCGCCAAGGCGGGCGATCTGGGCGGGCTGCCCGTGGTGCTGTCCACGGCCGCCAAGTGGGCGCACGTCACGGTGGACGAGCCGTGGCCGCACGCGATCGTGGACGAGGCGTACCAGATGCGCTCGGACTCGCTGCTGGCCGTGGCCGGGCTGTTCGAGCGGGCGCTGTTCGTCGGCGACCCGGGCCAGCTGGACCCGTTCTCCACGGTGGGCGGCGACCAGTGGGCGGGCCTGTCCTACGACCCGTCCGCCTCGGCGGTCTCCACGCTGCTCGCGCACAACCCGGGGCTGCCGCAGCACCGGCTGCCGGTGTCCTGGCGGCTGCCCGCGTCGGCGGCGCCGCTGGTGTCGGCGGCGTTCTACCCGTACACGCCGTTCCGCAGCGGCACCGGGCACGGACAGCGGCGGCTCACCTTCGCGGTGCGCTCGGACGGTTCGGCGCCGGACAGGGTGATCGACGAGGCGGCGGAGTCCGGCTGGGGGCTGCTGGAGCTGCCGGCCCGGCACACCCCGCGCACCGATCCGGAGGCGGTGCGGGCGGTCGCCTCGGTGGTGCGGCGGCTGCTGGACCGAGGGGGCGCGGCCGTCTCCGAGCGCTCCGGGACGCCGAGCCCGCTGACCGCCGACCGGGTCGCCGTGGGCACCGCCCACCGGGACCAGGCGGCGGCGGTGCGCGCGGCGCTGGCGGACCTGGGCGTGGCGGGTGTCACCGTCGACACGGCCAACCGGCTCCAGGGCCGGGAGTACGACGTGACGGTGATCCTGCACCCGCTCTCCGGCCGCCCCGACGCCACCGCGTTCCACCTGGAGACCGGCCGCCTGTGCGTGCTGGCCTCCCGCCACCGGCACGCCTGCGTCGTGGTGTGCCGCGCCGGGGTGGGCGACCTGCTGGACGAGTACCCGTCGACGGAGCCCGTGCAGCTGGGCACGCTGGTGAAGTTCCCGGACGGCTGGGAGGCGAACCACGCGGTCCTCGCGCACCTGGCCGAGCACCGGGTGAGCTGGCGGCCGTGAGTCCCGGTGCCGGGCACGCCTCCGGGTTCGGCCGCCCCAGGCACCGCCCCGCCCGCCGGACGGAGTCCGGCACGCCGCCGGAGGCGGCCGAAGGACACAGTCCGGACGGCTGGGAGGCCAACCACGCGGTCCTCGCGCACCTGGCGGAGCACCGGGTGAGCTGGCGGCCCTGATCCGGCGGCTCCGGCCCCGGGCGCGTCCTGACCGTCGGTGCATGCCTGGCCCGGGGGCCCTCTTGCGTCGGCGCGGGACAATGGACGGTGGTCCGGCCGCAGGCGGGGCCGAGTGGAAGCGAACGTACAGCGCACGTACGAGGAGGAGATGAAGACATGGCGGAGCCCTCGCCGCGTCGGAACGAACCGCGGCTACGCCCCGCGCCCCTGCTCTTCGAGCCCGCGGAGGCGGCCGCCGATCCGGAGCACTTCTTCGACCTGGAGTCGATCGACGATCCGCGCGCGCTGCTGTCGCGGGCCACGGAACTGACCCAGGCGTTCCGCGCCGCGGCCGACCGGGCCATGGAGTTCCAGGCCGTGGCCGCGGCCCAGCTCGCCGATCCGCACAGGTTCGACCGGCTGACGGCGGCGGACATCGCCGAGCGGGCGGAGTGGACCGAGGACTACGCCAAGAAGATGGTGGAGTTCGGCCGGGACCTGCTGCGGGGCGCCGATCCCGAGGGCCGCAGGGCGGCGGACCCGCACTAGCCCACCCACGTGGCATATGCCAGGCGGGCAAGATACCCCCTCCCGCCCCCTGGTGTCCCCAATTTCCGCAACCCAGGGAAACCGTCCGCTCACCGGCGGTAGATCTGTGTGCATGACCAGTGCACCGGACGTCACCGCAGCCACCGCCGAGGGAGCCTCCTGGCTCGCCTCCGCCGGAACGTATCCGCGCAGCACGCTCGCCCTCTGGGAGGAGCGGCCCGGCTCCCCGGTGGTGCTGCCCTGTGGCACGGTCTTCGACGTGGTGAGCGCGCCCGCGGTCTTCGGGCGCCGGATGCTGGACCGGCTGTGGGAGGAGGGGCCGGGCTGCGGCCCGGTCGCGGTGCACCGGGGCCGGACCCTGCTGTTCGCGGCGCCCGGCACCGCCCAGCGGCTGCCCTCACTGCTGGCCTGGGAGGAGTGGGGCCCGCGCACCCACGCCGTCCCGCCGCTGCTGTGCCACGGCACCGGGGACGCGGTGACCGTCCCGGCGCTGGAGAGCGGCTCCCGGACCACCGCGGGCTCCCGCTGGCTGGTCGCGCCGGACACCCGGCACCCCTGGCTGCCCGGCCCCGAGGTGATGCTCTGGGCGGCGGTGCGGGCGGCCCGCGCGGCGGCCCGGTTATCGATTTTTCCTCCCGCCGACCAGGGTGCTAAGGTCTACGACGTCAGCAGGCGCCGCTAGCTCAGTTGGTTAGAGCAGCTGACTCTTAATCAGCGGGTCCGGGGTTCGAGTCCCTGGCGGCGCACAGACGACGAAGGCCCTCGCGCGAGCGGGGGCCTTTCGTGTACCCCGCGCTCTCAGCCGCCCTCCCCCGGCGTGATCCGTACCGTCCACGCCCCGGCGCCGGTGCGTTCCTCGACCTCGACCCGCACCCCGTCCCCCGGCGCGGTGAAGCTCTCCCCGAGCGACACGGGCGCGTCGGCCAGCGGCGGGTAGACCGAGTTCTCCCAGCACGCCTCGCTGCGCGGGTGGGCGTCCACCACCTCGATCGGGCCGTCCCCGGACTCGACGTCGGCGCGCACCCGGTAGACGAGGATGCCCTGCCTGCACGCCGTGCGGTCGTTCCCGGCCGGCCCGCGCGCCTCGAAGGCGAGGGCGGTGTCCGGGCCGGTGCGCACCACGGCGAGCTTGGTGCCGTTCCCGAGCCCGAAGGCCGGCTCCCCGCTCGCGCCGCGCACCGGCACGCCGGGCCCGGCGGCGAGCGGCTCCAGGGTGAGCCGGGTCGGTCCGGTCCCCCGTACGCAGGCCACCTGGCGGGGGTCCAGCCAGCCCAGCTTCCATTTGTGCCAGCCGAACAGGTCGGGGGCCTCGCCGAACTGGCTGCCCATCAGGTCCCAGTCGCCGACATGGGTGTCCCAGTCGCCCTTGCTGTCGCTGGGGCGGTGGTAGAGGTCCGGGAGGTCGAAGACGTGCCCGGTCTCGTGCGCCAGCACCAGCCGGTCGGGCGGGTGCTGCTCGAAGACCGTCACGACCCGGCGTACGTCGGTGCCGTCCAGCCGGACGGGCGAGTCGAGGTTGACCACCTTGGTGGCGTCGGAGTCGACGCCGGGCGCGTCCGGGTCGGCCACGAGGTAGACCACGTCGTAGCGGGAGAAGTCCAGCGCCCTGTCGGCGACCGCGAACGCGTCCCGCAGGTAGGCGGAGCGGTCCGAGGCGGCCCAGTCCCGTCTTATGGCGTAGTCGGTGGACGGGCGGGGCATCCTCAGCCAGCGGTTCACGGGGTGCGGGTTCAGGGTGAAGCGGCCGTAGGAGGACTGCTCGAAATAGCGGCTGGTGGCCGGGAAGTGGTCGGCGGTCAGCTCGGCGGGGGTGGTGCGCGGGGTGGCGTCCGGGAAGGACAGGAAGACCAGGGCCGCGTCGAGCCGGCCCTCGGGGCGCGGGTAGGCGGGGTTCCAGGCGTCCAGCCCCTCGGAGTGGTGGGCGTCGGTGCGGTGCAGCGCGCAGGGCTCGGGTGAGAAGGAGTCGGCCACCGAGGGGCCGGACAGGATCGAGGTCGCGGCGAGCGCCGACATCGTGGTGGCCACGGCGGCGGTGCTGCGCAGCTTGGGCACGTCAGGGACCTCCGGATGCGGTTCGCGGGACACCGCCACCCAGACTGTGTGCTTATGTTGCGCTATGCCCTGTTTACCTGAACCGGAAGGGTGAGTACGCCCGTTTGCCGTCCCGGTGACCGCCCCGTGGCCGACACCCCGAACCACTCACGGAACGTCACAAGCGGTCGTGGGCCTCAAGAACCCGTCCAGGTCCGGGCAGAAACGATCTGTCAGGAGGGCGGGTCGGTCGGGGACACTGGAGACCGGCTGGAAGGGGCCGGGACCAGCCTCTATGATCGGCACACTTTCCGGCACGGACAGGGATCGAGTGCACTGCGGGAGCGAGCGGTGAGCGGAACGTCCGAAGGGCCGACGCCCGGGGCAGACCTCGACCGGTCAGCCGTCACAGACGGTGACCCCATGACCTACCACCGGGTCTTCACGACCGCTCCGCTCCCCATGGCCGTGGTGACGCCCGACGGGCTGGTCGCGCACGCCAACACCGCCATGGGAGCGCTGCTGGGCACGACCGCCGACGCACTGGCCGGGCGCCCCGCGGCCGACCTCGTCGACCTGGCCCCCGACCCGCGCACCCGGCAGGTCTACCGCGAGGTGCTCGCGGGCCGCCAGGACCGGCTGCGCTGCACCCGGCGGCTCAAGCAGCCCGACGGCGACCCGGTGTGGGTGCGGATCACCGTCACCCCGCTGACCGAGGGCACGCCGGGCGCCCTGCTGTCCGTCTCCGACATCAGCGCCCGGCGCGAACTCCAGGCACGTCTGCGGCACTTGCGCATGCACGACCCGGTGACCCGGCTGCCCAACCGCACCCTGTTCTTCGAGCGGCTGTCGGCCGCGCTGGAGGCGGAGCCGGAGGACGGCGTCGGCACCGGGCGGATCGGCCTGTGCTGTCTGGACCTCGACGGCTTCAAGGCGGTCAACGACACCCTGGGCCACCGCGTCGGCGACCGCCTGCTGGAGGCCGTGGCCAAGCGGCTGACCCATGTGGCCGAGGAGACGGAGGGCACGCGGGCCGGCGCCCCGCTGGTGGCCCGGCTCGGCGGGGACGAGTTCGCGCTGCTCGTGGAGGACTCCACCGGCACCGAACAGCTCTCCGACCTGGCCGCCTCCGCGCTGCGGGCGCTCGCGGAGCCGTTCGACCTGGCGGGCCGGCGGCTGTCGCTGACCGCGTCCATCGGGGTGGTGGAGCGGCACATGGCCGGGACGACCGCGACCGGTCTGATGCAGGCCGCGGACACCACGCTGTACTGGGCGAAGGCCGACGGCAAGGCCCGCTGGACCCTCTTCGACCCCGAGCGCAACGCGCACCGGATCACCCGTCAGGCCCTGTCCTCGACGCTGCGCCCGGCCATCGAGCGCGGGGAGTTCGCGCTGGAGTACCAGCCGCTGGTCGGCATGGAGGACGGACGGCTGAGCGGGGTGGAGGCGCTGGTGCGCTGGCATCACCCGCAGTTCGGGATGCTGACGCCGAATCGGTTCATCCAACTGGCCGAGGAGGACGGCTCCATCGTGCAGCTCGGCCGCTGGGCGCTGCTCACCGCCTGCCGCCAGGCCCGGCAGTGGCAGCTCGCCCACCCGGACGAGCCGCCCATCTTCGTCAGCGTGAACGTCGCCGTGCGCCAGGTGTGGGACTCCGACCTGGTGGCGGACGTGGCCGGCACGCTCAGGGAGACCGGGCTCGCCCCGCACCTGCTCCAGCTGGAGCTGACCGAGTCGGCCGTGATGGGGTCGGGCGGCCGCCCGATCCAGGCGCTGCAGGCCCTCAGCGACATGGGCGTGCGCATCGCCATCGACGACTTCGGCACCGGCTACTCCAACCTCGCCTACCTGAGCAGGCTCCCGGTCTCGGTGCTGAAGCTGGACGGGTCCTTCGTACGCGGCTTCCAGTACGAGGGCGGCGACCCGGGCCCGGCCGGCGCGGCGGCCAATCCGGCCGACGAGGTGATCGTGGAGGCGATGATCCAGCTCGCCCACCGGCTCGGGCTGACGGTCACCGCGGAGTGCGTGGAGACCTCCGCGCAGGCCACCCGGCTGCGCCGGATCGGCTGCGACACCGGACAGGGGTGGCTGTACTCCCGCCCGGTGCCGCCGGACCGCATCACGGAGCTGCTCGGAAGCCAGAGTTACGCGGCGGGCAGGCCGTAGGCGTCGGCGATCAGCTCGTAGGAGCGCAGCCGCAGCTCGCCGCGGTGGGCGTGGCTGGTGAGCATCAGCTCGTCGGCGCCGGTGCGCTTGTGGAGGTCGTCCAGGCCGGCCCTGACCTCCTCCGCCGTGCCGTGCACGATGTTGCGGGTGAAGGAGGACGCGAACTCCTCCTCCATGGGGCTGAACTCGTGCCGGGCGGCGACCTCGGGGTCGGGGAACAGCCCCGGGCGGCCCATGCGCAGCGAGAGCATGTTGAGCGCGGTCGCGCGGACCTGGCGGGCCGCCTCGGCCTCGTCGTCGGTGGCCAGCGCGGAGACCCCGATGAGGGCGTAGGGCTCGGCCAGCACCTCGGAGGGGCGGAAGGTCTCGCGGTACAGGTCGAGCGCCGGGACGGTGTTCTGCGCCGAGAAGTGGTGGGCGAAGGCGAAGGGCAGGCCGAGCATTCCGGCCAGCCGGGCGCTGAAGCCGGAGGAGCCGAGCAGCCAGATCACCGGCCGGTGCGCGGACTGCACCCCGCCGGGCGTGCTGCCCTGGACGGGGCCGGGGATGGCGTGGATACGGGCGTAGCGGTGCCCGTCGGGGAAGTCGTCGTCGAGGAAGCGGGTGAGTTCGGCGAGCTGCTGCGGGAAGTCGTCGGCCCCCTCGTTCAGGGTGTCCGAGCGGCGCAGCGCGGCCGCCGTCGCCCCGTCCGTGCCCGGCGCCCGGCCGAGGCCCAGGTCGACGCGGCCCGGCGCCAGGGCCTCCAGGGTGCCGAACTGCTCGGCGATGACCAGCGGGGCGTGGTTGGGCAGCATGACGCCTCCCGAGCCGAGCCGGATGCGCTCGGTGTGGGCGGCGAGGTGGGCCAGGATCACGGCGGGCGAGGAGGAGGCGACGCCCGGCATCGAGTGGTGCTCGGCGACCCAGTAGCGGTTAAAGCCGCGTGCCTCGGCGGACCGGGCCAGCTCGACGCTGGTGCGCAGCGCGTCGGTGGCCGTGCTCCCCGCTCCGACGGTGACCAGGTCGAGTACGGAGAGGGGCACGGGGGCGGTGCCGTGCACGGCGCCCCGGATCTCGTCTGCCGACACGGTGGATGCCTCCTGTTTACGGCGTGCTCTGTCCTGCGTGCCGCAACAGGAGGCAGTCCCCGCTTATTCCCGCGGCCGTGCCGAGGGGCTGGTCAGAGCCGTGAGACGGGCTCGCGGGTGAAGAGGGTGCCGAGGGTGTCGGTGTGCAGCCGGCGATCGGTCAGCCGCAGCCCCTCCCACACCGAGACCTGGGACGCGGTGAGCACCGGCTTGGCGAGCGCGGCCTCCAGGGCGGGCAGGTGGGCGGCGGTGCGCAGCGCGGTGTCGGGCAGCAGCACCGCCTCGGCGTCGGGGGTGTCGGCGGCGCGCGCCAGGGCCAGGAGCTCCGCCTCGCCGCCGTCGGCGGACGGCTCGGCGGCGGCGTCGCTGCCGTCGGCGCCGGTGACCTCCAGCCCGCCGTCGCCGAGGAACGCGCGCAGGAGTTCCGCGGTCTTCGGCGGATAGACGTGGGCGACGGCGACCCGGCGGACGCCGAGCGCCCGGGCGGCGTGCACGAAGCCCAGCGAGGTCGAGGACGCGGGCAGTCCGGCGAGCCGGGCCAGCGCGGTCGCCTCGGCGTGCGCGCCGTCCCAGCCGTGCGCGAAGCCGCCGGCCGGGCTCGTCCAGACCACCGCCTCCGCGCCGGTCAGCCGCAGCCCCTCCATGGCGGCCGTGAGCCGCCCGGCGAAGTCCGCGCCGTGCAGCGGGTCCACCGCGTGCGCGTCCTCGCCGGTGCCGGTGTGCACCAGGTCCAGCCGGACCGCGCCGGCGAGCAGTTGCTCGACGCGTGGATAGTCGTCCTCGCCGCGATGGCCCGGACAGAGGAATCCGATTGCTGTCATGTCGGCCTTTCTGTGTTCTCCAAGGTCTGCCCAGGGGTCTCCCCCGCGCCTTCCCTCTCTTCCCGCGAGGGCGCCCCGCGTGGCCCGCACGGCGGTACGGGCACCCCCGCTCCGTGTTCGGGTACCCAGCCGGAGCCCGATCGCCCCCGGGAGCCCCGTACGGACCACGGCGGACGGAAAGATCCCTGGTCAACGGGGCTGGCGGTGCGCACGGTTGGGTTCCGGGCCGCCGAACTCCCCCTGTGCGGCGAGATATCGACGCGCATGACGTGTGCGGACCTGGGTAGCGGCGCCGCCATGGCTTCTCGACTTGGCAAGGACACGGAAAGAATCCGGCCGGTGCGCCTGCGGGAGAGACGGGCGGTGCTCCTGGGCGCACTGGCACTGGGCGGGGTGGGCGCGCTGGGTGCGACGGGCTGCACGCGGGTGGCGGCCGCGTCAGGGGAGAAGGGCGGGGGCCTGCTGGACCGGCTCCGCGCCCAGGGTGTCGTACGGCTGGGAATCGCCGGTGAGGTGCCTTTCGGGTTCATCGACCGGGACGGCCGGCTCACCGGGGAGGCGCCGGAACTCGCCAGAGTGATCTTCAAGCGGCTCGGGGTGGAGCGGGTGCAGCCGGTGCCGACGGAGTTCGGTTCGCTCATACCGGGCCTGAACTCCCAGCAGTTCGACGTGGTGGCCGCCGGGATGTACGTCAACCCCGAGCGCTGCCGCCAGGTGATCTTCGCCGACCCGGACTACCAGATGAAGGACGCCTTCATCGTCCGCAAGGGCAACCCCGAGGGCCTGCGCTCCTACCGGGACGTGGTGGAGAAGAAGGCCAGGTTCGCCACCGGCGCCGGCTACGCCGAGATCCAGTACGCCGTCGAGGCGGGCTACCGGGAGGGCGACATCCTCATCGTGCCGGACCAGGTCGCCGGGCTGAACGCGGTGGAGGCCGGCCGGGTCGACGTGTTCGCCGGTACGGCGCTCACCGTCCGCGAGGTGGTCAGGAAGTCCCGCAAGGCGGAGTCCACCGAGCCGTTCGCGCCACTGGTGAAGGGCGAACGGCACATCGACGGGGGCGCGTTCGCGTTCCGGCCCGGCGAGACGCGGCTGCGGGACGCCTTCAACACCGAACTGCGCGAGCTGAAGCGGACCGGTGAACTGCTGCGCGTCCTCAAGCCGTTCGGGTTCACCGAGGCCGAGATGACGGACCTCACCGCGAAGGAGCTGTGCGGCGGATGACCTCGGGACTGTGGGAACTCGTCCTGCGGGGTGTCTGGACGACCGTCCAGCTCCTCGTGCTGAGCGCGCTGCTGGCGTCGGCGGTGTCCTTCGCCGTCGGGATCGCGCGCACCGGCCGGCGCCGGCTCGTGCGCTTCCTCGCGGGCCTGTACACCGAGGTGTTCCGCGGCACCTCGGCGCTGGTGATGATCTTCTGGGTGTTCTTCGTGCTGCCCATCGCCTTCGGCTGGCAGCTGGTCCCGCTGTGGGCGGGCACCCTGGCGCTGGGGCTGACGTACGGCGCCTACGGCTCGGAGATCGTGCGCGGCGCGCTGAACGCGGTCGACCCGGCCCAGCGCGAGGGCGGGATCGCCCTCGGCTTCACCTCCTGGCAGCGGCTGCGGCTGATCCTGCTGCCGCAGGCGGTGCCCGAGATGGTGCCGCCGTTCTCCAACCTGCTGATCGAGCTGCTCAAGGGCACCGCGCTGGTGTCGGTGATGGGCATGGGCGACCTGGCCTTCAGCGCCAACCTGGTGCGGCTCGCCCTCCAGCAGAGCGCGGAGATCTACACGTACGTCCTGCTGATCTACTTCGTGATCGCGTTCGGGCTGACCCGGCTGATGCGCTCGCTGGAGAAGCGGCTGAAGGGGGGTGCCGCGTGAGGTGGGACTGGAACGCCGTGGGCGACTTCATGCCGTACTTCTGGCACGGTCTGCTGGTCACGCTCCAGGTGGTGGCGCTCGGCTCGCTGCTGTCGTTCTCGCTGGGGCTGGTGTGGGCGCTGCTGATGCGGGTGCCCTCGCGCTGGGTGCGCTGGCCGGTGGGCGCGGTCACCGAGTTCGTACGGGACACCCCGCTGCTGGTGCAGCTGTTCTTCCTCTTCTACGTGCTGCCCGAACGGGGCGTCGCCTTCTCGGCGCTGACCACGGGCGTCCTCGCCATCGGGCTGCACTACTCGACGTACACCATGCAGGTCTACCGGGCGGGCATCGAGGCCGTGCCGGCGGGCCAGTGGGAGGCGGCGACTGCGCTGAGTCTGCCCCGGTGGCGGACCTGGACCGCGGTGATCCTGCCGCAGGCCGTGCGCCGGGTGATTCCCGCGCTCGGCAACTACGTGATCGCCATGCTGAAGGACACCCCGATGCTGATGGTGATCACCGTGCTGGAGATGCTCGGCCGGGCGCGGCTGTTCTCGCAGGCGAGCTTCCAGTTCACCGAGCCGCTGACCGTGATCGGCGTGGCCTTCATCGTCCTGTCCTACCTGGCCTCCCTTCTCCTGCGAGCACTGGAGCGACGTCTTGTCCGCTGATATCGACCTGCCGAAGCAGACCCGGTCCGGTGAGCTGATCCGGCTGGAGAGCGTCACCAAGCGCTTCGGCGCCAACACGGTCCTCGACCGCCTGGACTTCTCGGTGGACGCGGGCAGGCACGTGACCCTGATCGGCCCCTCCGGGTCGGGCAAGACCACGATCCTGCGCCTGCTGATGACGCTCACCGAGCCGGACGAGGGCACCATCACCGTGGACGGCCAGGCGCTGTTCCCGGCGCCGGAGAAGCAGGTCCGCGAGGTGCGGAAGAAGATCGGGATGGTGTTCCAGCACTTCAACCTGTTCCCGAACATGTCGGTGCTGCGCAACATCACCGAGGCGCCGGTCCAGGTGCTGGGGCTCTCCCGGGACGAGGCGGAGGCGCGGGCGCGGGAGCTGCTGGAGCTGGTCGGGCTCTCCGACAAGCTCGACGCGCGGCCCACCCGGCTCTCCGGCGGACAGCAGCAGCGGGTCGCCATCGCGCGGGCGCTGGCCATGCGGCCGCGGGTGCTGCTGCTGGACGAGGTGACCAGCGCGCTCGACCCGGAGCTGGTCGCGGGCGTGCTGGACGTGCTGCGGGACATCGCGCGCGGCACCGACATCACCATGCTCTGCGTCACCCACGAGATGGGCTTCGCCCGCGACATCTCCGACCAGGTGCTGATGTTCGACCAGGGTCGGGTGGTGGAGTCCGGTCCGCCGGAGAAGATCTTCGGCGATCCGGAGCAGGAGCGGACGCGGGAATTCCTCGGCGCGGTGCTGTAGGCGCGGCGGGCGGAGGAGGGTGAAGGCGGGAAGCCGAGGTCCAGGCACTGGATGATGTCCCTGGCATATGCCAGGGGGCGGCCGTCGCAGCTCCCGGGGCTGCCGGCGCGGCCCGAATCCCGTCAACACCCCCTCCGCGCGCGCCCCTTGCCCGTTATCGTGGAAGCGATCCGCCGACCGGATCTCGCGGCCAAGGAAGCGAGCGCAGGGGGAAACCGTGGCGCTGAAGCACGAGCCGACCGCCCCGCACCACTCCGCCCGGGACGCGCTGCGCGTGCTGGAGACCGTCGCCCGCCACCCCGCCGGGGTCGCCGGGTCCGGACTGGCCCGCGAGGCCCGCCTGGACGCCGCGCGGCTGGCCGCGCTGCTGCGCATGCTGCGCCGCGAGGGGTACGTCGAGCGGACCGCCGACGGCGCCTACGTCACCGGCGACACCCTGCGCCGCCTCACCTCCGCGCACGACCACGAGCGCGCCCTGCGCGAGAAGCTCCAGCACACGCTGGACCGGCTGCGCGACTCGGTCGGCGCGGCGGTCTACATCAGCCGGTACGAGGACGGCGAGGTGCAGGTCACCCAGTACGCGGCCGGGCCGAGCGCCCCCGCGGTCAACGAGTGGGTGGACTTCCGCTCCTCCGCCCACGCCACCGCCGTCGGCAAGAGCCTGCTGACCCAGCTCGACCACGACGCCCGGCGCGACCACCTGTCCCGGCACCGGATGGCCCGGCTGACCTCGCGCACGATCACCAGCGACAAGCTGCTGCTCTCCCGGCTGGAGTCCCAGCCGCCCACCGTCCCCGTCCTGGACCTCCAGGAGTACGCGGTCGGCACGGTCTGCGCGGCCGTCCCGATCACGGCCGGTTCCTCGGTCGGCTGCCTGGCGGTCTCGCTGCCGGTGGAGCGCGCGCACCGGCTGCGGCAGGCCGCGGACGCGCTCAACCGGCACGCCGCCCCGGTGCTGCTCTCGCTGGCCCTGTAGCGCCGCCGGCGGTGGTCCGGAGCACCCCCGGGGACCAGGTAGTATTTTCTCTGTCGCCGGCCGCTCAAGAGCGGAAGGCGAGAGTCATGCGCCGCTAGCTCAGTTGGTTAGAGCAGCTGACTCTTAATCAGCGGGTCCGGGGTTCGAGTCCCTGGCGGCGCACAGATACCGAGGGCGGGTCGAGGAATCGACCCGCCCTCGGTGCTTTCCGTCCGGGGCCCTCACTCAGAAGGTGACGTCCGAGCAGGCGTAGAAGGCGTTCGTCGTGTCGGCCACGTTCCATACCGCGAGGATGACGTGGTGGCCGCTCAGCCCCCTGGGAAGGGTGCCGCTGTGGCTCAGCGTGGACGGAGGACGCTGGCCGTTGTACGGGACCGTCAGGAACGGGGTCAGGTTGAGGTCGGAGCGGGCCAGGGCGTGGTTCTGGTTCCAGCCCTGCTTGGTGACGTAGTACGTGAAGTCGCTGGTCGCGTGCATGGCGGTGAACTGCCAGCGGAAGGTGTACGACTGGCCGCCGGTGACCCTGGTGGTGGGCCAGGCGCCGCCCGAAGGGGTGTTCGGGGCGTTGAGCTGGCCGAAGCGGCTGTTCCCGCCGCCGCAGAGCTGGCCGTCGCCGGGGCCGGAGCCGGGGAAGCCCTTGGGGCCCTCGACGCTCTGCGGCTCCCACTGGATGTCGCCGCAGTTGGTCACGGAGCCGTTCTGGCAGAGCTTCTGCCGGCTGACCGGCAGATCGGTGTAGCCGTGGCCGCTGGCGCCGCCGGTGGAGAGCACGAAGACGCCGGCGGTGGCCATGCCGAGCACGGCCGCGGACAACGCTGACAACCTGGTCCTGGTACGCATGCTGCCGCTCCTGGGGAACGTCGTGGGGGAAGGCTCACTGAGCCGAGCCGTGCGGATGGTCCAGACCAAGTCCCAGATTATTGCCGGGAGTTGAACATGTCCATACCATCCGGCGGCCCTCGTCAGACCGGCTCGCTGCGGGCGGAGCAGAACGCCACCGTGAGGTCCCGCACCAGCACCTTGCGCTCGTAGTCGTCCAGCTCGACCAGCCCGCGCGTGGTCAGCCGGGTCACCGTGTCCTCCACCGAGTCCACCACCGAGCTGAGCATGGTGGCCCGCTGCTGGGCGTCCAGCGCGGCGATCCGGCGCCGGTGCATCGCGGCGGCGACCTCGGGCGCGTACTCCACCCGGACCGGCTGCACGGAGAACACCTCCACCCCGACCGGCGCCACATCGGCCGCCACCAGGCGGGTCAGCGCGTCCCCCGCCGCGTCCGCCCCGCTGCGCGCCCCGCCCGGCAGCTCCACCGGGACCCGCGCCAGCGCGGCCTCCACGCACTCGCGCAGATAGGTCTCGTGCTCCTCGATCCCGAGCAGCGCCCGCGCGGTGTCCCGCACCCGCCACACCACCAGCACCACCACGCGCAGCGCGACCCCGTTCGCGTCCGCCGCGGGCACCGCCCCGCTGCGCCAGTGCCGCAGCCGCACATCGGCCCGGCGCCGGCGCAGCAGCGGGTTGATCCACAGCAGTCCGGTCCGCCGCACCGTCCCCCGGTACCGGCCGAACAGGCCCAGCACCCAGGCCCGTCCGGTGCGTCCGCGGGCCAGCCCGCCGAAGCCGGACAGCCCCAGCGCCCCGGCCCCCGCGTACGCCGCCCACTGCGCGGCGCCGAGTCCCGCGCCGGGATGGACGGGCAGCCCCACCGCCTGCCCGGCGAGGGGCGGCAGCACCCCCGCCCACCACGAGGTGGCCAGGCATCCGGCGACTCCGCCGAGCCCCGCCAGCACCCCGGCCGCGCCGGGCAGCACCCGCGCCGGACGCTCCTTGAGCTCCGGGTCGGGAAGCAGCTCGGGCCGTCTGCGGACCGGCGCCGGACGGCCGGCCCTGGGCTGCTCGCCGGTGCCCTGCCGGCGGCTCACCACGGCGGGCCGCCCCGGCCGCGGACCGGGGGCGGGCTCGTCGCGGAAGAGCAGGTGGACGGGGATCTCGGTGGTCGCCTCGTTGTGGATGACCCGGGGCGGCCTGAGGACGGCCGCGGTGCCGCCCGGCAGGCCCTCCGGGTGCTCCTCGGACTCGTGCGTGTGTGGTGTGGTCGTGCTCATGGGTGCCTCCAGCCTCCGCGCCAGATGCGTCATGACAGGGGATGCGGGGTTCCCGCGCGAGCGCGGAGGACCCCGGGGCGGACCGGCGCCTTCAGGCGAACAGGCGCCGCCAGGTCTCGGGGCCCGGCCAGCCGTCCGCCGCTCCGCCGCGCCAGCCCTGGGCGCGCTGGAACGCCTCCACGGCCCGCCGGTCGGACTCGCTCCAGCGCGGTCCGGGGCCGGTGGTGTAGTACCTGCCGAATCCCTTCTTCACGAGTTGCCGTCCGAGCCGGGTGACGTGCGCGTTCTCGGCGCCCGCCCGGAAGTACTGCTTGCCGGGGAAGGCGCGCCCGGCGGTGGAGCCCGGTGTGGCGGGGGCGATGTCCTTGCCGCCGCCGGTGACCAGCAGCTCCCAGGTGCGCGGCCCCGGCAGCCCGTCGGCGGCCGAGCCGGTCCAGCCCTGGGCCTTCTGGAACGCCTGGGTCGCGAGCCGGTCGGCCTCGCCCCAGACCGGTCCGGGGCCCTTGGTGTAGAAGGAGCCGCCGCCCCTGGCCACGAGCATCTCGCCGAGCATGGTCACGTACTTGTTGTTCGCGCCGGGCCCGAAGTACGAGGTGCCGGGGAAGGGCACCGGGGTGGTGGTCGACGGCTCGGCGCCCGCCGAGCCCGCGGTCACGCCCTTGTAGCGGTAGGGGAGGTACTTGGCGCTGTTGTTCCAGTACGCGTAGGGCGTGCTCTGGCGGCGGGTGTGCGGCGGCGTCTGCTCGTACGCCGTGTAGGCGGTGTGGGTGTGGTCGGTCCAGCCGCCGAAGATCACGACGTGCGAGCCGCCCTGGGGGTCGGCCGGGTTGTGGAAGAGCAGGATGTCGCCGGGCTGGAGCTCCTCCTTGGTGATCTTCACCGCGAACTGGCCGAGGCTTCCCGTCCACTCGTTGGAGAGCAGCCCCCAGGCCATGGAGACGTAGCCCGAGCAGTCCTGGCGGTACCCGTCCGACCAGAAGGCGGTCATGCTGTACGGCACCTTCGCGGTGACCCAGAGCTTGGCCCGGTTGATGATCTCGGTCCGGGTGGTGGCCGGGGTCCGGGCGAGCGGCCGGGCGGGCGAGCCGCCCGGACCGTGCAGCGGCACGGCGGTGCCCTGCGGGGTGGCGGGCCCCTCGTCCGCCGCCGGGGCGCCGGGGCGGTGGGGGGCGGTGTGCCGGGGCGGCTGCGCGGTGAGGGCGGTGGCCGGGGGGACGGCGCCGAGGACGGCGGACGCCGCGGCGGCCATGACCACGGCGCTGCGCGCGGCCGGGCGGCCGCCGGTACGGGCGGACGACGGCCGGGGGGCGACCCGCCGCCACCGGGCGCAGCCGAGGCAGTCGCAGTCGCTCGCCGGATCGAATTCCTCGAACACCGGAGCAGTCATGCGACCTGCCTCACATTCGGGGTGGGTTTGTCCGGGTGTGTGCACGTTGATCAGTCTCACAACTGTCCCCGTGACGCGCATGTTGACGGTCCGAATGGTGCACACGACCCTCCGGGCGGCTCCCCGGGCGGCCCGGCGGTGGTCGGGAGCACCCTGGCCGGTCCTGTAGAGTTTTCCTGTCAGCAGGCGCCGCTAGCTCAGTTGGTTAGAGCAGCTGACTCTTAATCAGCGGGTCCGGGGTTCGAGTCCCTGGCGGCGCACAGACAACGAGCAGGCCCCCCGTGCGAACGGGGGGCCTGCTTGCGTTTCCCTTCACCGCAATGAACGGTTTTGACCGGTAAACAACAGGTTTCGCATCTTGCGATCATGCTCATAGCCGTAGAACCCTGTTGTCCATGATGCCGTGGAAACACGGCAGTTGGGGGGAAGTACCGGTCGCGCACCGAGCCCAGGGGGCCGTCTCGCGCCGCGACCGGAGCATCGCCGTTCCCTGCCCTGCTCACGGTGAGTCAGGGCTCGGTCACGGCCGCATGCCATGGAGTCGCCCGCGCCGGCCCTGGGGAGGTCCGTCGCGGGCGGAAGGACTGACGGAACACGCGCCGACCCGCGCGTGTGGGGGGATGACACATGACGGACGATCCGTCACGCACCACCGGGCCGAGAACCGTCGCGCACCGGCCCGGCCGGACGGGACCGGGCCTGCCGGGATACGACTACGAGCACTACAGCAGACTCGCCGGCCCGCTCACCGAGCCGCCCGCCGGGCGGCCCTACACCGTGCGCCACCGCTCGCTGCTCTCGCAGGAGACCCACCGGATACGCGCCGCGCTCATGCTGGGCGCCGCCCCGCTGCTCTCGCTCGTCCTGCTGGCCTGGCTGCTCCAGCCGGACCACTGGACCGAGCGCGACCACCCGGCAGGCGGCTTCCTGCCGGTGCTGGACACCGCCATGCTGATCTCGATCGGCCTGATCGAGTTCTTCCGCTGCGTGAACGTGCTGTCCAACGCGCACGCCACCCTCGTCGCCCGGGACCCGGTGCCGGTGGTGCCCGAGGCCGGCACCCGCGTGGCCTTCCTGACCTCCTTCGTGCCCGGCAAGGAGCCGCTGGAGATGGTCACGCGCACCCTTCAGGCGGCCGTCCGGCTGCGGCACCGGGGCGTCCTGCACGTCTGGCTGCTGGACGAGGGCGACGACCCGGCCGTCAGGGAGGTCTGCGCCCGGCTCGGCGTCCGCCACTTCACCCGCAAGGGCGTGGCCCGCTGGAACACGCCCTCGGGACCGCACCGCGCGAGGACCAAGCACGGCAACTACAACGCCTGGCTGGACGCGCACGGCGACGGCTACGACTTCTTCGCCTCCGTCGACACCGACCACGTACCGCTGCCCAACTACCTGGAGCGGATGCTCGGCTACTTCCGCGACCCGGACGTCGGCTTCGTCATCGGCCCGCAGGTGTACGGCAATTACGACTCGTTCGTCACCAAGGCCGCCGAGTCCCAGCAGTTCCTCTTCCACGCCCTCGTCCAGCGCGCCGGGAACCGCTACGGCGGCGCGATGTTCGTCGGCACCTCCAACGCGGTGCGCATCCGCGCGCTGAAGCAGATCGGCGGGCTCTACGACTCGATCACCGAGGACATGGCGACCGGCTTCGAGATGCACCGCGCCACGAACCCGGCCACCGGCCGCAAGTGGCGCTCGGTGTACACCCCGGACGTGCTGGCGGTGGGCGAGGGACCGAACGCCTGGACCGACTTCTTCACCCAGCAGCTGCGCTGGTCGCGGGGCACCTACGAGACGATCCTCAAGCAGTACTGGAAGGGCTTCTTCACCCTGCCGCCCGGCAAGCTCTTCAACTACACGATGATGATCGTCTTCTACCCGATGTCCGCCCTCAACTGGATTCTGGCCTCGCTGAGCTGCGCCCTCTTCCTGGGCCTGGGCGCCTCGGGCGTGAACATCGACCCCACCGTGTGGCTGATGCTGTACGGCAACGCCTCCGCGCTGCAGATCGGGCTGTACGTCTGGAACCGGCGGCACAACGTCTCCCCGCACGAGCCGGAGGGCTCCGGCGGGGTCGCGGGCATGATGATGTCGGCGCTGTCCGCGCCGGTGTACGCCCGCTCGCTGCTGGACGCGGTGCTGCGCCGCGGGAGCAGGTTCGTGGTGACCCCCAAGGGCGACTCGGCCAGCCCCGACACGCTGTTCGGGACGTTCCGCGTCCACTGGTTCTTCATCGCGGTCTTCGCCGGCTCGCTGGCCGCGGGCCTCACGCTGGGCCACGCCCACCCGGCGATGATCACGTGGGCGGCCCTGGCGCTGCTGATCACCGCCTCCCCGATCCTCGTCTGGCGGTGGTCCCTGGGGCGGGAGCGGTCCGGCGCACGCGCGGCGGGCGTGGCCGCCGCGCCCGTACCGGAGCCGCTGCCCGCGCCGCGCGTCCCCGCGCAGCGCACGGCCCGCGACGGTGACGGCGAGCAGACCCTGCGGATCGCCCTGGGCGGGCTGGGGGGAGTCAAGGAATGAGGCACCTCACCGGCCGCCGCCGCGCCCGCCGACTGGGGATGAGCGCGGTGGTGGTCCTCGCGCTGGCCGGGATGAACGGCCCGTGGCTCTACCGCTTCGGCACCGTGCGGTACCACCAGTACAAGATCGACAAGCCGGAGTACAAGGCCGCCAACGGCCGCTGGGAGATCGTGGAGTTCCCCGAGGAGTACCGCCAGGACACCATCCACGCGGCCCTGCTGCGCACCGGGAAGGTGCTGCTGGTGGCGGGGTCGGGCAACAACCAGGACAACTTCGACGCCAAGAAGTTCGACACCCGGCTGTGGGACCCGGTCAAGGGCACGGTCAAGAAGATCCCCACGCCCAAGGACCTCTTCTGCACCGGCCACACCCAGCTCGCCGACGGCAACCTGCTGATCGCGGGCGGCACCAAGCGGTACGAGAAGCTGAAGGGCGACGTGACCAAGGCGGGCGGCCTGATGATCGTCCACAACGAGAACCCGGACAGGCCCGTCACCCTGCCCGCCGGCACCCGCTTCACCGGCAGGGACAACGGCCGCACCTTCGCCTCCAAGGACCCCGTCCTCGTCCCGCGCGCCAAGAAGGTCTTCGACCGCGCGGGCCGCTTCCTGCGCAACGACCCCGGCCTCGGCCGGATCTACGTCGAGGCGCAACGCAGCGGCACCCGGTACCAGACCGGCACGCAGGACAACTACCGGGTGCGGGGCCTCACCGGCGCCGAGGCGCGCAACACGTACGGCATCGCGCAGAAGCTGGCGCTCGACAAGAAGGACTTCCAGGGCATCCGCGACGCCTTCGAGTTCGATCCGGTGGCCGAGCGGTACATCAAGGTCGACCCGATGAAGGAGGCCCGCTGGTACCCGACGCTCACCACCCTGTCGGACGGCAGGGTGCTCAGCGTCTCGGGCCTGGACGACATCGGGCAGCTGGTGCCGGGCAAGAACGAGGTGTTCGACCCGGCGACGAAGAAGTGGGCGTACACCGCCGAGGTCCGGCAGTTCCCGACCTACCCGGCGCTGTTCCTGACGCGGAACGGCAAGGTCTTCTACTCGGGCTCCAACGCGGGGTACGGCCCCGACGACGTGGGCCGCGAGCCGGGGATCTGGGACGTGGACACCAACGAGTTCACCGTGCTGCCGGGGATGAGCGATCCCGGCCGGCTGGAGACCTCGGGGACGGTGCTGCTGCCTCCGGCGCAGGACGAGCGGTACCTGGTGATCGGCGGGGGCGGGGTCGGCGAGTCCCGGCTGTCCAGCAGGAAGACCCGGCTGATCGACCTCAGGGCGCGCGAACCGCGCTTCGTGGACGGGCCCTCGCTGGACCAGGGCACCCGGTACCCGCAGGCGTCCGTGCTGCCGGACGACACCGTGCTGGTGTCGGGCGGGTCGCGGGACTACCGGGGCCGGGGCGGCTCCGACATCCTCCAGGCGCGGATCTACCACCCGGGCACCGGCCGCTTCACCCGGGTCGCCGATCCGCTGGTGGGGCGCAACTACCACTCCGGATCGGTCCTGCTGCCGGACGGGCGCGTGCTGTTCTTCGGCTCGGACCCGCTCTACGGGAACCGGGCCGACACCGAGCCGGGGAGCTTCGAGCAGCGGATCGAGATCTACACCCCGCCCTACCTGTACCGGGGTTCGCGGCCCTCGCTCGGCAGGGGGCCGGAGAGCATCGCGCGGGGCGGTTCGGGGACGTTCACCTCGCCGCACGCGTCGAGCATCCGCAAGGCCCGGCTGATCAGGCCGAGCGCGGCGACCCATGTGACGGACGTGGACCAGCGGTCGATCGCGCTCGGCTTCGGCGTCTCGGGCGACCGGATCACCGTACGGGTGCCCGCCGACCGGAACCTGGTGCAGTCCGGGTGGTACATGCTGTTCGTCGACGACGACCAGGGGACGCCGTCGAAGGCCAGGTGGGTGCGCGTGCCGTAGGTCGCGGAACCCGGCCTACGGGACGAGGCCCAGGGCGTACTCGGGCCACCAGGCCCCCGCCCTGGGCCCTCCCCGGCACTCGCCGTCCGACTCCCCCGGCCGCTTGATCCACAGGTAGGCGTCGGCCAGCGGGTCGGCCGTCCTGGTGGTCGGGGGTTCGCCCAGCCTCCGGCCGGGCGGGTTGCACCAGCGCTCGGCCGGATCGCCCCCGGTGTACGGGCCGTTGCCGTTGCGGCTGGTGTCGACGACGAAGTGCTTGCCGCCGACCTCGGCGGCCAGCCGCTTGCCGTAGCGGACGGAGTCCTCGGTGGAGTAGAAGTTGGAGACGTTGACGGCGAAGCCGTCGGCGCGCTCCACGCCCGCCGATCGCAGCGGCCCGAAGATCTGGCCCGGGTGTCCCCAGCCGGCGTTGCCCGCGTCGAGGTAGACCCGGGTGCGCTTGAGGGCCGTGAGGGTGGTGACCGCGCCCCGCAGCAGGTCGTAGCGCTCCTCGTGGAACTCCTCGGGGGTGCAGCCGTCCACGAGGTGGAGCAGGGCGTCCGGTTCGAGGATCACGGTCGCGGCGCGGTCCCCGATGCCGCGCGCGACGCCGTCGATCCACGCCCGGTAGGCGGCCCCGTCGGCGGCGCCGCCCCGGGAGTACTGGCCGCAGTCGCGGTGCGGGATGTTGTAGAGGACCAGCAGGGCCCTGCGGCCGGACGCGGCGGCCGCCCCGGTGAAGCCGCGGGCCTCCCGCTCCGGGTCCTGAGGGCCGATCCACTCCCCCACCGGCTGCTCGGCGATCCGCCGTATCCGCCGCGCCTCGGCCGCCTTGCCGGCCTTCTCGTAGGCGGCGGCCTGGCGGGCGGCGTTGCCGTCCGGGTTGACCCAGTAGGGGCCGGCGGCACGGGGAGGCTCGCCGGGTGTTCCCCCCGCGCCGTGACCGTCGCCCCCCGGCGAGCACCCGGCCGTCAGCAGTGCCGCCCCCAGCAGCACCGCGGACGCCCGCCCGCCCCATTTCCCGTCCATGCGGTTCCCCCCTGGGCGCATTTGTTCCGGTGGACCGATCCTGGCATACCGGCCGTGCCGGACAGGGGGCGATCGGGAAGTCAACGCCCTTGACAACAGGGGGCGTTCAGGAGCCCTCGCCGGTGAGGTACGCGGAGACGACCACGTTGGCGGTGTAGCTGCGGCTCGCCCGGTCGTAGCTGCCGCCGCAGGTGATCAGGCGCAGTTCGGCGCGGCCGGGGTGGCGGGTGCCGTAGGCGCGTCCGGCGTCGAAGCCGGCGGCGGGGAGCACCGCGACGTCGTCGATGGTGAAGCGGGCGACCCGGCCGTCCGCGCGGACCACCCGGACGGTCTCGCCGGGTTCGAGGGTGCTGAGCCGGTAGAAGACGGCGGGCCGGGTGTCGGTGTCGACGTGGCCGACCAGCAGCGCGGTCCCGGCGGCGCCGGGTGTGGTGCCTGCGCCGTACCAGCCGACCACTCCCGGCTGGTCGAAGGGCGGCGGGTCGATGCCGCCCCGGCTGTCCAGTCCGCGCGCCGTCACCGGCGCCTGGACGGCCAGTTGGGGGATGTCGACGCGCTGCGGGACGGAGTCGGGCAGCGGGGCCGCCGGGGCGGGCAGGGTGATCCCGCCGAGTCCGGCCACGTCACCGCGCGACGTGCCGCCCAGGCGGTCGGGCAGCCCGGTCACGTCCCGTCCCCAGAGCCAGAGTCCGAGCAGCAGCACGGCCCAGGCCGCGGCCGTGATCAGCCGGCCGGTGGCGGGATGCCCCCGCTCCTCGGACATGACGGCTCCCGCTCAGCCGTTGCCGCGGCTCCGGCGGGCCCGGAGCGCGCCGACCGTGACCGCCGCGCAGCCGGCGAGGGCCAGCCCGGTCAGGGCCTGGGCGGCGCCGGGGCCGGAACCGGTGGGGGCCACGGTGGCGAACAGCGTGCTGGTGTCGGCCCCGGCCGCCGTGCCGCCGCCGCCCGCGTGGACGGGGGCGACCGGCGAGGGGCCGGTGTCCGGCTCGTCGTCGTCGGAGTCGGGGCGGGCGCCCGGCCCGGACTCGTCGACGCTGATCCGGCCGGTGAACGAGTAGTCGGCGCAGGTGATCCGCACGTCGTACGCGCCCGCCGCGAGGGAGCTGCGCACCCGGGTCTGCCCGGAGAGGTCGCCCTGCCCGCCGGTCAGGCGGGCGTCCGAGACGAACGCGTTCGACACCGCCGTGCCCTGCGAGGCCGTGCAGCCGCGCACCCGCAGCGAGACGTCGGTGCCGGGGACGGGGGCGGCCGGAGCCACGGTGAGCCCGCCGGTGCCGTGCGCGGCACCGTCCTGCGAGCCGCCGTCCGCCGCGTGCGCCGCCGGGGTCAGCGCGGTGACGACGAGGATCGAAGTACAGAGAGTGAGGCGAAGAGAGCCCATCGTGAACCTCCAGATAGTGGGAGGTTCCCCCGTCCGGTGCCCGTCCGCATCCGCAGGGGGCGTCCGGTTGCTCCGTCCGGGTGGGACCGGGTTTGGAAGCCCCAGCTCAGACGAGGTCCACGAGGTCCGCGATGGAGTCGACGACCTTGGACGGACGGAACGGGTAGCGGTCGATCTCGTCCTCCTGGGTGACCCCGGTGAGCACCAGGAAGGTGCGCATGCCGGCCTCCAGTCCCGCGAGCACGTCGGTGTCCATGCGGTCGCCGATCATCGCCGACGTCTCCGAGTGCGCGCCGAGCACGTTGAGCCCGGCGCGCATCATCAGCGGGTTGGGCTTGCCCACGAAGTAGGGCTTCTTCTTGGTGGCGGCGGTGATCAGGGCGGCGACCGAGCCGGTGGCGGGCAGCGCGCCCTCGGTGGAGGGGCCGACGTTGTCCGGGTTGGTGGCGATGAACCGGGCGCCGTCGTTGATCAGCCGGACCGCCTTGGTCATGGCCTCGAAGGAGTACGTCCGGGTCTCGCCGAGGATCACGAAGTCGGGGTCGTGGTCGGTGAGGATGTAGCCGACGTCGTGCAGGGCGGTGGTGAGCCCGGCCTCGCCGATGACGTACGCGCTGCCGCCGGGCCGCTGCTCGTCCACGAACTGGGCGGTGGCCATCGCGGAGGTCCAGATGTTCCGCACCGGCACGTCCAGGCCCAGCCTGGTCAGCCGGGCGTGCAGGTCGCGGGCGGTGTAGATGGAGTTGTTGGTCAGCACCAGGAACGGCCGCTCGGCCTCGCGCAGCTTCTTCAGGAACGCGTCGGCGCCGGGGATGGGCACGCCCTCGTGGATCAGGACGCCGTCCATGTCGGTGAGCCATGACTCGATGGGCCTACGGTCTGCCATGCGTATGTCCTCCCGCGATTACCTGCCGACGGCTGACAGGTCCAGCGTAGTGAGGCGGGGGTGCCCGTGGGGTGAGGGGGGGCGGGCGGGGTCAGCGGCGCCGCCGGGCCGTGAGCAGCGCGGCGCCGCCGAGGACGAGAAGCGCGGCGGCCGCCGTGAGGGGGCCGCGCGGCAGGGCCGGTCCGGTGCGGGCGAGTTCGGGGGCGCCGCGGCCGGCTTCCCCGGAGCCGTCGTGGGCTTCTCCGTCGTCGTCCGGGTCCCCGGCTTCGCCGTAGCGGTCCCCGGTCTCGTCGCCGGCGTCGCCGTCGCCGTCGCTGTCGGTGGCCTCTCCGTCGGTGGCCTCGTCGCCTTCGTCGCTTTCGGGGTCGACGGGGGCGAGGGGGGCCACGGGGACGGCCTCCGTGGCGGTGGGCTCGTCGGCGGCCGGGGTGACGCCCTCCTCGGTGGTGTCGGGGGCGCGGCTGGGGTCGGCGGGGGCGGCGGTGCCGGGTTCGTCGGGGTCCGCGGGACCGGTCGGGCCGGGGGTGCGGCCGGGGTCCCCGGTACCGGCCGACGCGTCGGGGCGGTCCGGGTAGCCGGGGGGTACGGGGCCCTGAGTGCGGCCGGGGTCGGGCCGCCCGTGCGGGTTCCGTCCGGGCTTCTCGCCCTCGATGTCGAAGGCGTAGTCCCCGGACTCGCCGACCCACTCCCCGTCCTGTCCGCGCCGCTGGACCAGGGCGGCCTTGGCGGTGACGTGGTCGGCGAAGGCGTCGGAGGTGATCATCAGCCGGAGCCTGACGGTGACCGTCCCGCCGGGCGCCACGGTGTACCCGGCGAAGCCGTCGGCCCCCACCACGCCGACCAGTTCCTGCTGGTCGGTGCTCTCCAGCCGGACCGGGCGGCGTCTGCGGCCGTCGTAGAAGTCGAGTTTGGCCTGCGCGGGCCGCAGAAGACGCTCGTCGTCGACGAGGACCACGACCGGGTGGACGCCCGCGCACGCCTGCGCGCCGGTGTTGACGAGGTCGATGTACCAGGTGCCGGGCGCCCCGCCGGCCTCGTAGGAGTCGGGGCCGCCGTGGATGCGGGTCTCGAGCGGGAAGGAGCCGTCGTCGCCCGCCGGACAGGGGGCGACCGGGGCGGCGGACGACACGGGAGCGAGCGCGACGACCGCGACCAGGCAGAGCGCGGCGGGCGAGGAGAGGGCCGCCACGGAACGGGGCGAGAAGCGGGACGCGGAACGGGGGGTGGATCGGGGGGTGGAACGGGGTGGGGAACCGGGCGCGGAACCGGGCGACGAGCGGCGGGACAATGACGACTGGGACGACTCGGACGACCTGGACGACCTGGACGACCTGGACGACGACAGAGCGGTGGACAATCGCATGAACACATGAACATGCCGGACCCCCGCCCGCTCCCCCCGCGCCACTCCGGCCCCGCCCCCATCTCCGCCCGATCAGTGGACCGGGGATGCGCCAACCGGCAGCCCCGCCGGGCCCGGCCCCCTCGCGCGAGCCGAGTCCCCTCAGCCCCCCGCCCGCCCGAAGACCGGCGCCAGCAGCAGCTGGCCCGCGCCCACGGCCACCATCCGCTCCCCGCCCGGCGCCGGTTCGACCGCGACCGTGTCCCCGGGCAGCCCCTCGCGGCGGGCCCGCGCGGCGAGAATCCCGGAGACCCCCTGGACGTAGACCCCCGGCGCCGAGGCGACGGTCCGCCCGCCGAGCAGCACCCGGTCGATGTCGAGCAGCCCCGCGAGGTTCCCCGCGCCCACGCCCAGCACCCGGGCCGCCTCCTCGGTGTCGCCACGCCCGACGGCCGCCAGGCACAGGGCCTCCAGACAGCCCCGGTCACCGCACTCGCACGGCGGCCCGTCGAGCTGGATCACCTGGTGCCCGAACTCCCCGGCCCCCGTGCGCGCCCCCCGGTGCACGCTGCCGCCGATCACCAGGCCGGCGCCGAGACCCGTACCCAGGTGCAGGTAGGCGAACGACCCCCGCTCGCCCCCCGCCGCCAGCCCGAGCGCCGCCGCGTTGGTGTCCTTGTCGACCACCACCGGCACCCCGAGCCGCCCGGCGAGCGCGTCCCGCAGCCCGAACCCCTCCCACTCGGGGAAACCGGTCACCCGGTGCAGCACCCCGCCCGTGTGGTCCAGCGGACCGGGCAGGGCGACCCCGGCCCCGAGCAGCGTCCGGGCGTCCGCGGGCCGGGCAGCGCCGAGCACCTCGGCGACCAGCGCGGTCACCTCGGCCACGACCAGCGCGAGCACCTGCTCCGCCCCGCCGCCGAGCCCGGTCGCACCGCGCCGCTCGCCCACCACCGTGCCGTCCAGGTCGAGCAGCACCACCCGCAGCTCGTCCCGGTCCAGGTGGACGCCCACCGCGTGCCCGGCCTCGGGGACCAGCCGCAGCACGGTGCGCGGCTTGCCGCCGGTGGAGGCCCGGCGTCCGGCCTCGGCGGCGAAGCCGTCCTCCCGCAGCCGTCCGGTGATCTTGCTGACGGCCTGCGGGGTGAGCCCCGTGCGCTCGGCGAGTTCGAGCCTGCTGATGCCCTCCGCCCCGGCGCCGCGCAGCAGATCGAGCACGAGTGCGGTGTTGTGGGACCGCACCGCGAGCAGATTCGCCCCCGCCGGGTTGCTCCTCGTCCTGTTCACGTGTCCATTCTCCCCGGCGCTTGCACTTTGGCAACAGCGTTGCGAAAGTAGGAGGCATGACTGCTGCACCCCTCCGCGTCGGCCTGATCGGCTACGGCCTCGCCGGCTCCGTCTTCCACGCCCCGCTGATCGCCGCCACGGACGGCCTCGTCCTGGACACGGTCGTCACCTCGAACCCCGAGCGCCAGGAGCAGGCCCGCGCCGAGTTCCCGGACGTCCGCCTCGCCGCCACCCCCGAGGAACTGCTCGCGCGCGCCGGTGAGCTGGACCTGATCGTCATCGCGTCCCCGAACAAGACGCACGTGCCGCTCGCCACCGCCGCGATCAAGGCGGGCCTGCCGGTCGTCGTGGACAAGCCGATCTCCGGCACCGCAGCCGAGGCCCGGGAGCTCGCCGCCCTCGCCGACGAGCACGGGGTGCTGCTCTCCGTCTTCCAGAACCGCCGCTGGGACAACGACTTCCTCACCCTGCGCAAGCTGGTGGCCGACGGCGACCTGGGCGACGTCTGGCGCTTCGAGTCCCGCTTCGAGCGCTGGCGCCCGCAGCTCAAGGGCGGCTGGCGCGAGTCCGGCGACCCGGCGGAGATCGGCGGCCTGCTGTACGACCTCGGCAGCCACGTCGTCGACCAGGCCCTGGTCCTGTTCGGCCCGGTCACCGAGGTGTACGCCGAGGCGGTCGTCCGCCGCGACGGCGCCGAGACCGACGACGACACCTTCCTCGCGCTGACCCACGTCAGCGGCGTCCGCTCGCACCTCTACGTCTCCGCCGCCACCGCCCAGCTCGGCCCCCGCTTCCGGGTGCTCGGCTCGCGCGCCGGCTTCGTGAAGCACGGCCTGGACCCGCAGGAGGCGGCGCTGCGCGACGGCGCCCGCCCCGACGCCGAGGCCGCGTGGGGCGTCGAGGAGGAGTCGCTGTGGGGCCGCCTGGGCGCCGGCGAGTCCCCGGTCACCGGCGGCGGCACGGCCGTCGAGACGCTGCCCGGCGACTACCCCGCCTACTACGCGGCCGTGGCCGCCGCCGTCCGCGGCACCGGCCCCAACCCGGTGACCGCGCTGGAGGCCGCCGAGACCCTCGACGTACTGGAGGCGGCCCGCCGCTCCGCCCGCGACAAGGTGACGGTGACCCTCTGATGACGCAGCAGCAGACCCCGAGCGTGGCGGACCTGGAGGCTCAGGAGAGCCGCCTCGTCTTCCGCACCTTCACCCACGACGACGCCTGGGCGCTGGGCTCCCTCCTGGTCGAGCTGGGCCGGGAGCGGCAGGCGCCGATCGCCGTCGACATCCACCGCGCGGGCCAGCAGCTCTTCCACGCGGCGCTGCCCGGCTCGACCCCGGACAACGACGCCTGGATCGCCCGCAAGCGCCGGGTGGTGGAGCGCTACGGCTCCGCGTCCTACCTGGTCGGCTCGCGCTTCCGCGCCAAGGGCACCACCTTCGAGGAGTCGTCCCGGCTCGACCCCGACCGCTACGCGGCGCACGGCGGCTCCTTCCCGATCACCGTTCAGGGCGCCGGAGTCGTCGGCTCGGTGACCGTCTCCGGTCTGCCCCAGATCGAGGACCACCGTCTGGTCGTCGAGGCGCTGGAGCGTTTCCTCGGCGAGTGATCCGGGCGCGGAATGACCGCGCGGCTCCCTCCGGTTGGACCTGTCGTGCACGACGATCGACGGCACGACATCCAGCCGGAGGGAAGGACCCGATGAGCGACTCGACGAGCAGGAGCATCTCCAAGGCCGAGATCGGCCGGTACGGCGTGTGGAGCGTGGCCCTGCGCAGCGAGGACCCGAGCCGCCGCGGTGAGATCGAGGAGGCGGCGGCCGAGCTCCAGGAACTCGGCTACGGCACCGCCTGGCTCGGCGGCAGCAGCGCGCCCGTCAACGCCCTTCCCCTGCTGAAGGCGACGGACCGGCTGATCGTCGGCACCAGCATCCAGAGCATCTGGCAGTACGACGCCGAGGTGAGCGCCGCCGGGTTCGCCGAGGTCGAGGCCGCGCACCCCGGCCGCTTCCTGCTCGGCCTGGGCGTGAGCCACGCCAAGCTGGCCGAGCAGTACCGCAGGCCGTACTCGGCCCTGGTCGGCTACCTGGACGCGCTGGACGCGGCCGGTGTCCCGGCCGGGCGGCGCGTCCTGGCCGCCCTCGGCCCGAAGACCGTACGCCTGTCCGGTGAGCGCGCCCTGGGGGCGATCCCCTACCTCGTCACCCCCGAGCACACGGCGGGCGCCCGCGAGATCCTGGGCCAGGAACCGCTGCTGGCACCGGAGTTCGGCGTGGTGCTGGAGGCCGACCCGGCCCGCGCCCGTGAACTGGCCCGCGCGCACCTGGACATGTACCTCCAGCTCCCCAACTACACCACCAACTTCCTGCGTCTCGGCTTCGGCGAGGACGACCTGCGCGACGGCGGCAGCGACCACCTGATCGACTCCCTGTACGCCTGGGGGGACGAGGGACGCATCCGGGAGAAGGTGAACGCCTTCCTCGCCGCGGGCGCCGACCATGTCGCCCTGCAGGTCGTGGAGAACGTGTCCCGCGACGACCTGCAGCGCGCGGCCTGGCGGAGGCTGGCGGACATCCTCGCCTGACCCTCCCCGCCGTTCACGACAGCATCGCCCGCTCCACCGCGCTCCAGGTCGTGCTGGTGACGACGTAGAGCGCGGCGGCCAGGGGGACCACCGCGACGGTGACCAGGGTGAGGAAGGAAAGGAACGGGGCCACCTTCCCGACCGCGCCGAGCCCCGGCACCGCCTCGCCCGCCCCGGCCGGACTCCCGGCCGCCGCCCGCCGCGCCCGCACGCAGGTGACGGTCGAGACGGCCGCGACGACGGCGAAGAGGACCAGGTACACCAGCCCGGCCGCGCCGAAGAGGTCACCGCCCGCCGCGTCCGTCCAGTGTCCGCCGAGCGGGGCGATGAACAGGTCGTGACCGAGCAGGGCGTTGGGCTCGCCGCCGATCGTGGTGCTGGAGAAGAGGTGGTAGAGCAGGAAGAACGCGGGGAGTTGCAGCAGGCCGGGCAGGATGCCGGAGAACGGGGAGACCTTCGCCTCGGTGTGCAGCTCCAGCACCGCCCGCCGCAGCCGCTCGGGGTCGCGGGCATGGCGCCGGCGCAGCTCGGCGAGCCTCGGCTGGAGCGCGGCACGGGCCCGCTGCCCCCGGGCGGCGGCGCGGGCGAGGGGGTGGGCGGCCAGCCGTACCAGCGCGGTGAACAGGACGATCGCGGCGGCGGTCGCTGAGGCGTGGAAGAACGGCTGGAGCAGGTCGGCGAGTTGCTCGACCAGGCGGGCGAAGACGGACATGGGTGACCCTCCGTGCGGGTGGCGTGCGTGGGTGCGTGCGGGACGGCGTCGTGCCGGGTGCGGAACGCGGCCGCGGCCCGGCCGGAAACGGCTGGGAACGACCGGGAGCGACCCGGAGGGGCATGACGACCCGCGTGGAGAGGGCGGAACAGGGATTCAGCGGATGGTGCGGCCCTGCGCGCAGGTCATCGCGCGGGCCCGGCCCGGTGCCCGGGGACGGCGGCGCCCCCGCGCGTCGGGGTCACGCTGCGCCAGGAACGCCGTACGGCGGGCCCTGTCCCGTATCGCGGTACGGACCCGCGTCGGCGGGACGGCCGGGACACGGCGGGCGGCGAGGAGGGAGCAGAGGGCGAGAGCGGTGCCAGCGGCGGCGGTCGCCGCGAACGCGACGGCGGCGGTGGGACCGGCGGAGCCGAGCAGGGCGGCGTGGATCAGCGGCAGTTGGACCAGCACGAGCAGCGGCAGCAGGGCGCGCACGGTGAAGGAACGGCTGCTGTTCAACGAGGCCCCCCTCCGATCGGCGTTCCGCGTCCGCCCGACTCCCTGCCCGAGCCACGGTTGCCCGATCCACACGCTGCGGGAGCCCGTTCACCCCGTACGAACGCCCGCCGCCGCACGCCGGTTCCCGATCTTCGCCAGGAGTTGGAGGAATCTCCTCCTCAGGCGCCCTCCTCCGCTGTCACCCCTCGGCAGTACCGTGTCACCCATGCGCCCCGACACGCCTGCCGAGAACGTCGACCACACCGCCGAAGCGGCACGCCTGGAGCGGACCGCCGACCTGTACCCCGAGGACGCGGAGTCACTGCTCCTGCGGGCCGCCGCCCACCTCGAACTGTCCGGCGACCGCCCCGCGGCGACCGCGCTCTACGACCGCCTGCTGTCCGCCGCCGGCCCGCTGGAGAGTCCGCAGCTCGTACGCGCCCTGAAGGCGGCGAACCTGTGGGAGTACGGCCACGAGGCCGAGGCGCGGGCGATCATCGACGGCATCCGCATGGCCGCTCCGCGGGACGCGGCGCCCTGGGTGATCGTCGCGGAGTCGCTGGAGTCGCACGACGAACTGGAGGCGGCGCACGAGACGTTCCACGCGGGCGCGGCCCTGCTCCTGACGGACGCCCCGGAACCCCCGTACGCGACGCACCCCCTGCTCTTCGGCCGCCACCGTGTCCGCCGCATGCTGGGCCTGCCCCACGACACATGGGACGCCCTCGCCGACACCCTGCACGCCTCCCCGGTCTCCCTGGACGAGCTGCACGACCCCAAGCGGGTCTGGTCCCTCGGCTCGGAGAACCCGGCGGAACTGGAGGCCGAACTCTCGCGCCTCCGCGCCGAACTGAGCGCCGCCCGCGAGGCGTTGTCCCGCCCGTACCCGGTGGCCGTCCTGCACTGGCCCGCCGCGGAACTGACGGAACTCCTCGCGGCGTACCCGGCCCTCGCCGACGAGTACCCCTCCCACCCCCACCACCTGGCGACCATAGAGACCTCCCTCCGCGAACTCGCCGCCTCCGGCACCCCGAACCTCGGCATCGTCACGGGCACGGTCCCGTCGTACGAGGCGTTCGCCGCCTCGGAGGGCTCCTCCCCGGCGGACCCCGCCCTGCTCCCGCAGTACGCGACGACGCTGGCGGCGCGGGGGTTGGCGGTTGCCTGGCCTCCGGGGCGGGGGGCGGGGTGCTGGTGCGCGAGCGGGCCGGTTTACGGGGAGTGCCACGGGGTGCAGTAGGGCGCGCTGAACACCCCCTTAGCCGCTGTCAGTGGTTGCTGTTACAACTGATCCACATTGACAGGGGCCTGAGGGGGTTGCAGTGGCGGAGGCAAAGGGGCCAGCAGAGCTGGTTGCTGGGGTGTACGAGAAGCTGATCACGCAGGATGACGAGCGTGAGCTGGATCAGCTAGAGGCTCTCGGGTGGAAGGCCATCAACGCACAGGTCAGCGCGGAGTCCGCTCCACATGTGCTGGCTCGGCATATCGGCGAGGTGGTGACTCGGAAGCTCCTTCACCTTCCTCCTGAGCAGCGGGTCCCCTTCGCCAACGAGCTCCTGGCATCGCTTGCCAGCAAGAACACCACCGCTGAAAGCGACCCAGAGCAGGTCAGCACCCTTGTCGAGGGTCCGCAGCAGCTCCTCGCGCTAGCCAAGCAAGAGGCTCCGGGTGCCTACTCCATCCGCCCGCTGACCCCGCTGTCCGAAGCTTCCCTGCTGACGAACTCCCCGGAAGACCTGAGCCTCGGCACCGAGCTTCGTGCCGAACTTGCCACCGCGGACCGCATCGACCTGCTGTGCGCCTTCGTGAAGTGGTACGGCATACGCGTCCTTGAGGACGCCCTGCATGCGGCCAAGGAACGCGGGGTGCCCATTCGCGTCATCACCACCACGTACATGGGTGCCACGGACCGCCATGCGCTCGACCGGTTGGTTCGGGACTTCGGCGCCACCGTGAAGGTCAATTACGAGATCCGGTCCACCCGTCTACACGCGAAGGCGTGGCTCTTCCGCCGCAACACTGGCTTCGACACTGCTTACGTGGGCAGTTCCAACCTTTCGCGGGCTGCGCTACTCGACGGACTCGAATGGAACGTACGGCTGTCTTCCGTAGCCACACCAGCGGTACTGGACAAGTTCGAAGCGACCTTCGACGCGTACTGGAACGACATCGCCTTCGAGACCTACGACCCCGACCAGCACGCTGCACGGCTGGACGAAGCGCTGGCGCAGGCGGGCGGTTCCGGCTCCGGCACCGACCTGAAAATCAACCTCTCCGGCCTTGAGGTACGCCCCTTCCCGCACCAGCGGGACATGCTGGAGCGGCTTACGGTCGAGCGCGAAGTACGGGGTCGCCACCGGAACCTCCTGGTTGCTGCCACGGGCACTGGCAAGACCGTGATGGCCGCTCTTGATTACCGAGGCTTGCGCCAGAAGTTCGAGGGTCGGCAGCCGAGGCTGCTCTTTGTCGCCCACCGCAAAGAGATCCTGCGGCAGTCTCTTCGCACCTACCGCGAGGTGCTCGACGACGGCTCGTTCGGTGAGCTTCTGCACGGTGGGCAAGAACCACGCGAGTGGAATCACGTCTTCGCCAGCGTTCAGTCGCTCAATGTGCAGCGGCTGGAGCAGTTGGCTCCCGACCACTTCGACATCATCGTGATCGACGAGTTCCACCATGCCACCGCCTCTACGTACCGGCGGGTCATCGACCACTTCGCACCCAAGGAACTGCTGGGGCTGACCGCTACCCCCGAGCGCATGGACGGACGTAACGTCCAGGATGAGTTCTTCGAAGGACGCATCGCGGCCGAAATGCGCCTCTGGGAGGCGTTGGAGAACGATCTCCTCTGCCCCTTCCACTACTTCGGTGTCCCGGACGGCACGGATCTGACGAACCTCAACTGGCAGAAGGGTTCGTACACCGACCAGGATCTCGACAAGGTCTACACAGGCAACCATGCTCGCGCCCGCATTGTGGTGAAGCAGATCCAGGACAAGGTCTCCAACCCCGGAAGCATGCGGGCCCTCGGCTTCTGCGTCACCAAGGCACATGCCCATTTCATGGCGGACTTCTTCCGCGCGGCCGGCTTCCAGGCTGTAGCGCTTGACAGCGATTCGTCCTCGGACGCTCGCGCCCAGGCCCTCACCGATCTCCGCGACGGCAAGCTTCAGGTGATCTTCTCCGTCGACCTGTTCAACGAGGGCCTCGACATCCCGGATGTGGACACCCTGCTCCTGCTCCGCCCGACAAACAGCGCCACCATCTTCCTCCAGCAACTGGGCCGAGGACTGAGGCGTACGGAGTCCAAGCCGGTACTCACCGTGCTGGACTTCATTGGCCAACATCGGGCGGAGTTCCGCTTCGAGGAGCAGTTCCGAGCGCTGACCAACCTGACCCGGAACCGACTGGTCGATCACATCGAGCATGATTTCCCGCAGCTCCCGTCGGGCTGCCAAATCATCCTGGAAGGGAAGTCCAAGGACTTCGTCCTCGACAACATCCGGACCCAAATCGGGGCCACGGTCAAGACCCTGGTCTCGGAAGTGAAGTCCTACCAGACGCTTCGCCTGGCCGACTACCTTCGAGAGAGCCGGCGCGACATCAAGGAGCTCTACAAGTCCGATAACTCCTGGACCACGGTCCTGCGGCGAGCGGGTTTCCTTGACCAGACCCCGCCGTCTGCCGAGGCGGCTCTACTCAAGCGTGTCCATGCCTTCCTGCACATCGACGATCCCGAGCGTGCGGACGCCTACCAGCGGCTGCTCCAGGACGACGCCCCCGGCTATGCGGACCTGAGCTCCCTCGACCAGGCTTACGCTCGGATGCTGTTCTTCAACATTTGGGACAACGCCGGGGGCTTCACCAGCTACCAAGAGGGACTTGAGTCGCTGCGTCCGCTTACGGACTTCCGCGACGAGCTGCGCCAGCTCCTCACGTACGTCATGGAGCGAGCGGACCACTTCCCCATCCCCCTGACCGGGCGGCTGGGCCAGGTACCGCTGAAGGTGCACAGCGCTTACAACCGCTCGGAGATCCTCTCCGCCCTGGGTGTCGCTCGCTTCGGCGGCCAGATGCCGCGCACCTTTGCGCAAGGGGTGCAGTGGGTTGATGAGCTGCAAACGGATGCCCTGCTCATCACGCTGGAGAAGAACGAGAAAGACTTCTCTCCCACCGTCAGGTACAAGGACTATGCGCTCACTCCGACCAGCTTCCACTGGGAGTCGCAGAACGCCACAGCCGCTGACTCTCGAACGGGTAAGCGCTACCAACAGCATGAGGAATTGGGCAGTGAAGTCCTGCTCTTCATGCGGCGGTACAAGAACACCGACATAGGGAAGTCGCAGCCCTGGATGCTGCTCGGACCGGCTACGTACGACACCCACAAGGGCAGCAAGCCGATGGCCATCACCTGGCATCTCGAGCATGAGCTGCCGGCTGACGTGTGGACGTACTCAGCAGCCGTACAGGCGAGCTAACGCAGGTCACCGACTGCACCGCCGCTATCCACCGACACCGCCCCACCGCCCCGCTCGTCCCGTGTGCGTCCCTCCGCGCTAGCCTCATCCCGAGACAACCCGGACAACGCACCCGGGACGACGGACGATCAGGAGACCCCCATGCCCAGGATTCCCGGCGCCGCCCTCGCCGCCGCAGGCCTCGTCGGTGGATATGGCGTCGCCCGCTGGACCAAGAAGCGGCCGCTCGGTGGGGTCGTGCTGGCCGGGGCCGGGGCTGTCGCCGCACGGGAGTGGAACGCGCGGGCCGGGGCTCCCACGGCGGCCGCGCTGACCGGTGCCTACCTCGCCGGCTTCGCCGGTTCGCACCCCCTCGCCAAGAAGGTCGGCGCCTGGCCGTCCGTCCTCGGCGTAGCCGGCGCGGTCGCCCTCGCCTCCTGGGCGCTGGCCGACCGCCGGGGCTGAATACCACGGGACCCTCTCGTCCCCGGCCCCTCGCCGACCGCCGGGGCTGAACCCCGCGGGGCCACCCGGCGGACGTGGGCGGCCCCGGTTGCCCGGAACAGGGTCCCTACCCCACCCCCACCCCCTTCCCCGCCTCCTCCGGCGCGGACGACAGCGGCGTGGCCACGTCCTCCAGTGACCGCCGCTCCGCCCGTACCGCCAGTGCCGCCGCCACCAGGCCCGCCAGGCACATCAGCGCCGCGCCGATCTGGAAGGCGAGGACGGTGTCGCCGACGCGGCCCGTGCTGGTGAGGTCGGCGAAGAGGAGGGGGCCGCTGATGCCGCCGGCCGCCGTGCCCAGGGCGTAGAAGAAGGCGATCGACATCGCCCGCGTCTCCATCGGGAAGATCTCCGAGACCGTGAGGTACGCGCTGGACGCGCCCGCCGAGGCGAAGAAGAGGACCGCGCACCAGCAGGCGGTCAGGGTCGTCGCGTTCAGGGAGCCCCGGCCGAAGAGCCAGGCGGTGCCGAACAGGAGGATGCCGGACAGCAGGTAGGTCGAGGAGATCATCACCCGGCGTCCGACCGTGTCGAACAGCTTCCCCAGCAGCAGCGGGCCGAAGAAGTTGCCGACCGCGATGGCGGCGAAGTAGTAGCCGGTGCGGTCGGCCGGGACGTCGAAGAAGCGGGTCAGGATCGCGCCGAAGCCGAAGGTGATCGCGTTGTAGAGGAACGCCTGCCCGATGAAGAGAGAGAAGCCGAGCACCGCGCGCTTGCGGTAGCGGCCGAAGACGGTGCGGGCGATCTCGGTGAACGTCACGTTCCCGCGCCGCCGGATCTCCAGCCGGCCCTCCGGCGCGGGCAGCGCCACCCCGCGCTGCTCCTCGATCTTCCGCTCGATCCCGGAGACGATCTCCTCCGCCTCCCGGTCCCGCCCGTGGATCAGCAGCCAGCGCGGGCTCTCCGGTACGTGCCGCCGAACCAGGAGGATCACCAGCGCCAGTACGGCGCCGAGCGCGAACGTCAGGCGCCAGCCGATGTTCTCCGGCAGGAAGGCCGTGTCGAGCGCCAGGATGGACAGCAGGGAGCCGCCCACCGCGCCGAGCCAGAAGCTGCCGTTGATCATCAGGTCGACGCGCCCCCGGTAGTTCGCCGGGATCAGCTCGTCGATCGCGGAGTTGATCGCCGCGTACTCGCCGCCGATGCCGAAGCCGGTCAGGAACCGGAACAGGAAGAACCACCACGCCTCGGTGGACAGCGAGGTCAGCGCCGTGGCCGCGAGATACACCGCCAGCGTGATCATGAACAGCTTGCGGCGTCCGAAATGGTCCGTCAGTCGGCCCCAGAACAGCGCTCCGACGCACGCGCCGGCGACGTACAGCGCGGCCGCGGTGCCCGTGACCTGCCCGGAGCTGATCGCCAGGCCGCTGCCGGGCTCGGAGAGCCGGCCCGCGATGTTGCCGACGACCGTGACCTCCAGGCCGTCGAGAATCCAGACCGTGCCCAGGCCGATCACGATCGTCCAGTGCCAGCGGGACCAGGGCAGGCGGTCCAGCCGGGCCGGGATGTCGGTGGTGGTCGTGCCGCCGGACTGCGACGGCGTCCCGGTTCCCGCGCTCATAGACACCCCTCGCTCATCGGCACCCCTCTTCGTCGAAGGACGAGTTACGGGTGCCCGCGCCGCGCGGGATCAGACCGGCGCGCCGGGCAGGCTCACCTGGCCGGGGGAGCCTTTCCGACCGCCTCCCGGGCAGCCGGCGCCACCTCCTGGGCATCCGGCGCCACCTCCTGGGCAGCCGCCGCCGCTCCCTCTGCGCCCAGCACCATCCCCTAGGGCGCCCAGCGCCCCCCTACGCCCCCAGCGCCCGCGACACCGTGTAGATCACCACTCCGGCCAGGGAGCCGACCACCGTGCCGTTGATCCGGATGAACTGCAGGTCGCGCCCGATGTGGGCCTCGATCTTCCGCGTGGTGTGCTCCGCGTCCCAGCCGGCCACCGTCTCGGTGATCAGGGAGGTGATCTCCTTGCGGTAGGTCGTGACCACGTGGACGGCCGCGCCCTCCACCCAGGCGTCGACCTTGCCCTGCATCTTCGGCTCGGTCGCCATCCGCTGCCCGAGCGAGATCAGTCCGGCCCGCACCCGCAGCCGCAGTTCGCTGCGCTCGTCCTCCGCCGCCGCGACGATCATGGACCGTACGGCGGTCCAGGCCGACGCGATCAGGTCCTGGACCTCGTCCCGCGCCAGCACCTCGCTCTTGAGCCGCTCCACCCGCGCCCGGGTCTCGGTGTCGGACTGCAGGTCGGAGGCGAAGTCGGTGAGGAAGCGGTCCAGGGCCGCGCGCGCCGGGTGCGCGGGCATCTCCCGCATCTCCGTGACGAAGCGCAGCAGTTCCCGGTAGACGCGGTCGCCGACCTTGCGGTCCACGAAGCGCGGGGTCCAGCCGGGCGCGCCGCCCTCGACGGCCACCATCACGTCGTCGCGGTGGCGCTCCAGCCACTCGTGGGCGCGACCCACGACCAGGTCGACCACGCGCCGGTGCCCGCCGTCGGCCACGATCCGGTCCAGCAGCTTGCCCACGGCGGGCCCGATCTCCCGCGCGTCGGCCCGCCGGGTGATCGCCTCCCCCACGACCGCCTGCACGTCGGAGTCGCGCAGCACGGTCAGCGCGCCGCGCAGCGCGGTGGCCAGCTCGGCGGTGACGCGGCCGGCGTTGTCCGGCTGGGCCAGCCAGTCGCCGAGCCGGCTGCCGATACCGACGGCGGCGAGCCGCTGCCGTACGACGTCCTCGGAGAGGAAGTTCTCGCCGACGAACTCGCCCAGGGAGACGCCGAGCTGGTCCTTCTTGGTGGGGATGATCGCGGTGTGCGGGATGGGCAGGCCCAGCGGATGCCTGAACAGTGCGGTGACCGCGAACCAGTCCGCGAGCGCGCCGACCATCCCGGCCTCGGCGGCCGCCGCGACATAGCCCGTCCAGGGGCCGGCCCCGGCGTGCCCGGCCCAGGTGGCCAGGGCGTAGACGACGGCGACGAACAGCAGCAGTCCGGCCGCCGTGAGCTTCATGCGCCGTACGCCCCGCTGCCGCTCCTCGTCGGCCGCCGTGAAGGCGGTCATGGTCCGGTAGGACCCGGCACGTCCGGCGGCCGCCGGACGTGGGGTACCCGCCGGCTCCGCCTCTTCCGTTTGCGCGCGTTCCATCTCGCTCCGCCCGATCGGTGATCCCGCACACACATTGTCCCTTCCCGTCGGCCCGGCGGAACGGAGGGGAAGCCACCGGCGTCTGACTGGGAGGAGGTTTGGGGCAGGTGCCCGTCAACTCCACGCGCACCATGCCTCATCATGGTGAACCGATCCATACGGCTCCCGTCGTCCTAGGAGAACAACGACAGCGTGACCAAGCGCCACGGTTATGCCCTGCTCAGTGCGTTCGTCGCACTCGTCGTCGCCCTTTCCGTCACGATCCTCCTCAGGACGGCTTCCGGCGACAGCACCTCGGGGTCCACGGCCACGGGCCGGCGCCCCCACCACGGTTCCTCCGCCGCCCCCGCCTCCGCGGGCACCTGGGTCGGCTCCTGGGCGACCTCGCCCGTGGGCGCCGAGCCGGGCACCGAGACCACCGGCCTGGCGGGCCGCTCGGTGCGCAACGTCGTGCACGCGAACACCGGCGGTACGAGCGCCCGGGTCACCCTGTCCAACCTGTACGGCCAGTCGCCCCTGACCATCACGCACACCACGCTCGCCCTCTCGGCGGGTGCGGGGACCGCCGCCGCACGTGCGGAAACGATGCGGCGCCTGACGTTCGACGGTGCCTACACGGTCACGATCCCGGCCGGGGGCCAGGCGGTCAGCGACGCCGTGCGGATCGTCGTACCGCACGACCAGGACGTCCTGGTCACCACCTTCTCGCCCACGCCGTCCGGCCCGGTCACCATCCACCCGCACGCGCGGCAGGTCTCGTTCGTCGCGACCGGTGACCGCTCCGAGGAGTCCACGGGCGCCCCGTACACGCGGCGCAGCACGTACTGGCGTTACCTGACCGCCCTCGACGTGCTCAGCAACGAGGCGGACGGCACGGTCGTCGCGTTCGGCGACTCCATAACCGACGGCCTCACCTCGACCATCGGTGAGAACCGCCGCTGGCCCGACGTGCTCGCCTCCCGGCTGCGCTCCGCCGCCGGACGCGGTGCCGACGCGCCGCGCTACTCGGTCGTCAACGAGGGCATCAGCGGCAACCAGGTACTGACGGACGGCCTCGGCAGGCCCGCCGAGAACCCGAGCGGGCTGTCCCGCTTCGGCCGCGACGCGCTCTCCCGGCCGAACGTGAAGGTCGTCGTCATCGACCTCGGCATCAACGACATCACCCACTCCAGGACGCCCGCGGACGGCGAGAAGATCGTCGATGGGCTGCGCACCCTGGTCCGGCAGGCGCACGCGCGCGGTCTGAAGGTCCTCGGCTCCACCCTGACGCCCTTCGGGGGCTACCGGCGCTGGACCCCGTCCCTGGAGGCCATGCGCCAGCGGGTGAACGCGGAGATCCGCTCCGGCCGGGTGTACGACGCGGTCGTCGACTTCGACCTCGCCCTGAGGGACCCCGCCGCCCCGCAGCGGATGCGGCCGGTCTACGACTCCGGCGACCACCTGCACCCCAGCGACCTCGGGTTCCGCGAGATGGCCGACACCCTGGACCTGGGCCTGCTCAAGGGCGCGGGACAGACGGAGCTGTAACCCCTCGCGGGGCACGGACGGGGGGCCGGGGATACTGGCCCCCATGACCCGCTTGATCCTCGCCACCCGTAACGCCGGAAAGATCACCGAGCTGAGGGCCATCCTGGCCGAAGCCGGGCTGCCGCACGAGCTGATCGGCGCCGACGCCTTCCCCGAGGTCCCGGACGTCAAGGAGACCGGCGTCACCTTCGCGGAGAACGCCCTGCTCAAGGCGCACGCGCTCGCCCGGGCCACCGGTCTTCCGGCCGTCGCCGACGACTCCGGGCTCTGCGTCGACGTGCTGAACGGCGCCCCCGGCATCTTCTCCGCCCGCTGGGCCGGCCGCCACGGTGACGACCGCGCCAACCTCGACCTGCTGCTCGCCCAGCTCTCCGACATCGCGGACGAGCACCGGGGCGCCCACTTCGCCTGCGCGGCCGCCCTGGCGCTGCCGGACGGTACGGAGCGGGTGGTGGAGGGGCAGCTGCGCGGCACCCTGCGCCAGGCCCCCGCGGGCACCGGCGGCTTCGGGTACGACCCGCTCCTCCAGCCGGAGGGCGTAAGCCGTACGTGCGCGGAGCTGAGCGCGGACGAGAAGAACGCGATCAGCCACCGCGGGAAGGCGTTCCGTGCCCTGGTCCCGGTGGTGCGGGAGCTGCTGGGCTGATCTCTGGTGCGGCCGGAGGGACTCGAACCCTCACGGGAGTTACCCCACTGGGACCTAAACCCAGCGTGACTGCCAATTCCACCACGGCCGCCTGCTGCTGCCCGGCCATGCTAGCGGCCGGGCGGCGGCCTCAGACGCCCAGATCCTTGATGATCTTCGCCACGTGCCCGGTGGCCTTCACGTTGTACAGGGCACGCTCGACCTTGCCGTCCTCGTCCACGACGACCGTGGAGCGGATGACGCCGACGACGGTCTTGCCGTACAGCTTCTTCTCGCCGAAGGCGCCGTACGCCTGAAGGACCTTCTTGTCCGGGTCGGCGAGGAGGGTGACCTTCAGGTCCTCCTTCTCCCGGAACTTGGCCAGCTTCTCCGGCTTGTCCGGCGAGATGCCGACGACGTCGTACCCGGCACCGGCCAGCAGGGCGAGGTTGTCGGTGAAGTCGCACGCCTGCTTGGTGCAGCCGGGGGTAAGCGCCGCGGGGTAGAAGTACACGATGGTCTTGCGGCCCTTGTGGTCGGCCAGGGACACCTCGTTCCCGTCGGCGTCGGGCAGCGTGAAGGCGGGGGCCACGTCCCCGGGCTGAAGTCGCTCGCTCATCCGCCCAGCCTAACGGGGCGCCCCTGCCGTGCGGTGTGGCGCGGAGCTGACAGACTGTTCGGAACAGCACCAGGAGATTTCGGAGGCCGTACGGTGGCGGAGACGTCGGACACCAGAACACCGGCGCAGATCGAGGCGGACATCAAGCGCCGTCGTGAAGTGCTGGCCGAGACGCTCGACGAGATCGGCGTGCGAGTGCACCCGAAGACGATCGTCGGGGATGCCAAGGCGAAGGCCGTCGCCAATGTCGATCGTGTCTTCGGACGGGCGTACGTCCAGGTCAATCGCGTGATGACCGAGGTACGGGACCAGTTCGTGGACGACGACGGCGCGCCCCGCATGGAGCGCGTCGTGCCCGCCGCGCTGATCGTGGCCGGAACGGTCGGACTGATCGTCGCGGGCACGCGGCGGCGCAAGCGCTGAGCGTCGTCCGGACGGACGTGCCGGGTCGCAGTGGCGGGGAGCCGCGGCGACCCGGAGGCGTGTCCGCGCGGCGCGGGCAGGTAGGTTCGACGGCGTGAGCGCCAACAGAGACGAGCAGAGCACCTCCCAGCACGACAAGCTGCCCATCCGGATGCTGCACGACCGGGTGCTGGTGCGGCAGGAGACCGGTGAGGGCGAGCGCCGTTCGGGCGGCGGCATCCTGATCCCCGCGACCGCGGCGGTCGGGCGGCGGCTGGCCTGGGCCGCGGTCGTCGCGGTCGGACAGAACGTGCGGACCGTGGAGCCGGGCGACCGGGTGCTGTTCGACCCGGAGGACCTGGCCGAGGTCGAGGTCCGGGGCGTGGCCTACGTGCTGATGCGCGAGCGCGATCTGCACGCGGTGGCCGCGGACCGCTTCGAGGGGTCGGAGGACTCCACGGGGCTGTATCTCTGACACCCGCCCTGACACGGAGAAAGGGGCTGACGACCGGTGGTCGTCAGCCCCTTTCCCGTGTCCGTCCCTACTGGCGCCGGGTCGTGGTCTGCGGTGCCACGAACCCGCCGGGGAGCCCGGTCGTGCCGGGGTCCGCGCCGCCGCCCGTGGCGCCTCCGCCCGGCTGGCCGCCGGGCTGGCCGCCGCCGGTGACGCCGCCGTCCGAGGTCGGGGCGCCGGTGGTGCCGTCGGTGGTGGCGGCACCGCCCGTGGTGGTCGGGTCGGCCGGGGTGGTGCCCTGGCTCGGGGTGCCCGTGGTGCCGGCGTTGTCCTGGCCGCCGTCGGCCGGGGTGGTGCCCTGGCTCGGGGTGCCGGTGGTGCCGCCGTTGTCCTGGCCCGCGTCGGTGCCGGGCGAGGTGGAGGGCAGCGTGCTGGGGGCCACGACGTCGGCACCGGCCTGGAGCTCCAGGTCGAAGCCCCGGGCGGGCTTGCCGCGCAGCGCGTCGCGCGTGTACTGCGCCCAGATCTCGGTGGGCGGGCCGCCGCCGTTCATGCGGGGCGCGCCGAGCGCGCCGTACAGCGGCTTGTGCCGCGCGGTCACCGGGTCCTGGCCCATCACGGAGACGACCGTGGCGAGGTCGGGGGTGTAGCCCGCGAACCAGGCGGCGGTGTCCTCCTCGGCGGTGCCGGTCTTGCCCGCGGCCGGTCGGCCGGCGGCCTGCGCGGCCGTGGCGGTGCCGCCCTCGACCACGCTCTTCAGCACGGAGGTGGTGGTGTCGGCGGCCTCACGGCTGACGGCCTGCTTGGTGTGCCGGCCGGGCAGGTCGACCGGGATGTTGTCCTTGCTGATCTTCTCGATGATCGTGTACGTGCCGTGCCGGCCGTGGTTGGCCAGGGTGGCGTACGCCTCGGTCATCTCCAGCACGCTGGCGGTGGCGGTGCCCAGCGCGATGGACGGGGACGGGTACAGGTCCGGGGTGTCGGCGGGGACACCGAGGGCGATCGCGGTCTCCTTGACCTTGGCGCCGGTGACGTCGGCGGCCATCTGCGCGTACACCGAGTTGACCGAGAGGTCGGTGGCCTTGCGGATGGTGATCTTGCCGTACGACCTCTGGTCCTCGTTCTCCGGGGCGTAGGCGCCGCCGCTCCAGCCCTGTACGGGACGCTTGTTGGTGCCGTCGTAGTACGAGTTGGGCGTGATGCGCTGGCCGTCCTGGGTGCTGGAGGCGTTCTGCACCGCCGAGGTGAACACGAACGGCTTGAAGGTGGAGCCGACCTGGAAGTCGCCGCGCGTCGCGCCGTTGGTGTACTGCTGCACGTAGTCGATGCCGCCGTACATCGCGACGATCTTGCCGGTCTTCGGGTCGATCGAGGCGCCGCCCGCGCGGACGTAGCTGTCGGCCTTGCGGTTCTTCTTGTCCAGCAGGGAGATGAGCCGGTCGTCGACGGCCTTGACGAAGGCGTCCTGCTTGGGCTTCTGGATGGTGGTCGTGATGCGGTAACCACCCGCGGCGAGCTGGTCCTTGGTCAGGATGTCGTGGCCGGTGAGGTAGTCCTTGACGGCTTCGACGAGGTAACCGCGCTGGCCGGACATGCCGGTGGAGACGGTCTGCTCCTTCGGCATCGGGAACTTCATGCCGGTGCGCTCGGACTGGGCCAGCCAGCCCTTGGAGACCATGCCGTCCAGGACGTAGTTCCAGCGGGCGAGCGCGGCCGACTTGTTCTCGGGGTGGGCGACGACGTCGTACTCGCTGGGCGCGTTGACCAGCGCGGCGAGGTAGGCGGCGCGGGCCGGGTCGAGGTCGAGGGCGTCACGGCCGTAGTAGGCCTGGGCGGCGGCCTGGATGCCGTAGGCGTTGCGGCCGAAGTAGCTGGTGTTGAGGTAGCCCTCCAGGATGTCGTTCTTCGACTTCTCCCGGTCCAGCTTGATGGAGATGAAGAACTCCTTGGCCTTGCGGCTGACCGTCTGCTCCTGGGCCAGGTAGTAGTTCTTCACGTACTGCTGGGTGATGGTGGAGCCGGACTGCTTGCCCTTGCCGAGGGCCGTGTTCCAGCCCGCGCGGAGCATCGCCTTGGGGTCGACGGCGGACTCGGTGTAGAAGTCGCGGTCCTCGGCGGCCAGGATGGCGTGCTGGGCACCCTTGGAGATCTGGGCGAGGCCGACGTTCTCGCGGTTGATCTCGCCGTCACGGGCGAGCTGGGAGCCGTCCGCGTAGAGGTAGACGGTGGCCTGCTTGGTGGCGAGCGCGTTGGCGGCGGGGATGCGCACCATCGAGTAGCCGAGGAACAGCAGGCCGATGATCACCATCGCGCCGAGCACGAAGGTGCCGAGCACCATGCGCCAGGTGGGGAAGATCCGCCGCCAGCCGGTGCGCTTGGGACGCTTGGGCTTCTTGCCGCCGCCACCGCCGCCGGCGCCGTCACCGCTGCCGCCGGCCCCGCCGTCGCCGCCGCTGACCTGCGGGGTGGCGGTGGACTCGGAGGGGGTGCGGGGCAGGACGGTGGTGGCCGCCGCCGCGGGGGCCGCCTTGGCGGGCGCCGGGGCGGCGGGGGCCGCGCCGGGCTTGCCGCCGGCCTGGGGGGCGTCGCCGGACCGGGGCGCGTTGACCCGGCGCAGGACCTGGGTGCTCTCCGCCGCCGGGGGCGGGTCGTTCTTGACGCGGCGGAGCACCTGGGTGCTCTCGGCCGGCTGCTCGGGCTTCCCGCCCCCGGCAGGGGGCTTGGCGGGCCCGACAGGGGGCTTGGCGCTCCCGGCAGTCGGCTTGGCAGGCCCGGCCGGCGCCTTGACGCGCCGCAGCACCTGCGTGCTCTCGGCCGCCGGGGGCTCCTGCCCACCGGACTTCCCGGCCGCGGCACCGGCACCGGAGGCGGCCGCGGCACCGGAGGCGCTCTGCGGCCGCGCGGAACGCTCGGCACCTTCGGCCCGCTGGGCAGCGCCGGTCCGCTGGGCACCGTCGGTCCGGTCGGCGCGGGGGGTGGGCACGGCGGGCGTCCGCCCGGTCCCGGCCGGCTCCCCCGCCGCCTTCGCGGCGTCCTTCGGCGCCGGGGCGTCCTTGACGCCGGCCGGGCCGTCGGCCTTCGTCTCCCGCTCCGCGCCGGGCTTCCCTCCCGCGGCCAAGGGCGCCGCCGGGCGGGGGGCGTCCGGTGCGGCGGTGTCGCGCGCGGGGACGTTCTCCGTCCGCCCCGGCTTCGCCGGCTCGCGGGCGGCCGGACCCTTCGCGGGTTCGGCCTGCGGTCGCGCTGCTGCGGTCCCCTCAGCCGGCCGAGGTTCGTTCGGCGCCCCGCCCTCGTTCGGCTGCTGCGGCTCGTCGCTCATGTCGTGCACGGACTCCTGTTTCGTCGTACGTTCCCGTACGCCTAGTACGCCTTCTGCGCCCCCTGTTTGAAGACTCTCGCACCTGGCGAACCGTTCCCTGATTCCGGCACGCTTCGGTCACGGAAAACGCGTGGCCGTCAGCGCTGCCGAGGGCTAGGCTCCTGCGCTTCGGTGTCGACAGTCCGAGGAGGTGGACTTGCGTGGGCACTGGACGGTTGTACGTGGCCGTCGCGGCAGGGGGATTCAGACGGTACGCGACCTACCGGACCGCCACTGCGGCAGGGGTGTTCACCAATACGGTCTTCGGGCTCGTCATCGTGTGCACCTACCAGGCCCTGTGGGAGGCCAAGCCGCACTTGGGCGGATATGACCAGACGCAGGCCGTGACCTATGTGTGGCTCGGACAGGCCCTGCTGTCGACGCTGGCGATCGGCGGCGGAGGCATCGAGGAAGAGCTGATGGAGCGCATCCGTACGGGTGACGTCGCGGTCGACCTCTACCGGCCCGCCGACCTCCAACTGTGGTGGCTGGCGGCCGATCTGGGCCGGGCCTGCTTCCAGCTGCTGGGGCGCGGGGTGCTGCCCTTCGCCATCGGGACGTTCTGGTTCCCCGCCTACCTGCCCTCGGACGCGGGGACCTGGGCGGCGCTGCTGGTCACGGTGGCGCTGGCGATGCTCGTCGGCTTCGGCATCCGGTACCTGCTGGCGCTGAGCGCGTTCTGGCTGCTGGACGGCACGGGGATCGCCCGGATCGCCTGGCTGGCCGGGTATTTCTGCTCGGGCATGCTGCTGCCGCTGAACGTCTTCCCGGGCACGCTCGGCGAGGTCGTGCGGGCGCTGCCGTGGTCGTCGCTGCTCCAGGCCCCGGCGGACGTGCTGCTCGGCCGCGCGGACCCCCTGGCCACCTGGCTGTTCCAGGGCGCCTGGGCGGTGGTGCTGCTGGGCGCCGGACGGCTGACGCAGTCGGCGGCGACCCGGCGGGTGGTGGTCCAGGGTGGCTGAGTACGGCCGGGTCCGCGAGGGGGTGCGGGCGTACGGGCTGATCGCCGGGATGTGGGTGCGGTCCACGATGGCGTACCGGACGTCGTTCGTGATGACCACGTTCGGCAACTTCGCGGCGACCTTCTTCGACTTCGTCACCATCATGCTGATGTTCTCCCGCGTGGACTCCCTGGCGGGCTGGTCGCTGCCCGAGGTGGCGTTCCTCTACGGGCTGTCCGGGGTGGCGTTCGGTCTGGCGGACCTGCTGATCGGGTCGATGGACCGGCTCGGGCGCCGGGTGCGCGACGGCACGCTGGACATGCTGCTGGTGCGTCCGGCGCCGGTGCTGGCGCAGGTCGCCGCGGACCGGTTCGCGCTGCGGAGGCTGGGCCGGCTCACCCAGGGGGCGATGGTGCTGGGCTGGTCGCTGAGCCGGCTGGACGTGGACTGGACGCCGTCGAGGCTGCTGCTGATGCCGCTGATGATCGTGGGCGGCTGCGGGATCTTCTGCGCGGTGTTCGTGGCGGGGGCGGCCTTCCAGTTCCTGGCGCAGGACGCCTCGGAGGTGCAGAACGCCTTCACCTACGGCGGTACGACGCTGCTCCAGTACCCGCCGGTGGTGTTCACCGAGGAGCTGGTGCGCGGGGTGACCTTCGTGCTGCCGCTGGCCTTCGTCAACTGGGTGCCCGCCGCCTTTGTGCTGGGGCGCCCGTATCCGCTGGGGCTGCCGGGGTGGGCGGCGTTCGTCTCCCCGCTGGTGGCGCTGGCGTGCTGTGCGCTCGCCGGGCTGGCCTGGCGGGCGGGACTGCGTTCGTACCGGAGCACGGGGAGCTGAACTGATGGCGGACGGCGAGGGGTTCATCGCGCTGGAGAAGGTCGGCAAGGTCTTCGAGGTGCGCAGGAAGACGGGGTTCCTCAAGCGGGAGCGGCGCGAGGTGCGGGCGGTGGACTCGATCTCGTTCGGCGTGGCGCGCGGCGAGATGGTCGGCTACATCGGGCCGAACGGCGCGGGCAAGTCGACCACGATCAAGATGCTGACCGGCATCCTCACCCCCACCTCGGGGCGGCTGCGGGTGGCCGGGATCGACCCCGCGCGGGAGCGGACGAGGCTGGCGCACCGGATCGGGGTGGTGTTCGGGCAGCGCACGACCCTGTGGTGGGACCTGCCGCTGATCGACTCCTACCGGCTCGCGCACCGCATGTACCGCATCCCGGACGCCCGTTACCGCCAGAACCTGGACCGCTGCGTCGAACTCCTGGAACTGGAGGATCTGTTGGACGTGCCCGTCCGGCAGCTCTCGCTGGGCCAGCGGATGCGCGGCGACATCGCGGCCGCCCTGCTGCACGACCCCGAGGTGCTCTACCTGGACGAGCCGACGATCGGCCTGGACGTCGTCTCCAAGGCGAAGGTGCGCGGCTTCCTCAAGGAGCTGAACACCGAGCGCGGCACGACGGTGCTGCTGACCACCCATGACCTCCAGGACATCGAGCAGTTGTGCTCCCGGGTGATGGTGATCGATCACGGCCGTTTGGTGTACGACGGCTCGCTGGCCGGGCTGCACGAGGCCGGGGACGGGGAGCGGACGCTGGTGGTGGACCTGGAGCGGGAGCTGCCGCCGATCGAGGTGCCGTCGGCGCGGGTGGTGCGGGTGGAGGGGCCCCGGCAGTGGCTGGCGTTCCCGGCCGGGCAGTCGGCGGCTCCTCTGGTGGCGCACATCGCGGCCGGGTACCCGCTGGTGGATCTGTCGGTGCGCGAGCCGGACATCGAGGCGGTCATCGCCAAGATGTACGCGGAGAAGGCGGTCTCGTAGTCTGCTGTCATGAGCGACGACGCTGCCCCGGACCGCCGTTCCCCCTCCCCCGTCCCCGACCTGCGCGCCTCCGACGCCGACCGTGAGCGGGTCGTGGAGATCCTGCGCGACGGGCTGGCCGAAGGCCGCCTGGACATGGCGGAGTTCGAGGAACGGCTGGAGTCGGCCTACAAGGCACGCACCTACGGCGAGCTCGCCCCGCTGACCAGCGACCTCCCCGCTCCCGGCGCCGCCGCTCCCCCGGTGTCCTTCATCAAGGAGCCGGTACGGGAGGGGAGTTGGGCGTCCCGGATCGTCGGCGGCGAGGGCACGTCGACCAGTGCGGTGGCGGTGCTGTCCGGGTTCCAGCGCAAGGGGCGCTGGACGATGCCGAAGAAGTTCACCTGCTTCGCGTTCATGGGCGGCGGCGAGATCGACCTGCGCGAGGCGTACTTCGCGGACCGCGAGGTGGAGATCTCCTGCGTGGCCGTGATGGGCGGCCTGGAGGTGATCGTGCCGCCGGGTGTCGAGGTGGTGGTGCGCGGCATCGGCGTGATGGGCGGCTTCGAGCACCTCGACCGGGACGAGCCGGGCGAGCCGGGCGCACCGCGCGTGATCATCAGCGGGTTCGCGTTCTGGGGCGGGGTCGGCGTGGAGCGCAAGCTCACCCGGGCCGAGCGGCAGCGGCTGAAGGAGCGGCGCCGTCAGGACCGGCTCGACCGCCGCGAGGCCCGCGGCGAACTGCGCCGGGGCCGCCGCGAGGGCCGCTGAGCGCTACGGGGTGCAGACCTTGGTGAGTTCGCCGGCCGCGGCGGTGACCGGGGTGACGTCCGGGGTGTTGTCGCCGTTCCTGATGGCGGTGCGGACGTTGGACACGGCCTTCTGAAGGTCGTCCACCGCCTTGTTGACGTCGGCGTCGTCGGTGCGGTCGCCGATCTTGTCGAGGTTCTTCTCGATGGAGTCCAGGGAGGCGTCGGCCTGCGCCGGGTCGTTCGCCGCGTTCTCCACGGCCTGCTGGAGGTCGGTGACGCTGTCGGCGATGGAGTCGGCGGTCTGGACGCAGTCCAGGGCCTTGCTCACGGCGTCGCAGCCGGTGGTGAGCCCCACGGTGAGCGCGGCGGCCGCGACGGCGGCTATGGCGGTGGTACGGCGTCGGCGGCTGGCGGGCATGCGGTGGTCCTCCCCTGGTACGGCTGGCCGGGCGCGCGGGATCGAGCCGCGCGCCCGTACCGTCCAAGACGCCGTCCGCCGGGGCGGGGTTGCCCGTGGGGCCGAGGGTTTTTTGTGTTCCCTTTACCCGGCGGGCCGCCGCTACTCGGGCAGGGTGAGCGCGAGGGCGGCCCGCTGGAACTCGGCGAGTTCGGCGCAGCCGGCCACGCCCAGGTCGAGCAGGGCGTTCAGTTCCTCGCGGGCGAAGGGCTCGGCCTCGGCGGTGCCCTGGATCTCCACGAAGCGGCCGTCACCGGTGCAGACCACGTTCATGTCGGTCTCGGCGCGCACGTCCTCCTCGTAGCAGAGGTCCAGCAGCGGGACGCCGTCCACGATGCCGACCGAGACGGCGCCGACGGTGCCGGTGAGCGGCTGCCGGTTCGCCTTGATCAGCTTCTTGCGCTGGGCCCAGGCGATCGCGTCGGCGAGGGCGACGTAGGCGCCGGTGATGGCGGCGGTGCGGGTGCCGCCGTCGGCCTGGAGGACGTCGCAGTCCAGGACGATGGTGTTCTCGCCGAGCGCCTTGTAGTCGATGACGGCGCGCAGCGAGCGGCCGATCAGGCGGGAGATCTCGTGGGTGCGGCCGCCGATCTTGCCGCGGACGGACTCACGGTCGCCGCGGGTGTTGGTGGAGCGGGGCAGCATGGAGTACTCGGCGGTGACCCAGCCCTCGCCGCTGCCCTTGCGCCAGCGGGGGACGCCTTCGGTGACGCTGGCGGTGCAGAACACCTTGGTGTCGCCGAAGGAGACGAGGACGGAGCCCTCGGCGTGCTTGCTCCAGCCGCGTTCGATGGTGACGGGGCGGAGCTGTTCAGGGGTGCGGCCGTCGATGCGAGACATGCGGATGAGCCTATCGGGAGTGACGCGAGGGGCTCCTCCCCCATGGGAAGAAGCCCCTCGTGCCGGTGAGCGCGAAGCTCACATCATGTCTTCGATCTCCGCGGCGATCGGGTCGGCGTCGGTGCCGATGACGACCTGCACGGCGGTGCCCATGCGCACGACACCGTGGGCGCCGGCGGCCTTCAGGGCGGCGTCGTCGACCAGCGAGGGGTCGTGGACCTCGGTACGGAGGCGGGTGATGCAGCCCTCGACCTCGTCGATGTTGTCGATGCCGCCGAGCCCGGCGACGATCTTCTCAGCCTTGGTGGCCATGTTCCTTCTCCCTGGTCCGAACTGGTCCGAACGAGAACCGTCCGAAGACTGGTCTACACCACCAAGGGGAACCCCACCAAACCGCCTCTCACAACTCGCGGGCCCTGCACACCGTGTAGCCCCTCGGTCGCTGATTTCACGGGTTCCTTATATCCGTGCCATCGTGCTACAACAGGTCTACACCACAAGTGGTGTAGACCACAGACGCTGCCGTCCCCTCCCAGGGTCTCAGGGCGGCGCCCTGCCCATCTGGAGGAAGTTGTGACCACGGCCAGCGCCGCGCCCCCGGCCGAGAACAAGAGGGGCGCCAAGGTGATGGGCGTCCTGCAGCGGATCGGCCGCAGCCTGATGCTGCCGGTCGCGGTGCTCCCCGCCGCCGCCCTCCTGGTGCGGCTCGGCAACACCGACATGCTGGGCGACCCCTCCTTCCCGGCGTTCCTGACCAAGATCGCCTCCTTCATGGCGGCGGGCGGCAACGCGATCCTGGACAACATGCCGCTGCTGTTCGCGGTGGGCATCGCCATCGGCTTCGCCAAGAAGTCGGACGGCTCCACGGCCCTCGCCGCGGTCGTCGGCTACCTGGTCTTCAAGAACGTGCTGGCCACGTTCACCGACAAGAGCCTGCCGAAGGTGGCCACCGCCGTCGACGGCAAGGTCGTCATGGTCGACGCCCCGGTGGACGCCAAGGTCCTCGGCGGCGTGGTGATGGGCATCGTCGTCGCCCTGCTCTACCAGCGCTTCTACCGCACCAAGCTGCCCGACTGGGCCGGCTTCTTCGGCGGCCGCCGCCTGGTGCCGATCCTCTCCGCGCTGGCCGGCCTGCTCATCGGCATCGTCTTCGGCTACATCTGGCCGGTGCTCGGCACCGGTCTGCACAGCTTCGGTGAGTGGCTGGTCGGCTCGGGCGCCGTGGGCGCGGGCATCTTCGGTGTCGCCAACCGGGCGCTGATCCCGATCGGCATGCACCACCTGCTGAACTCGTTCCCGTGGTTCCAGGCGGGCGACTACCAGGGCAAGAGCGGCGACATCGCGCGCTTCCTCGCCGGTGACCCGCACGCGGGCCAGTTCATGACCGGCTTCTTCCCGATCATGATGTTCGCGCTGCCCGCCGCCTGCCTGGCGATCGTGCACTGCGCCCGCCCCGAGCGCCGCAAGGTCGTCGGCGGCATGATGTTCTCCCTCGCGCTGACCTCGTTCGTCACCGGTGTCACCGAGCCGATCGAGTTCACCTTCATGTTCATCGCCCCGGTGCTGTACGCGATCCACGCGGTGCTCACCGGTGTCTCCATGGCGCTGACCTGGTCGCTGGGCATGCGGGACGGCTTCGGCTTCTCGGCCGGCGTGGTGGACTTCGGCCTGAACTGGGGCATCGCGTCCAACCCGCTGGGCCTGATCCTGGTCGGCCTGTGCTTCGCGGTCGTCTACTACGTGGTCTTCCGCTTCGCCATCACCAAGTGGAACCTCCCCACGCCGGGCCGCGAGTCCGACGAGGAACTGGCCGAGCTGCGGAAGGCCGAGGCCAAGTAACCCGGCCGACGTACGCGCAAGGCCCCGGAACCTCTCCAGGTTCCGGGGCCTTCGTCGTGCCCGGGGCCGGTGCCCCGGGGCTGCTACAGCTCGTACGTCATGCGGGGCACCGCCAGCTCCACCCGGCCGGCGAAGGTCTCGCGGGCGTGGGCCAGGTTGACCTGGGGGTCGGTCCACGGCGGGATGTGGGTGAGGACGAGCATCCGGGCGCCCGCGCGGGTGGCGGTCTCCCCGGCCTCGCGGCCGTTGAGGTGCAGGTCCGGGATGTTCTCCTTGCCGTGCGTGAACGCCGCCTCGCACAGGAACAGGTCGGCGTCCCGCGCCAGCTCCTCCAGCGCGCCGCTGACCCCGGTGTCCCCCGAGTACGTCAGGGACCTGCCGCCGTGCTCGATCCGGATCGCGTACGCCTCCACCGGATGCCGCACCCGCTCGGTGTGCACGGTGAACGGGCCGATCTCGAACGTGGACGGCTTGACCGTGTGGAAGTCGAAGACCTCGCTCATCGACGATGCCGAGGGCGTGTCGGCGTAGGCCGTGGTCAGCCGGTGCTCGGTGCCCTCGGGGCCGTACACCGGGATCGGCTCGCAGCGGCCGCCCTCGTGCCGGTAGTACCGGGCGACGAAGTACGCGCACATGTCGATGCAGTGATCGGCGTGCAGATGGCTGAGGAAGATCGCGTCGAGGTCGTAGAGACCGACATGGCGCTGCAGCTCGCCCAGGGCGCCGTTGCCCATGTCGAGAAGCAGCCGGAAGCCGTCGGCCTCGACGAGGTAGCTCGAACAGGCCGATTCCGCGGACGGGAACGACCCCGAGCAGCCGACGACGGTGAGCTTCATGAAACAGAAACCTCCGTTGGCGGAAAAAGGGGTGAGCGAAGAGCGGGAGGGCTGGGTTGTGCGGTTTGTCGAGCGTAAGGCGCGAAAGCGCGGGTCGCTCCTTCGCCAGGGGCCGTTGTGGGCGAACTCACCTGTGCTGTCACCGGTTCGGCTGGACCGGGGGCGCATGGGGACGATTCAGGGGCGCGCGGTGAACCACGCACGCCGTCAACTCCCCTGCGGGGCACCCCACACCGCCGTCGGGGGAGTTGACGGGCCGTCCGCGTCCGGCCGGTCAGCCGACCCGGACGGTCACCTGCCAGCGCTCGTCGCCACGGGTGGAGGTCAGTTCGACGGTGCCGGTCCGCTGCGCGCGGTAGGCGGCGCTGGCGTCGCCCGGCTGGAGGACGAAGCCGGAGTTGATCGCGGTCAGCGCGGCGCCCTCGGCCCGGACCGGCTTCCAGGGGCGGGCCTTGTCGCCGTCGAGGGAGAGCCGCAGCTCACCGCCCTCGGCCAGGCACAGGGTGCGGCCGGAGTCGGCGGCGGTCAGCCGGAGCGCGCTCGCACAGGACTCGCGGGACGGCTTCGGCGACACCGTCCCGCCCGCGTCGCTCCGGTCCGTCCCGCACCCCGCGAGCAGCAGGGCCGCCGCGAGCGCGGCGAGGGCAGGGGCTGTCGTACGGCGCATGGGTCCGCCTCTCCGTCCGGGGCCGGCCGGGACACCGGCACCACTGGTACCGGTGTGACGCGCGACCGCCCTGGACGGCTCCCGCGGGGGGCCTCAGGCCCAGAGCTGGCCTTGCAGGGTCTCGACGGCCTCTTCGGTGGTGGCCGCCGTGTAGACCCCGGTGGAGAGGTACTTCCAGCCGCCGTCGGCGACGACGAAGGCGATGTCCGCGCTCTCCCCCGCCTTGACCGCCTTGCGGCCCACCCCGAGTGCCGCGTGCAGCACCGCGCCGGTGGAGACGCCCGCGAAGATGCCCTCCTGCTGGAGGAGTTCGCGGGTGCGGGCCACCGCGTCCGCCGAGCCGACGGAGAAGCGGGTGGTGAGCACGGAGGCGTCGTACAGCTCGGGCACGAAGCCCTCGTCGAGGTTGCGCAGGCCGTACACCAGGTCGTCGTAGCGCGGCTCGGCGGCGACGATCTTCACGTCCGGCTTCTGCTCGCGCAGGTAGCGGCCGACGCCCATCAGGGTGCCCGTGGTGCCGAGGCCCGCGACGAAGTGGGTGACGGAGGGCAGGTCGGCCAGGATCTCCGGGCCGGTCGTGGCGTAGTGGGCGCCCGCGTTGTCGGGGTTGCCGTACTGGTAGAGCATCACCCAGTCCGGGTGCTCCGCGGCCAGTTCCTTGGCGACCCGGACGGCGGTGTTGGAGCCGCCGGCGGCCGGGGACGGGATGATCTCCGCGCCCCACATGCCGAGCAGGTCGCGGCGCTCGCGGGAGGTGTTCTCCGGCATCACGCACACCATGCGGTAGCCCTTGAGCTTGGCGGCCATGGCGAGGGAGATGCCGGTGTTGCCGGAGGTGGGCTCCAGGATCGTGCAGCCCGGGGTGAGCCGGCCGTCCTTCTCCGCCTGCTCGATCATGTGCAGGGCGGGCCGGTCCTTGACGGAGCCGGTCGGATTGCGGTCCTCCAGCTTGGCCCAGATCCGGACGTCGGGGGACGGCGAGAGCCGCGGCAGGCGCACCAGAGGGGTGTTGCCCACCGCGGCCAGCGGGGAGTCGTAACGCATGGGAGCGCTGCGGCCGATCAGGCCATGCCGCCGGCCACGGCCGGCAGGATGGTCACGGTGTCGCCGTCCGACAGCTTGGTGTCGATGCCGTCGACGAAGCGGACGTCCTCGTCGTTCAGGTAGACGTTGACGAAGCGGCGCAGCTTTCCGCCGTCCACCACGCGGTCCTGGATGCCCGCGTGCCGGGTCTCGAGGTCGGCGAACAGGTCGGCGAGGGTCTCCCCGGCGCCTTCGACCGCCTTCTGGCCGTCGGTGTACTGGCGGAGGATGGTCGGGATGCGGACCTCGATGGCCATGGTTGCGGGCTCCTGTTCGAAGGTGTTCGTCGGGGCTGCGGCTCGGTACGTCAGCAGAAGGCGCGCACCACTGTCAGAACCATGGGCTCATCGTATCGATTCCCGGTCCACCGACCGGAATCCCGTCCCGGATGCCGGACGGTTTCCGACCGGAGAGTGGGATCAGTACGCCTCGACGACCTCGACCTCCTCCTCGGTGACCTCACCGTCCAGGATGCGGAACGACCGGAACTGGAAGTCGCCGAGGCCGTCGGCGTCCGCCGTGGAGACCAGCACGTAGTGCGCGCCGGGCTCGTTCGCGTAGCCGATGTCGGTGCGGGAGGGGTACGCCTCGGTCGCGGTGTGGGAGTGGTAGATGACCACCGGCTCCTCGTCGCGGTCGTCCATCTCGCGGTAGAGCTTCAGCAGGTCCTGGGAGTCGAACTCGTAGAACGTGGGCGAGCGCGCGGCGTTCAGCATCGGGATGAAGCGCTCGGGGCGCCCGGCGCCCTCCGGCCCGGCCACCACTCCGCACGCCTCGTCGGGGTGGTCCGCGCGCGCGTGGGCGACGATCCGGTCGTGCAGGTCCTTGGTGATGGTCAGCATGCGGGCCAGGATAGGGGGACGGGCCGTCCCGTACCGCAGTGCGGTACGGGACGGCCCGCATGGCGGACGCCCTGAGCGGCGGCCGCCGGGGGTGCCACGAGTACTCCCGGCGGCCAGGCGTCCTCGATGGCCCTTTGTGGCGGGTCTAGCCCACCTTCTCCAGCGCCGGCTCGTCACGCTCGTCGCTCTGCGGCGTGCGGGACTTCATGATCTGCCAGCCGATCCCGAGCGCGACGGCCCAGACGGCCATGACGTACAGGCAGACGCGGGAGTCGGCATCGTACGCGATGATGCCGGTGACGAAGAGCAGGAAGACGATGGCGACGTAGGAGAAGACCGAGCCGCCGGGCGCCGGGAAGGACGAGGCGGGCAGCTTGCCCGCGACGACCGCGCGGCGGTAGAGCACGTGGCTGATGAGGATCATCAGCCAGGTCCAGATGCCCGCGGCGGTGGCGACCGAGGTGACGTAGCCGAACGCCTTCTCCGGGACGACGTAGTTCAGCACCACGCCGATGCCCATGAACAGCACCGAGACGGTGATGCCGAGCGCCGGGGTCTTGGTGGAGGAGAGCTTGGCGAAGACGCGCGGGGCCTCGCCGTTGTCCGCCAGGGTGCGCAGCATGCGGCCCGTGGAGTACATGCCGGAGTTGCAGGAGGACAGCGCGGCGGTGAGGACGACGAAGTTCACGATGCCGGCGCCGGCCGGGATGCCGATCATGGCGAACGCCTTCACGAACGGGCTGACGCCCGGCGCGAACTCGGTCCACTTGACCACGCAGAGGATGACGGTGAGGGCACCGACGTAGAACAGCGCGATGCGCCAGGGCAGGGTGTTGATCGCCTTGGGCAGCGTCTTCTCCGGGTCCTCGGACTCGCCGGCGGTGACGCCGACCAGCTCGACCGCGAGGTAGGCGAACATGACGCCCTGGAGCGTCATCAGCGAGGAGCCGACGCCCTTGGGGAAGAAGCCGTCGAACTGGTAGAGGTTCGCCACCGAGGCGGTGTCACCGGCGGCGCTGAAGCCGAAGGTCAGCACGCCGAGGCCGATGACGATCATGCCGATCAGGGCGGTGACCTTGACCATCGAGAACCAGAACTCCAGCTCACCGAAGAGCTTCACGGAGATCAGGTTGACGCCGAACAGGACCACCAGGAAGACCAGCGCCGTGACCCACTGCGGGACGGCCGGGAACCAGTAGTTGACGTAGATCGCGGCGGCCGTCAGCTCGGCCATGCCGGTGACGACCCACATCAGCCAGTACGTCCAGCCGGTGAAGTAGCCGAAGAACGGGCCGAGGAACTCGCGCGAGTACTCGGCGAACGAGCCGGAGACCGGGCGGTAGAGCAGCAGCTCGCCCAGGGCTCGCATGATGAAGAAGATGATCGCGCCCGCGAGCGCGTACATGAGGATGAGGCTGGGACCCGCCTTGGCGATGTTCGCCCCGGCGCCCAGGAACAGGCCCACTCCGACGGCGCCACCGATGGCGATCATCTGGACCTGACGGCTGCCGAGCCCTCGCTCGTACCCCTCTTCAGGAGCTTCGGTGACCTTCTCAGAGGCCATGGTGGTGCGCCTTTCTCCATGCCGACCCGTGGCCTTCGCTCGGCCTCGGATCGGGTCTCGATCCCCCCGGAACTGATGGAGTGAGCAGGTCAGCGACCCGCTCGTTGCCTGGCCGGCGGTCGCCGGCTCGGTGGCGCACCCGGCCGAACATGGGTGGTGTTCGCCGGGCGATCGTGCAGATTTATCACGACCGCAATATTGAGCAAAGAGGCGTCCACGGGGGCCTTGTGGCGCACGACACAGGAAGAACCGGACAAAGTGCGACCAAACGCGGCAAAAGCGGCCGCAACGGTGACGCGATCGTTATCCGGAGTTGAGCGTCCTCTGAGCGAACAGGAAAATCACTCCTTGTCCGCCCCTTTCGGACACGCCCTACGGCATCAGGGTCGAGACCAGGGTCTCCTGGAGGCCGCCGAGCCAGAGATAGGCGAGCACCATGGGCTTGCGCGGGTCGTCGTCCGGGAGGCGGTAGAGCGGGTCGGTGTCGTCCTCGTCGGAGATCTCCAGCCGGGAACCGATCGCCAGGCGCAGGTCGTTCAGGGCGCCGAGCCACTGCCGGGACCCCTCCGGGGACAGTTCGAGCACCGCCTCGCCGCCCTCGGCCGAGGACGCGATCCTGTCCAGGGTGCGGATGACCGCCAGGGCGTTCTCCCGCTTGCCGGCCCGCAGGTCGTTCTCGGTGTAGCGGCGGAACTCGGCGGAGTGCGCGCGCCGCTCCTCGGCCTCGACGGGATCGCCCGGCTCGTGCGCGGGGTCGGTGTAGGCGTCGGGGAAGAGCCTGCGCAGCACCGGGTCGGCGGGCGGCTCGCTGGGGCCCTCGGCGAACAGCTGGGCGAGCGGGTCCTCGCCGGCGTCCTCGGCGGGGCCGGGTCCGATCAGCTCCAGGAGCTGCACGGCCAGCGAGCGGATGATGGAGATCTCGACCTCGTCGAGCGCGACGGCCGCGCCGCCGCCGGGGAGCGGTTCGAAGTGTCCGGGCATCAGTGTCGGTTTACTTCCGGTCCTGCTGGAGGGTGGCCCACAGTCCGTAGCCGTGCATCGCCTGCACGTCGCGCTCCATCTCCTCGCGGCTCCCGCTGGAGACGACCGCCCGGCCCTTGTGGTGGACGTCGAGCATGAGCTCGGTGGCCTTGTCCTTGGAGTAGCCGAAGTACGACTGGAAGACGTAGGTCACATAGCTCATGAGGTTGACCGGATCATTGTGGACGATCGTGATCCAGGGGACGTCCGGCTCGGGTACGGCGAAGGTCTCCTCCGCCGGTTCGGTGCGTTCGATCTCTACGGGCGCGGGTGACGTCACACCGCCATGCTGCCACGCGGCCCTGAAATCGTCACACTGACGAAATGGGAGTACGCTTCATCGTCATGAACACAGCGGACCTTGGGCTGCCGGTCGAAGTCCCGTCGACGGCGCTCTTCACGGACCAGTACGAGCTGACCATGCTGCAAGCCGCCCTGAAGGCCGGGACGGCCGAGCGGCACAGCGTGTTCGAGGTCTTCACCCGGCGGCTGCCGCACGGCCGCCGCTACGGGGTGGTGGCGGGCACCGGACGGGTGCTGGACGCGGTGGCGAACTTCCGCTTCGACGCCGGGATGCTGGCCTTCCTCCGCGAGCGGGGGATCGTCGACGAGGCCACCCTGACGTGGCTGGCGGACTACCGCTTCCAGGGCGACATCTGGGGCTACCCGGAGGGCGAGGTCTACTTCCCCGGCTCGCCGCTGCTGCGGGTCGAGGGCAGCTTCGCGGAGTGCGTGCTGCTGGAGACGGTGATCCTCTCCATCCTCAACCACGACTCGGCCATCGCGGCCGCCGCCTCCCGGATGTCCTCCGCCGCGGGCGGCCGGCCGCTGATCGAGATGGGTGCCCGCCGCACCCACGAGCTGGCCGCCGTCGCCGCGGCCCGCGCGGCCTACGTGGGCGGTTTCGCCACCACCTCCGACCTCGCGGCGGGCTTCCGGTACGGCATCCCGACCGTGGGGACCTCCGCGCACGCCTTCACCCTGCTGCACGACCGGGAGCGGGACGCCTTCCGCGCCCAGGTCGACGCCCTCGGCGCGGACACCACCCTGCTGGTGGACACCTACGACGTCGCGGAGGCCGTCCGCACGGCGGTGGAGGTGGCCGGGCCCGGGCTGGGCGCGGTGCGCATCGACTCCGGCGACCTGCTGCTGGTCGCGCACCGGGTGCGGCAGCAGCTGGACGAGCTGGGGGCGCGGGACACCCGGATCGTGGTCACCTCCGACCTGGACGAGTACGCCATCGCCTCGCTGGCGGCGGCGCCGGTGGACGCGTACGGGGTGGGCACCCAGCTGGTCACCGGCTCGGGGCATCCGACCTGCTCGATGGTCTACAAGCTGGTCGCCCGCGCCGAGTCCGCCGACGCCTCGGCGCCGCTGGTGCCGGTGGCGAAGAAGTCCACCGGCGGCAAGACCTCCATCGGCGGCCGCAAGTGGGCGGCGCGGCGGCTGGACCGGTACGGGGTCGCGGAGGCGGAGGTCGTGGGCACCGGGCCGGTGCCGGACGAGCTGGCCGACCGGCAGCTGCTGGTGGAGCTGGTCAAGGGCGGCGAGGTCGTCGCGCGTGAGCCGCTGGACGCGGCGCGTGAGCGGCACATCGCGGCGCGGGGGAACCTCCCGCTGTCCGCCACCCAGCTCTCGCGGGGGGAACCCGTCATTCCGACGGAGTACCTCCACCTGCCCTCGGGTAGCTAGAGCGGGAGCGGCGTACGCCCCTCCTCACGCCCCCTCCCGCCGGAGGCCGGAAGTCTCTAGGCTCGATTCCTTGGACCCCACTCGAAGGACACCACCATGCGCCGCGCGTTGATCGTCGTAGATGTGCAGAACGACTTCTGCGAGGGGGGCAGCCTCGCGGTGGCCGGTGGGGCCGACGTGGCCGCCGCGATCACGGAGCTGATCGGCCAGGCGGCCGGGTCCGGCTACCGGCACGTGGTGGCCACCCGTGACCACCACATCGCACCGGGCGGTCACTTCGCCGACAACCCGGACTACGTCCACTCCTGGCCCGCGCACTGCGTCGCGGGCACGGAGGGGGTGGGCTTCCACCCGAACTTCGCCCCGGCGGTCGCCTCCGGCGCGGTCGACGCGGTCTTCGACAAGGGCGCGTACTCGGCCGCCTACAGCGGGTTCGAGGGCACCGACGAGAACGGCCGCTCCCTGGCGGAGTGGCTGCGCGAGCGGGGCGTGGAGGAGGTCGACGTGGTCGGCATCGCCACGGACCACTGCGTACGGGCCACCGCCCTGGACGCGGCCCGCGAGGGCTTCCGCACCCACGTCCTGCTGGAACTGACGGCGGGCGTGGCCCAGGAGACGACGGCCCGCGCACTGGAGTCCCTCCGCGAAGCAGGAGTCCAGCTCACGGGCAAGCCGGTCGTGAACGCCTAGCCCCACCCTGCGGACCCGCCGTGCCCGGCGTCTATCGCGGAACCGCAGAGGATCGCAGTGCTCGGATGGGGCGCCACAAGCCCGTGCCCTCCGTCGGGGCCGTGCGCCATATGAGCCCGTCGGGGTGGTGGAGGACGGCGGTCACCTCGTCCGGGGTGGGCGGGGCCGCGTTGCCCCGCAGGTAGATCGACCACAGGCCGAGATTCCGCAGCCGGGTGAGCGCCCTCGCACGATTCCCCGCGTGCACGAGGACCCGTACCCCGGCGGAGCCGTGCGGCAGGTTCACGGCCACCACGACCGTCCCGTTCGGCAGCTTGCAGAATCCTCCTGCGGCCATGCGGTCACATCCTCGTCCGGGTAGGTGTCAATAAGCGATCCACAGGACGCACCTAAACACGATCGGCGGCGACCCGCTAGGGGGTCACCGCCGATACGTCTCTGACCTGCGAAGATTCCGCTTACTTCACCGCAGGGCCGACTTCGAGCTCGATCGTGGAGCCGTCGTCCGCCTGCTTCTTGATCTTGATCTTGGTGTTGGTGTCAGTGATCTTGACGCCGCCGGTGGGGTTCGACGGGTCCCAGTACGTGTGGGTGCGGTCGTTGAAGACCGACACCCCGTTCTGCGCCTTGATCTTCGTCGCGGCGCCCGCCTTGTGCAGCGTGATGCCGTCCGTCGGATCGAGCGAGAAGGGCGAGTCGTACGCCTGCATCCGGTTGCGCAGCAGCGTCCCGTCGGACCACTTCAGCGCCTTCGGGTGGGCGTCGATGGGCAGGATCAGACCGGTGCCCGGGTGCGCGTCGGCGTTGGTGTTGTTGTCCGCCTGGGAGGTGTCCCACTTCCAGATCAACAGGCCGTCCTGGTACGGGTAGTGCTCCACCCAGTCGGGCCGGTCGGTGCCGGTGTAACCGAAGTTGTACGGGCCGACCTTCAGCGTCTTGTCGTACGACACGTACTGGCGGTTCTCCGCGAGGTAGTACTGCTTGTAGTCCTTGGTGAAGGACGCGCCGATGCGGGAGAACCCGGTCGCGGCCCAAGCGGCGTCCGCCGTCTCGGCGTTGTCGGAGAACAGCGCCCCACCGTCCGCGGTGACCGTGATCTCGTCGGCCGCGAAGCCCTTGAGGGCGACCCCGCCGTCGGTCTGGTAGCGGAAGCGGAGCTGGATCTTCTTGCCCGCGTAGGCGTCCAGCGAGTACGACAGCTTCTTGTAGCCGTCGAGCGTGCCGGTCAGCGCGGGCTTGTCGGAGCCGTCGCGCGGGATCGGCTGCCCGTCCACCGTGCCGTCCAGGGCGGTCCAGTTGGCACCGTCCGCGGAGACCTCGGCGTAGAGGTAGTCGTAGCCGGCCTCGATGTCGTACCAGCCGTCCAGGCCGAGCGTGGCCTTGGACTTGCCGGTCAGGTCGACCGAACGGGTCAGCGTGTTCTTGAGGTTGTCACCGCTGCCGCTCCACCACTGGGTCGCGCCCTGGGCGGGGGTGACGATCTCGGTCTTGACGGCCTTGTCCGGCAGCGAGACCAGCAGGGCCTGGCGGTACTTGGTGTTGTACTCCGCGAGACCGAGCTTGTGCCAGGAGGAGACGCCCGCCTTGGCGGTGTCGTACGTCAGCCAGCCGAGCTGCAGCTTGTCCCAGGCGTTCATGTCGCCGGGCAGGTCGCCGATGGCCTCCTTGCCCGTGCCGAGCCAGGAGCCGGAGGACATCAGGGTCCAGAAACCGGTGGAGTTGTCGCCGCCGGCGGTGTCGTACTCGTCCGGCAGACCGAGGTCGTGGCCGTACTCGTGGGCGAAGACGCCGAGTCCGCCGTTCTCCGGCTGGATGGTGTAGTCGCCGACCCAGACACCGGTGTCGCCGACCGGGGCGCCGCCGAGCTTGTTGCCCGTGGGGCCGGTCGCGCCCGCGTCGGTGCCGAACGCGTACCAGCGGTGCGCCCAGATGGCGTTCTCGCCCTCGGCGCCGCCACCCGCGGACTCGTCCTCACCGGCGTGCACGATCTGGAAGTGGTCGACGTAGCCGTCCGGCTCGTTGAAGTTGCCGTCGCCGTCGAAGTCGTAGCGGTCCCACTGGTCGTACTGGGCCAGGTCCGCCTTGATGGCCGCGTCGGTCTTGCCGGCCGCCTTCTGCCCGGCGACCCAGGACTTCAGGCCGTCGCTGACGACGTTCCACACGCTGGTGCAGTTGGTCTGACCGCAGGCGTTGTTGCCGTAACGGGCCTCGTTGAAGGGGACCTTGACCCAGTCGGAGACCTCGCCGTCGACCGAGTAGCGGCCCGAGGACTGCTTCTCGTAGTACTTCTTCAGGGACTCGGTCTTGGCACCGGTGCCGAAGTAGAGGTCCTGGTAGTGCTTCTGGTTGTAATCCGCCTGCCAGGCCGTGGAGTTGTCCTTCTTGCGGTCCGGCGCGGCGATCTTGTTGTGCAGCGGGCCGGGGGTGCCGCCGAACTTCGGGTCGGTCTGGTCCCCGAACTCCACCAGGATGGTGAAGATCTTGTCGGTCTTCTCCCGGCTCAGCTCGACGTACTTGCTGTCGCCCTTCTTGCTCTGGAGCTGGACGACCTTGGAACCGTTGCGCTCCTTCGCCTCGGCCTTGCCGGCGATGAGCTGGTTCAGGGCCTCCTGGCGCTGAGCGTCCTGGGTCTTGCTCAGCGGGCCGTCGAGGTCGTGCTCCCGCTGTCCGGCCGGGGCCGGGTCGTGCCGGTTCTCGGCCGCCGGGCGGGCCATCGTGCCGGCCTCGGCCACGGCGAACGTGGCGAATCCGGCGGACGACGCCGCGAGGGCCACGCCTATCGCCGCGGCTCTGAACGTCCAGGGTCTGCTGGTCACTTGATTTCCTCCCCCGCGCCGCGCGCACGGCAGGAGGGTTCCGGACCTTGGAAGATTCCGTGCGCGCACGATCAACGCGTGTAGTCAAGTGCCGTAATTTGACTAGAGGTTCAGCGGAAAAGACAGACCTTGACTTGTGCAGGACAACTGCACTATGCGGAGTGGGCGTTCGCTTTGCGGACAGCCGCTTCCACTGAACGGGCGCGTGCATCAGCCCAGTTGAGACGGACCATGACTCCGTGCGCCCCCTGTGCACCACCCCCCGGGGTGAGGTGTGGCTTACCTGGCACAGGACTCGGGCATGCACGCGAATAGAGTCGAAATGGCACCCAGGTTCATCTCATCCCCCGTCTTCCGAGGACACGATCGCCATGCCTCGTCCGACCGTCGCACAGCTCGTCTACGGTTCCTGCACCGTGATCCTCTCCACCGTCGCCATGCTCGCCCTGTCCCAGACCGGTTCGGGCATCGGGGTCGCCGTCATCGCGCTGGCCGCGCTCGCCCTCGGGCTGCTCGTGGCCATGACGGTGCCGCTGCCGGGCTCGCGGCCGGGCCGCCCGGCCGCCGCCGAGCAGCACCCGGCCGAGCCCGCCCGGCTGGCCGAACGGCGCCGTCCCGTCGGCGCCTCGGGGGACACGGTGCGCGGCCGCGCGGCCTCCTGAGGGCTGCCGCGAGCACACCGCCCACGCCGGAGCGGCGGGCCGGGGACTCCTCCCCCGCCCGCCGCTCCGGCGCGCCGCGCCCCGGCCCGGTCAGGTGGTGCTGACGACCACCGTCCTGGCCGCCTTGTCGTGCAGACCCTGCTTGTAGGGGCGGTCGAAGTAGCTCCAGCCGCCGCAGATCGCGGTCCAGACGCAGGCGCAGCAGAACGCGAACGGCAGCCACAGCACAAGCGCCCGGATCAGCGAGGACTGCGGCGAGGGCGTGGCTCCGTCATGGAGGTTGGCCACGCGCATCTTGAACCAGCGCATGCCGAGCGTCTGTCCGGTGCGGGCGATCAGGATGGTGTCGTAGGCGACGTAGAGGACGGCGGCGATGATGGACTGGCCGAGCGACTTGCCGACCTCCATCCGGTCGCCGTTCACGTCGTACTGGTGCACCCCGAACGCCCAGGTCAGCAGCCAGACGGCGATACCGACGATGATCATGTCGATGATGCGGGCGACGGTGCGCTTGCCGCTGTCCGCGAGCGGGGGCATTCCCGCGAGGGGGTCGCCGGGACGCCCCGGCCCGCCCCCGTACGGCCCACCGCCGTAGGGACCGCCGCCGTAAGGGCCGCCGCCCTGCGGCCCGCCGCCGTAGGGGCCGCCGGAGCCGTAGGGGTCGCCGCCCTGGGGCGGGGGCTGGCCGGCGCCGTGCGGGGGCGGCTGCTCACCGCCGGGCGGCGGAGGCTGCTGGGCGCCGTACGGGCGGTCGTACGGCGAGCCCGACCCCTGGTCCGACGGGGGCCGCTTCCTCAGCGGGTCGTCGTCGGGGGGCTGCGGTCCGGAGCCGGGGGGCGGTTCACTGCTCATGGCCCGAGTCGACCGCGAACACCCGGGCGCCGCACCCGGCGGGCGGCCGTACGGGCTACCTACTCGGCCACGAAGGTGTGCGCCGCCTTGTCGTGCCAGCACTGGCGCCACGGCCGGTCGAACAGCCCCCACAGCACGCCGACGACCCCGACGAGGAGCACGCCGGGCAGGCTGTAGACGAGCCAGCGGCGCAGCGCGGCCCCGAAGGACGGGGGCTCGTGCGCCTCGATGTCCCGGACCTGGATGCCGCACAGCCGCTTGCCCAGGGTGCGGCCCCAACGGGCGGTCGGCAGCACCTCGTACACCACGCCGAAGACGAACAGGACGCCGAGCACGATGCCGAGCGAGGTCGCGGTGGTGCCGTCGAGCAGCCAGACGGTGACGGTACGGCCGGACAGCCGGGCCGCCTCGATCTTGCTCTGGACGTGGTCGACGGCCCGCACCCCGAGCGGCACGGCCGCGGCCGCCGTGACCGCGCCGATGAACGCGTTGTCGATCAGGCGGGCGGCGACGCGCTTGCCCATCCCGGCCGGGCGGGCCTCCCCCTGACGCCGGACCACCGCGAGGAACGGGTCCTCCACGGGCGGCTTCCAGGGCACCACGGGCTGGTCCTCGGCGCTCCCGGCGAGCCGGTGCACCTGCTGCGCCCAGGACGCCTGACCGCCGCCGGGCCCGGGGGCGAGGGGACCCGCGGCCTGGGGCGGGAGCCCCGGGGACGGTACGGCCGCCTGCGGGGGCGGGCCGGGCCGGCGCGGGTCGGCCGCGCCGGGCGTGCCCTGCGGCGGGACCGGAGGGGCCACGGCGGCCCGTGCGGGCTCCGATCCCGCGCGGGCAGGGCCGCCGGCGGCGAAGGCACCCCCGGCTCCGGACCCGGCCGCGGACCCGTGTGCCGCGCCTTGTTCCGGTGCGGGCCCGAAGCCCGCGACGGGACCGGCCCCACCGGAGGGCGGGGGCCCGAAGCCCGCGGCCCCGGACCGGTCCTCTCCCCCGGCGCCTCCCGCCGCTCCCCGGGCTCCGGCCTCCTGCGCGGGCGCGCCGCCCGGACCGGCCCCCGGCGTCACCCGGCGGAACGTCATCGTCCCGTCGTCCCGCTGAACGTCCGCCGCCGGGCCCGGAGTCGGGCGCCGGAAGAGGAACGTGTCGGGGGCCGCCTCGCCCTGGGCCGCCGGGGCGTCGGCGGTGCCGCCCTCGTCGAAGAAGTGCGGACCCGTCTCCTCCACGGCGGGAGCCGAGGGGCCGGGCGCCGACGGCGCGGTGAGCGGCCGGCCGTCCGCGGGGGCGGGGCGACTGGTGCCGGGCACCCAGGCGGTGCCGTTCCAGTAGCGGACGTAGCCGGGGATGGACGGGTCCGGGTAGTAGCCCTCGCGGGGCCTGTCGTCACCGTGGGCCGGCGTAGGGGCGCTCATGTCCGTCGTCCCGTATCTGCTCGGGGGTGGAAGGGAGCCTCCACATCTATCAGACCCGGGGCGCCCCATACCCCTCTCCTGCCGGACCCGCCCCCTTCCGGGCGACGCGGTGGGGGCACGGCGGGGCCGGTTGGAAAAAAATCTCCGGGAACCCGCGTAATGACCGCGCCCCTGCCCCCTCTCTCCTGGCACGGGCCCGTTATGGCGGCCCCCGGTCCTACGAAGGAGACAGGTCATGGAGCACACGGTGGTGGAGCGGGAACTGGAGCTCAGGCTCATCCTCTCGCCCGAGCGGAGCATCGCGGTCCCGGCCCGGCTCGCCTACCGGTCGGACGACCCCTGCGCCGTCCACATCACCTTCCACATCAACTCCGAGTCCCCCGTGCACTGGACGTTCGCCCGCGAGCTGCTGGTGGAGGGCGTGTTCCGGCCGTGCGGGCACGGGGACGTGCGGGTGTGGCCGACGAAGGTGAACGGCCGCAGCGTGGTCCTGATGGCGCTCAGCTCGCCGGACGGCGACGCCCTGCTGGAGGCGCCCACCCCGCAGGTGTCCGCCTGGCTGGAGCGGACGCTGCGGGCGGTGCCGCCGGGCGCGGAGGCCGGGCGGCTCGGGATCGACGACGCGCTCGACCAGTTGCTGGCCCGGTGAGGGGCCCCGGCGCACGACGGCTCGGGTCAGAACAGCTTGCCGGGGTTGAGGATGCCGAGCGGGTCGAAGACGTTCTTCACGGCCCGCTGCATCTCCATGCCGACGGGCCCGAGTTCGCGTGCCAGCCACTCCTTCTTCAGCACGCCCACCCCGTGCTCGCCGGTGATGGTGCCGCCGAGTTCGAGGCCGAGGGCCATGATCTCGTCGAAGGACTCGCGGGCGCGGCGGGACTCGTCGGGGTCGCGGGCGTCGAAGCAGACGGTGGGGTGGGTGTTGCCGTCGCCGGCGTGCGCGCACAGGCCGATGGTCAGGTCGTACTTGGCGGCGATCCGCTCGACGCCCTCCAGCATCGCGCCGAGCTTCGAGCGGGGCACGCACACGTCGTCGATCATCGTGGTGCCCTTGACCGCCTCCAGCGCGGTCAGCGACATCCGCCGCGCCTGGAGGAGGAGTTCGGACTCGGCGGCGTCGTCGGCGACGACCACCCCGGTGGCTCCGGCCGCCTCGCACAGGGCGCCGACGGCGGCGAGGTCGGCGGCGGGGTCCGGGGTGTCGAAGGCGGCCAGCAGCAGCGCCTCGGTGGTCTCGGGCAGACCCATCCGGGCGAAGTCGTTGACCGCCTTGACGGTGGTGCGGTCCATCATCTCCAGCAGCGAGGGCACATGGCCGCCCGCCATGATCCGGCACACCGCGTCGCAGGCCCCGGCGGCCGTGGCGAACTCGGCGGCCAGCACCAGTTGCCGGGGTGGCTCGGGCCGGAGCGCGAGCACGGCGCGGACCACGATGCCGAGCGAGCCCTCGGAGCCGACGAAGAGCCGGGTCAGGTCGTACCCGGCGACGCCCTTGGCGGTGCGGCGGCCGGTGGACATCAGGCGGCCGTCGGCGAGGACGACGTCCAGGCCGAGGACGTACTCGGCGGTCACCCCGTACTTGACGCAGCACAGGCCGCCGGAGGCGGTGCCGATGTTGCCGCCGATGGTGCAGGTCTCCCAGCTGGAGGGGTCCGGCGGGTAGTACAGGCCGTGCTCGCCCACCGCGCGGGAGAGCACGGCGTTGACGACGCCGGGTTCGACGACGGCGATGCGGTCGACGGGGCTGATCTCCAGGATGCGGTCCATCTTGGTGAGCGACAGCACGATGCACCCGTCGGAGGCGTTGGCCGCGCCGGACAGCCCCGTGCGGGCCCCCTGCGGGACGACCGGCACCCGCAGCTCGGTGGCGGTGCGCATGACGTGCCGCACCTCTTCGACGGTGCGTGGCAGGACCACGGCGGCGGGGGCCCCGGCCGGGCAGAAGCTCGCCATGTCGTGGGCGTAGGAGGCGGTGACATCGGGATCGGTCAGCACGGCCCCGGCGGGGAGCCCCGCCAGCAGCCGTTCGGTGAGACTCTCGGCGGGCGCGGTGTCCTCGTCGCGGGGCGCTTCGATACGGCTCATGATCACAGGTTGGCACTCGGGGCCATCGGTGTGAACCCCGCACGCGCCGTGCTTGGGCCACCCGGATGTGGTCGTCATATTGACGCACAGTGACCGTCATGGCGAAGAGACAGTACGGCGAGTCGGAGCCCGGTACGTCCCTGGTGGCCGAGCCTGAGCCGCGCCGCCCCGGACGGTGGCTGGGCCGTGCGCTGCTCACCGTGGTGGCGGGCGGCGCGGCGGCGGGCGCGGCGCTGACGCTGCTGCCGCAGGAGGCGCCGCGGCCGTTCCGGCACCGCCCCCCGGCACCCGCGCCCGGACCGCAGGCGCGGGCGCTGACGGCGGTGACCTCGGGCGTCCCCGCGGCCCTGCCGGACCTGACGAACCTGATCACCCGGCAGGAGAGCGCGGTGCGGGCCCGCCCGGCCGACGCCCGCGCCTGGGCGGTGCTCGGCGCGGCCTACGTGGCGCGGGCCCGGCGCACGGCCGACGCGGCGGACCTCCCGCGCGCCGAGCGGGCCCTCGGCACCTCGCTGAAGGCGCGCGCCACGAAGAACCCCGAGGCGCTGGCCGGGATGACGGCCCTGGCCAACACCCGCCGCGACTTCCCCTCGGCCAAGCGGTACGGGGAGCAGGCGCTCAAGCTGGACCCGAAGCGCTGGTCGGCGTACCCCCCGCTGATCGACGCGTACAACGGGCTCGGCGACTACACCGCCGCCCGCAACACCCTGGACCGGCTGCTGGCCCTGCGCACCGCGCCGGCCGACCGGCCCGCCGTGATGGCGCGGGCGTCGGCGGTGTACCGGGACCGGGGCTGGCGGGAGGACGCGGCGGCCCAGCTGGCGGACGCCGCGGCGGCCGCCGCCACCCCGGCCGAGCAGGCCGCCTACCGGGCCGGGGCCGGACAGCTGGCGTGGGAGCGGGGCGAACCGGCGGAAGCCCTGCGCCAGTTCACGGAGGCGCTCCGGCTGGACCCGGCCGAGGCGACGGCGGGCGTCGGCCGGGCCCGCGCCCTCGCCGCGCAGGGCCGCACCACGGACGCGCTCACCGCGTACCGCACCGCCCTGGCCGCGCGGCCCGACGCACGGGCCACCCTGGAGCTGGCCGAGCTGTACGAGTCGCTGAACCGCGCCCAGGACGCCGGGACGGAGTACGGACTGGTGCGCGAGCGGGCGGAGAAGGCGGCGGCCGGCGGGGTCGACGAGGAGCTGGTGCTCGGCCGGCTGGAGGCGGACCACGGGGACCCGCAGGAAGCGGTGACCCGGCTGCGGGCGGAGTACGAGCGCCAGCCCGGCATCGAGGTGGCGGACGCCCTGGGCTGGGCGCTGCACCGGGCGGGTCTGGACGAGGAGGCGCTGAAGTTCGCCACCACCGCGACCGACAAGGCCAAGGGCGGCGGGGTGCGCAGCGCGCTGCACGCCTTCCACCGGGGCATGATCGAGATCGAGGTGGAGCGGTACGGGTCCGCGCGGCGCCACCTTCAGGACGCGCTGCTGGTCAACCCGGCGTTCTCCCCGCTGTGGGCGCCCGAGGCCCGGGCGGCGCTGCGGGACCTGGGTGACGCGGAGGACGGATCGCTGCCCGCCGACGCCCTGTGAGCCGGGGGCGCGACCGCTCACCGCGCCCCCGGCTCAGTCTCATGGCAGGCGGATCACAGGTTGCCCCGCTTCTCCTGCTCCCGCTCGATGGCCTCGAAGAGGGCCTTGAAGTTGCCCTTGCCGAAGCCCATCGAGCCGTGGCGCTCGATGAGTTCGAAGAACACCGTCGGCCGGTCCTGGACCGGCTTGGTGAAGATCTGCAGCAGGTAGCCGTCCTCGTCGCGGTCGGCGAGGATCTTCAGCTCGCGCAGGGTCTCGACCGGCACCCGGGTGTCGCCGACCCACTCGCCGAGGGTGTCGTAGTAGGAGTCCGGGGTGTCGAGGAACTGCACCCCGGCCGCGCGCATGGTGCGTACCGTGCCCACGATGTCGTTGGTGGCCAGCGCGATGTGCTGGACGCCGGGGCCGCCGTAGAACTCCAGGTACTCGTCGATCTGGGACTTCTTCTTGGCGACGGCGGGCTCGTTGAGCGGGAACTTCACCTTGAGGGTGCCGTCCGCGACGACCTTCGACATCAGCGCGCTGTACTCGGTGGCGATGTCGTCGCCCACGAACTCCTTCATGTTCGTGAAGCCGAGGACGTTGTTGTAGAACGCCACCCACTCGTCCATCTTGCCGAGTTCGACGTTGCCGACGCAGTGGTCGATGGCCTGGAAGGTGCGGCGGGCCGGCGGCTCGACCATCGGGGTGGCGGCGACGAAGCCGGGCAGGTACGGGCCGTCGTAGCCGGTGCGCTCGACCAGGGTGTGCCGGGTCTCGCCGTAGGTGGCGATGGCGGCGAGGACGACGGTGCCGTGCTCGTCCTTCACCTCGTGCGGCTCGACGAGCGGGCGGGCGCCGCGCTCGACGGCGTGGGCGAAGGCGGCGCGGGCGTCCGGGACCTGGATGGCGAGGTCCACGACGCCGTCACCGTGCTCGGCGACGTGCCGGTCGAGGAACTCGCCCCAGGGGGTGCTGGGGCGGATCACCGAAGTGAACACGAACCGGGCGGCGCCGTTCTCCAGGACGTAACTGGCGGTCTCCCGGCTGCCGTTCTCCGGTCCGGAGTAGGCGACCAGGCGCATGCCGAACGCGCTGGAGTAGTAGTGCGCGGCCTGCTTGGCGTTGCCCACGGCGAAGACGACCGCGTCCATTCCCTTGACCGGGAAGGGGTCGGCCTGCCGGGCGGTGTCGGGAGTGTGCTGAGTGGTCTGCGTCATGCTCGAAGGGTGGCCCCGCCCTGCAAGGTGCGCAATAGTTCGCGTATTCGCTGGTCAGTCTGTTCAGCCGGACGGCGGTACCGGCGGGCTTTCTGTGCAGGATGACCATCCCGGGAGGGCGTCGTGGCGATCGATCATCTGGACGGGCGGATCATCGTGCTGCTGGCCGAGGAGCCGCGCATCGGCGTGCTGGAGATGTCCCGGCGGCTCGGGGTGGCGCGGGGCACGGCGCAGGCGCGGCTGGACCGGCTGCGCTCGCGCGGGGTGATCCGGGGGTTCGGGCCGCAGGTCGACCCGGCCGCGCTCGGCTATCCGGTGACCGCGTTCGCCACGCTGCAGATCCGCCAGGGGCAGGGTCCGGACGTACGGGCGCACCTGGCGGGGGTGCCGGAGGTGCTGGAGCTGCTGACCACCACCGGCACCGGGGACATGCTGTGCCGGCTGGTCGCCCGGTCCAACGCCGATCTGCAGCGGGTCATCGACCGCGTGGTCGGCTTCGAGGGGATCGTCCGCGCCTCCACGACGATCGTGATGGAGAACCCGGTACCGCTGCGGATCATCCCGCTGGTGGAGCAGGCGGCGGGGGAGTTCTCCGACGACACCCTCTAGCAGCTGACGACACCCTCTAGCAGCTCGGGACCTTGCCGGTGCCCTTCTCCAGGGCCACCAGCGAGTCCACCGCGCCGTCGAGGTTCGTGACCGGGATCAGGCGCAGCCCCTTGGGCAGGTTGGTGTGGGCGTCGGCGCACTCGGCCTTCGGCACCAGGAAGACGGTGGCGCCGTCGCGCCGGGCGGCCTGCGTCTTCAGGGCCACCCCGCCGACCGCGCCGACCTTGCCGTCCGCGTCGATCGTGCCGGTACCGGCGATGGTGCGGCCGCCGGTGAGGTCGCCGCCGCTGCCGTCGCCGTCCAGCTTGTCGATGATCCCGAGGCTGAACAGCAGGCCCGCGCTGGGGCCGCCCACGTCGGCCAGCCGCAGCGTGACCTTCACGTCCCCGGGGTCCTTGCCGAGGTGGTCCAGGGCCGCGCTGGTCGCCGCGTCCTGGGACTGCCGCATCTGGGCGCTGTTGTGCTTCTCGATCTCCTCGACGGTGTCGCCGGTCGGGTACACCGCGTCGTACGGCATGACCGCGCGGTCGGTGCGGAACCAGTTGTCGGCCACCTGCCCGAGGGAGACCCGCGTGTCCGGCGAGGTCGCCTCGATGGTCGTCATCCGCAGCTCGCCGGAGGTCTTCCGGGCCGGCGCCCCGGACACGGTGATCACCGGCGTCCCGTCGTTCTTCCCGAGCACGTTCGCCGTCATCCCCGGCTGCGCCACCGCGAACGGCAGCGGCGCGAAGACCGCCGCGGCGAGCAGGCCCGCCACGGGCAGGGCGCAGAGGGCGAGGGTCCGGGGACGCGAGAGACGAGAGAGCACGGAGTAAATCTAACGCGCCGCCTCCGTCCCGGACGGAGGGGCGGTGCGGCCTACCGCAGGGCGTCGGCGACCTCTCTGGCCGCTTCCACCACGCGGGGGCCCACGCGTTCGGGGACGGCGTCGGTCAGCATGACCACGCCCACGCTGCCCTCCACGCCGGTGACCCCGAGGAGGGGGGCGGCGGCGCCGCTCGCGCCGGCCTCCAGCTCGCCGTGCGTGAGGACGCAGTCGGGGTCGGCGCCCGGGGACTGCCGGGCGGCGAGGATGGCCTTCCCGGCCGCGCCGCGGTCCAGCGGGTGACGGAAACCGGCCCGGTAGGCGACGTGGTAGTCGGTCCAGGTCGGCTCGACCACGGCGACGGCGAGCGCCTCCGTGCCGTCGACCAGGGTCAGATGGGCCGTGGCGCCGATGTCCTCGGCCAGCGAGCGCAGCGCGGGCAGGGCCGCCTCGCGTACCAGCGGATGCACTTGGCGGCCCAGGCGCAGCACCCCGAGGCCGACGCGGGCGCGGCCGCCGAGGTCGCGGCGGACGAGCGCGTGCTGCTCCAGCGTGGCCAGCAGCCGGTACACCACCGTCCGGTTCACCCCGAGCCTGCCGGACAGCTCGGTGACGGTCAGTCCGTGGTCGGTGTCGGCGAGCAGCTTGAGGACGCGCAGTCCCCGGTCGAGCGTCTGGGAGGTCTCCGCGGTCACGACGCCCCCTCCTTCTGCGGTGAGGCCGGCGTCCTCCGAGCGGCGGATGCGTCACCGAGCCCCGTCGGCGACGCGTTTCAGAGGCCGCCGATCGGCAGGACGGCCCGGCGGCTGTCGGACCCGTCGCTTCACGGCTGCGCTCCGCGGCGGCGCTGCCACGGGGCGTGTGCGTAGCGGGACAGTAGCGAGCCGGTCCGCTCAGCGGAAGACTCGGTCCAGAATCCGGTCATCGGCCGCCGCGACCTGCCAGTGTTCGTCCGCATACGCGTACCGCCCCCGCGAGGTCGCGGGGGCGGTGAGGAGTTCGCGCGCGGGTCAGCGCATCCGGGTGGCCCACTCGCCCATCTTGGCGATGCGCTGCTTGAGCTGGCCGGCGGTGGCCTCCGCGCTCGCCGGGCCGCCGCAGACCCGGCGCAGCTCGGTGTGGATCACGCCGTGCGGCTTGCCGCTCTGGTGGACGTAGGCGCTGACCATGGTGTTGAGCTGCTTGCGCAGCTCCATCATCTCCTTGTGGCTGACCACCGGGCGCCGCTCGGCGGGCAGCTCCAGCAGGTCGGCCTCGGTGTCCGGGCGCTTCTTGCTGTGCGCGATCTGCCGGGCCTGCCGCTTCTGCAGCAGCAGCTGCACCTGCTCGGGCTCCAGCAGTCCGGGGATGCCGAGGTAGTCCTGCTCCTCCTCGCTTCCCGGGTGGGCCTGCATGCCGAACTCGGCGCCGTCGTAGAGGACGCGGTCGAAGACGGCCTCGGACTCGAGCGCCTCGAAGGAGAACTGCTCCTGCTCCCCGGTGTCCTCGTCCTCCTGCCGGTTCGCCTCCTCCATCTCCTTCTCGGACTCGGCGTACGGGTCCTCCTCGCCGGCCTTCTTCGGCTTGTCGAGGGCGTGGTCCCGCTCCTTCTCCATCTCGTTGGCGAAGGTCAGCAGGTCGGGGACGGTGGGCAGGAAGACGGACGCGGTCTCGCCGCGCCGCCGGGACCGCACGAAACGGCCGACGGCCTGGGCGAAGAACAGCGGGGTGGAGATGGTGGTGGCGTACACGCCGACGGCGAGCCGGGGCACGTCGACGCCCTCGGACACCATGCGGACCGCGACCATCCAGCGGTCGTTGCTCGCGCTGAAGTCGTCGATGCGCTTGGAGGCGCCGACGTCGTCGGAGAGGACCAGGGTGGCCTTGGAGCCGGTGATCTCGCGGATCAGCTTGGCGTAGGCGCGGGCGGAGTCCTGGTCGGAGGCGATGACCAGGGCGCCGGCGTCCGGGATGGCCTTGCGCACCTCGGTGAGCCGCTGGTCGGCGGCGCGCAGCACGCTCGGCATCCACTCGCCGCGCGGGTCGAGCGCGGTGCGCCACGCCTGGCTGACCGCGTCCTTGGTCATGGGCTCGCCGAGCCGGGCGGCGATCTCGTCGCCCGCCTTGGTGCGCCAGCGCATCTGGCCGCTGTAGCTGAGGAAGATGACGGGGCGGACGACGTGGTCGGCGAGCGCGTTGCCGTAGCCGTAGGTGTAGTCGGCGGCGGAGCGCCGGATGCCGTCGTTGCCCTCCTCGTAGGCGACGAACGGGATCGGGTTGGTGTCCGAGCGGAACGGCGTACCGGTCAGCGCCAGGCGCCGGGTCGCGGGCTCGAACGCCTCCAGGCACGCCTCGCCCCAGGACTTGGAGTCGCCCGCGTGGTGGATCTCGTCCAGGATCACCAGGGTCTTGCGCTGCTCGGAGCGGTTGCGGTGCAGCATGGGGCGGACGCCGACACCGGCGTACGTCACGGCGACGCCGTGGTAGTCCCTGCCGACCGGGCCCGCGCTGTACTCCGGGTCGAGCTTGATGCCTATCCGTGCGGCGGCCTCGGCCCACTGCTTCTTCAGGTGCTCGGTCGGCGCGACGACGGTCACCTGCTGCACGACGTGGTGGTGCAGCAGCCAGGAGGCGAGCGTCAGCGCGAAGGTCGTCTTGCCGGCGCCGGGGGTGGCGACCGCGAGGAAGTCGCGCGGCTGCTCCTGGATGTACTTGTCCAGCGCCCCCTGCTGCCAGGCACGCAGCTTGCTGGCGGTACCCCAGGGGGCACGGCCGGGAAAGGCGGGGGACAGATGGTTCGAGACGGAAGCGGCGGTGGTAGTCACGGTCTCCGGGGGTGGGGGCGTAGGGCGGCTCGGCTACGTATGACAACCGGGCCACCCTACCGGCGCGCACGGCTCCGCCGGGGTCGGACGGGGCGGGGGCTGGGGCGGGTGGGACTGAGGTCACAGTGGGGGACGGGCGGGCTGCCGGTCAGCTCGACGTCCGCAGCCGGGTCGTCACCCAGGCCCCCACCAGCGCGACTCCGGCCATCGGCAGGAAGACCGCGGCGAAGGCGGTGGTGCCGTCGCTGCCGAGGGTGGCGAAGGCCGCGCCCGCGGCGGCGAGGAGGACGACGTTGGAGAGGGCGTCGGAGATCTGGAGGGCGGCGGAGTTGGCGCCGGCCTCGGCGGGGGCGGAGAGCTTGAGCAGGAGCACGCTGGTGGAGGAGATCACCAGGCCCATCCCGAAGCAGCCGAACCCCCATGCGACGGCGACCGTCCACACCGGTACGGCCGGGACGAGCACGGCGGGCGCGGTGGCGATCGCGGCGGCCACCAGCACCATCCCGGAGGTCATCAGCCGCTCCCGGTACGGCTCGGTCCACGGCCGGGACTGCACCCAGGACGCCGCCGCCCAGGTCAGCCCGCCCGCGGCCAGCGAGAACCCGGCGAGCGTCGGGGAGAGCCCGCGCTGGGTGACGAGCATCAGCGGTACGAAGGACTCGGCGGCGATGAACGACCCCGCCGCCACCCCGCGCAACAGCACGACGGAGGGCAGCCCGCGCGCCGCCCGGTACGTCCCCCTCGGCAGCAGCCGCAGCACGGCGGGCACGAGCAACGCCGCCCCGAGAAGACCGGGCACCAGCGACAGCGGGCGCAGCTCCTGAGCCGCGTACTGCACGAGCCCGGCCCCCAGCGAGACGGCGAACGCGAGCCGGATGCGTCGCCGGTCGAAGGCGGGGGTGGCGGAGGTGGAGTCCACGGCTCCGCCCGCCCGGCGCCGGATCTGCGGCAGGGCGAGGCCCAGCGGAAGCAGCACGAGCAGCGGGATGCCGAGGAAGACCCAGCGCCAGCCGAGGTGTTCGGCGACGGCTCCGGAGGCGAGGGGGCCGACGATGGAGGGCACGACCCACGCGGCGGCGAAGCCCGCCATGATCGCGGGCCGCAGCCGCTCGGGGTAGGCCCGGCCGACGACCACGTACACGGCGACGATCACCAGCCCGCCGCCGAACCCCTGCACCGCGCGCCCCAGGATGAACACCCACATCACCTGCGCGGTCCCGGACACCACGAGCCCGGCCGCGAAGGCGCCGATCCCGGTGGCCAGCGCGGCGAGCGGCCCCCGCCGGTCCGCCCACTGCCCGGCGAGCACCATGCCGGTGAGGCTGGTGGTGAAGTAGCCGGAGAACGCGAAGGCGTACAGCGAGACCCCGTCCAGCTCGCGCGCCGCGACCGGCATGACGGTGCCGATGGCGGTCGCCTCGAAGGCGATGAGCAGCACCACCGAGACGATCCCCACGCTGAGCGCCCGGTGCGCCCGTGACAGCACCCCGCCCTCGTCATCGGCGGGGACCGTACCGGCGCGTGTGCTGTCGGAGGATTCGAGGGCGGCCATACGGGCCAGCGTAAGGCCCGCAGCACAGTTTTACCCCTGTCGTAAGCCCTACCCGCCCTACGCCGTTCGCCCTACGCCCCGCCCCTCGTATGAACGCGGCATGGCAGTCCCGTTGCACCCGGTCCGGCCCCCTTGTCCCCCCTCCCCCGCCCCGCCTACGTTCGTTCCACGACACACGGCCGTGTGCCCGAGTGGCTCAGGGACTCGCCTGCAAAGCGAGTTACGCGGGTTCGATTCCCGCCACGGCCTCAGATTCCGCCGCCCGACTCCCCCCGCAGCAGCTCCGTCCAGTAGTGCCACGTGGGGACGGGGGAGGTGCCGGTCGGGTCCAGGACCGTCAGGGTGTCGATCATCGCCGCCGCGAGCTGGTCGTACGCCGTCGTCGTCAGCTCGTGGGAGAGGTGGTCGTCGATGGTGCGTTCGTGGTGGAGGAGCCAGAGGGTGTAGGCGAGGGTGGAGACGTCGGTGTTGAGGGGGTGGAGGGCGGCGTCCGGCTCGGAGTAGGTGAGGACCGCGCCGGTGCGGCCGTCGAGGACGAGGACGGTGTCCGCGCTCAGGTCGCCGAGGCGGATCAGGTGGTCGGCGTGGGCCGGGAGCCGGTCCAGGGGGCGGCCCGCGCAGTCCGGGGCGAAGTACTCCGTCAGCGTCGGCAGCGGCACGTCGGTGTCGGCGCGGGACAGCACCGCCTCCTCCGGCAGCCCCGTCTCGCACAGGAAGCGGCGCGTCGGCTCGTGGGTGAGCGTGGCCGGGAAGTCGACCTCCTCGAAGCGGGCCACCCGGCCGTGCCCGAACTCCTGGTCCAGCAGCCGCCCGGGCATCTCCAGCGCGAGCCCGCCGAGTCCGGGCGCGGCGACCAGGGACAGCGGGCGGATCAGCGCCGCCGCCTTCCAGTACGCCGGGACCGCCCCGTCGGTGCCCTCCTCGAACAGCGCCAGCAGCCGCCGGGACGCCTCGGTGACCGCGCCCGGTCCGTACCGCCCGGCCAGGGAGGCGAACCGGCCGCGCAGACCGGCGAGTTCCTCGGTCACGGCGGCGAAGCGCAGCATGGTGGTGAGGGACGGCGCGAAGGGGCGCGCGCCGGAGGGGTCGACGAGGTACGCGGTGGTGATCTCGCCGGTGGCGCCGTCGAGCAGTATCGACTCGCGCTCCATCCCGGCCGGGTTGAGCAGTTCGCCGATGACCAGCCGGTCCCGCAGCTCGTCGGCGAGCCGGCACGGCCCGTCGGTCGCGTCGGCGAGCCTGCGCAGGCCGTGCGTGCGCAGCGGGGCGAAGGTCAGCAGGCCGGTGTCCGAAGGGAGTCCGGGCCCGGCGAGCAGCCCGCGTGTCGGCGCGTGCGTGACCCAGCGGTCCAGCTCGGCCTCGGTCAGCGTGATCCCCGTGACCCCGGCATCGGCCATGCTCATGACTCGCTCCCCCGCGATCTTCCTCGATACGGCGGGCTCCGCGCGCGGCGGCCGTCCCCGACTTCAAGGACCCTACGCCGCACCACTGACAACGCCCCCGGAGAGGAAGACGCGAAAGAGCGCGTCCGCGTTGCCCCGAGGGAGCGCCGGAGTTCACCGGCAGGCCCTCACCGGCAGGCGCTCACCGCGCGTTGACCACCGCGGCCTGCGGCCGGATCGGCAGCCGGTTCACCGGGCGCCCGGTGGCCGCCCGCACCGCCGACGCGATCGCCGCCGGGGAGGTCACCACCGGCACCGCGCTGACCGGTTTGGCCCCGAAGGGCGCCACCACGTCCCGCTCCTCGACCAGTTTCACGATCCGGATGTCCGGCGCGTCCAGCGCGGTCGGCAGCGCGTACCCGGTGAGGTCGGGATGGCGGATCAGGCCGCGCGGGGTGCGCAGGTTCTCGGTGAGCGCGATGCCCACGCCCTGCGTGACCCCGCCCTCGATCCGGGCCGCCAGCTGCGCGGGGTTGAGCACCCGGCCCACGTCCTGGGCGACCGCCAGCTCCACCACCCGTACCGAACCGAGCTCGACGTCGACGTCGACCACCGCGCGGATCGCGCAGAAGGCGAGGCCGACGAAGGCGTCACCCTGTCCGGCGCCGTCCAGCGGCTCGGTCGGATGGGGGCGGCACTGGGCCGTGGCCCACAGTTCCTTGCCCTCCAGGGCCTCGCTGACGGTGGTGGAGAGCACCCCGTCGTACGAGGTGATCTTGCCGTCGGTGATCTGGAGCAGCTCGGTGGACATGCCGAACTTGTGCGCCAGCGGCTGCAGGAGCTGGGTGCGGACCATCTTCGCCGCGCGCTCCACCGCCCCGCCGGACACCCAGGTGTGGCGGCCCCGGCAGCCGGGGCCGGCCGGGGGCTGGTCGGTGTCGACCGGTGCGACGTGCACCTCGTCGATGCCGAGCGTCTCCTGCACGATCTGCCGGGCCAGCGTGGTGAAGCCCTGTCCGGACTCCACGGCCGCGCACAGCACGGTCGCCACGCCGTCGTGGACCCGGACGGTCGCGGTGGACACCTCGTCGGTGCCCTCGGCGCCGAGCATGTGGACCATCCCGAGCGCGTAGCCGACGCCCCGGCGCACCGCGGCCGGTTCGCCCGCGCCCTCGGGGCCGCCGGGCAGCAGCCAGTCCTCCTCCGGGCCGTCCTTGGGCAGCGACGGGAGCGGGAAGTCCCGTACCGCCTGGAGGAGTTCGGCCACGGGGGCCGGGCAGGTCACGGTCTGGCCGATGGGCAGTACGTCACCGGTGGCCAGGACGTTGCGCAGCCGCACGTCGGCCGGGTCCAGGCCCAGCTTCCTGGCCAGCTTGTCCATCTGCGCCTCGTAGGCGGCGCAGACCTGCATGGCGCCCTCGCCGCGCACATGGCCGGAGGGCGGGTTGTTGGTGCGCACCGCCCAGCCCTCGATGAAGGCGTTCGGGACGACATAGGGGCCGCACGCGAAGGAGACCGCGGCGGCCAGGGCGTCGGCGGAGGTGTCGGCGTAGGCGCCCGCGTCGAGCAGGATCTGCGCCTCGACCTTGACGAGTCTGCCCTCGGCGTCGGCGTGGTGGCGGTAGCGCAGCAGGGTGGGGTGGCGGTGGGCGTGCCCGAGGAAGGACTCCTCGCGGCTCGCGGCGAGCTTGACCGGGCAGCCGGTGCGCAGCGCGAGCAGGCCGAGCGGCAGCTGGAAGCCCTGGTCCTCGCGGTCGGCGGTGGCGCCGGGCACGCCGGTGACGACGATCTTCACGCGGTCGGCGGGCAGCCCGAAGCAGGCGGCGGCGGTGTTGCGGTCGCTGTGCGGGTCGGTGGAGGCGAGGTACAGCTCCACCCCGCCGTCCGGGCGCGGTACGGCGAGCCCGGCCTCGGCGCCGATGGGCGCCGGGTCCTGGCGTCCGATGCGGTACAGGCCCTCGACGACGATCTCGCCGGCCGCGTCCGGGTCGCCGTGGCGCAGCGGGATGTGCCGGATCAGGTTGCCGTCCGGGTGCAGCGGTCCGGCCTCGAAGGCCCGCTCGGGGTCGGTGACCGGGTCGAGCGGTTCGTACTCGACGATCACGGCGGCGGCGGCCATCCGCGCGGTGTCGGGGTGGTCGGCGGCGACGGCGGCGATGGGCTCGCCGTGGTGGCGCACGACCTCGGAGGCGAACACCGGGCGGTCGGGGGTGCCCCGGCCGTGCCGGGAGGTGCCGGGCACGTCCTCGTGGGTGACGACGGCGCGCACGCCGGGCATGGCCCGCGCGTGCGTGGTGTCGATGGAGACGATGCGCGCGTGCGCGTGCGGGGAGCGCAGCACGGCGGCCCACAGCAGGCCCTCGGCCCACAGGTCGGCCGCGTAGGGGAAGGTCCCCTCGGTCTTGGCGCGGGCGTCGGCGTGGGGCAGCGAGGCGCCCAGGCCGTGCGGCAGGGGTTCGGCCGCGGGTGCTTCCGCCGCCGTGGTCGCGGTGGCGGCTTCGTCGCTCACGCCTGGCCTCCGTCCTGGCCGTGGTGCGGGTCGTACGGGTGGTCCTGCGGGGCGCCGTACGCCCCGAAGGCGCCGGGTGCCTCGAACGCCGAGGGGTTGACGCCGCCGGAGCCGGGGCCCGCCTGGTGCGGGATGCGCGCGGTGTCGGCGTCCGCCTCCAGGTCGGCGCCCGCGCCGGCCTCGCGCTCGGCGACGACCTCGCGGACGGCGTCGAGGACACCCCGGTAGCCCGAGCAGCGGCACAGGTTGCCGCAGAGCGCCTGGCGGGTCTCCAGCTCGGTCGGGGCGGGGTTGCCCTCCAGCAGGTCGTGCAGGGTCATGGCGATGCCGGGTACGCAGAAGCCGCACTGCACGGCGCCGCAGCGGGCGAGCGCGCGCTGGACGTCGGAGGAGTGGCCGCCGGTGGCCAGGCCCTCGACCGTGCGGACCTCGCTGCCCGCGGCGGTGACGCCCGGGACCAGGCAGGAGGCGACGAGCCGGCCGTCGACCTGGACGTTGCAGGCCCCGCACTCGCCCTGCGAGCAGCCGTCCTTGGCGCCCGCGAGGCCGAGCCGCTCGCGCAGCACGTAGAGCAGGGACTCGCCGATCCAGGCGTCGGTGACGGGCCGGTCGGCGCCGTTGACACGCAACACGTAGGAGGCGAGGGGGTGTTCTTCGTGGGGCGGGGGCGGTGGGCCCTCGTCCTCGGCCGTGTCCTCCTCGAAGGCGGCCTCGAAGGCGGTGTCGGCCCCGTCGGCCGCCACGGGCTCCTCCACGGCCTCCGGCGCGGCCTCGGGCTCCTCGCCCTCGTCCTCGTCCGACGGGCCGTCAGAGGCGTCTTCAGGGGCCTCCACGAGGGCTTCGGCGTCCGGGGCGGCCTCGGCGGACTCCTCGGGCCCGGCCGCGTGGACCGGCTCGAAGGCCCCGGCGGGATCGGCGGCATCGGCGGACTCGCCGGACTCCGCGTACTCGGCGTGCTCGGCCGCCTCGTCAGGGTGGCCGGGGTGCCCGGGGTGCGCCTCGCCGGGCGCGGGAGCCACGCCCTCCTGCGGGCCCCAGGCACCGCCGATGGTGTCGGTGACCCAGGGCGCGGCGGCGCCGCCGGGCAGGACCGGCGGGGCTGCGCCCCACTGCTCGGCCAGCGCGGAGGTGGTGAACTCGCCGGACTCGTCGGGCAGCTCGCCCCCGGCGACCGGCACGGACCACTGCCCGGTGACGTCGTGCCCGGACGCGGCGGCCGCCTCCTCGGCGGTCCAGTGCCCCTGCGTGCCGGGCTGGTAGGTGAACCGGTCGTCGCCGTACGGCTGCTGGGCCGGGACGGCGTCCTGGGCGGGCCACTGTTCCTGTGGCATGCCCCAGGAACCGGTGTCGGGGCTCTGGTGGTCCCCGCCCTCCGGCGGGGTCGTTATCCGGGGCGGCACGAAGCCGTGGCCCGGCGCGGCCAGCGGGCTGTCGGCGGCCAGCAGGGCCTCGATGCCGCCCTCGGGGAGCTGGACGAAGGCGGTCGCGCCGTCGTCGTACTCGCCCTGGGGCAGCGGGTTCCAGCGGCCGCCGCCCTGGGACGTGTCGTCTCCGTGTCCGTGCTGGTCGTCCGTCACGACAGCGCCCTCCCCAGTGCTCGCCGGGCCAGCGCGGCGACGGTGCGCCGCAGGTGCAGTACGGCGGGCGGCAGCGGGACGACCGTGCCGTCCGGCTCCGGCGCCGGGTCGGGGATGCAGGCCGCGGCGACGTACTCGCCGAACGCCTGGAGGGCTTCGGGGACGAGGGTGCGGTCGTTGTCCCAGTCGATGAGCTGCGCGACCCACTGCTCGGCGTCCAGCGGGCGCAGCGGCATCGGCGCTATGGCGCCCACCGCGCACCGCACTCCGCGCCGCGCGGGGTCGAGGACCAGGGCGACGGAGGCGACCGAGCGGCCCGGCCCGGTGCGGCCGGTGGCCTTGAGGAAGACCTGGGGGGCGTGCAGCAGCGGAACCCTGACGTAGCCGATGAGTTCGCCACCGCGGAGCATGTCCACGCCGGCCAGCAGGTGCGAGACGGGAACCTCGCGGCGGGCGCCGTCCGGGCCCGCGACGATCAGCGTGGCCTCCAGCGCGGCCAGCACCGGCAGCGCGTCGCCGGTCGGGGCGGCGGAGGCGATGTTGCCGCCGAGGGTGCCCGCGTTGCGGATGTGCGGCGGCCCGGCGGCGCGCGCGGCGGCGGCGAGCGCCGGGATGAGCGCGGCGAAGTCGGGGCGGCCCATGCGGGCGTGGGTGAGGCCGGCGCCGAGCAGGGCGTGGCCGTCCTGGTACTGCCAGCCGCGGATCTCGCTGATCCGGCCGAGGCCGACCAGCGCGGCGGGCCTGAGCTGCCCGGAGTTGACGGCGGCCATGAGGTCGGTGCCGCCGGCGACGGGGACGGCCGCGGGCATGGCGGTCAGGGCCGCCACCGCCTCGTCCAGCGTCGCGGGCAGCGTGACGGCCTGTGCCGCCTGCGGTGCGTGCGTGGTCAAACCGGCTGCCCCTTCCCGCTGCCCCACCTGGTCGCGCCTGTGCTGCCGTACGGTACGTGCTGACAGGGCGGACGTGGCAACTCTGGCACATCTTCGCAAGGCTCGGACGCGCGGGTCGGCCAAGGGGTGTTGACCCACTCCATCGGGCGGATGGTCCCGTTTACACCAGCATCTTGGGATGGGTCCGATTGACCCTCTTCGGTGACGGCCGGGCGGTTCTCCCGTTACGCGTCCGGGTGGGCGCCCGAGGGTGCGGGGGCCGGGGGCCACGCCTCGGCGGGCGGTCCGGCGAAGGGCCGTCCGGGCACTCCGGGGCGCCGCTGCCAGGGCCGGGGGCCGCCGGGCGGGCGGTGGGCGACGCCGAGCGCGTCGAGCCGCAGGCGGTGGGAGTCCATCCGGCGCCCGAAGTCCGCGACATCGCGTTCACCGGGGGCGGGCAGCGGGCTCCAGACGACCTCGGCGAAGGCGGCGAGCCGGGGGAAGACCTGGTAGTCGACGCGTCCGGCGTCCTCGGTCACCTCGGTCCACATGTTGGCCTGGGCGCCCAGCACATGGCGGGCCTCCCCGGCGCTGAGCCCGTCCGGCACGGGCTCGAACCGGTAGACGTCCTCCAGCGTGCGCACGTAGCCGATGGGCACCGGTTCGTCCGGTCCGGGCGCCTGCCGGTGGTCGAGGTAGACGTGCTGCTCGGGGCACATGACCACGTCGTGCCCGGCCCGCGCCGCGGCCCGGCCGCCGCCGTGCCCGCGCCAGGAGGAGACCACCGCGCCGGGCGGCAGCGGGCCGTCGAGGATCTCGTCCCAGCCACCGAGCCTGCGTCCGCGCGCGGCGAGCCAGGCGCCGAAGTGCCCGGCGAACCAGGAGCGCAGCCCGTCCACGTCCGCGAGCCCGAGTTCCGCGGCGCGGGCCCGCGCGGTGGCCGAGGCGCGCCACTGGTCCGGCGGGCACTCGTCGCCGCCGAGGTGCACGACGGGCGACGGGAACAGCGCGAGCACCTCTTCGAGGACGCCCTCGTAGAAGCGCAGGACGGCCTCGGTGGGGGCGAGCACGTACGGGGAGATCCCCCAGTCGTCCCGGACGGCGAGGCCCGAGGTGTCGACGGCGTCGGTGTTGCCGAGTTCCGGATAGGCGGCGATGGCGGCCTGGGAGTGGCCGGGAAGATCGATTTCCGGGACGACGGTGATATGGCGTTCGGCGGCGTAGGAGACGATCTCCCGGATGTCGTCCTGGGTGTAGTGGCCGCCGTGCGGTTTCGCGTCCCAGAGAGGGGACGAGCGGTGGCCGAATTTGGTCCGCGCACGCCAGGAACCCCTCTCCGTGAGTCCCGGGTACCGCCCGATCTCGATCCGCCATCCCTGATCGTCCGTCAGATGCAGGTGGAGGACGTTGAGTTTGTGCGCGGCCAGCAGATCGAGATAGCGCAGCACGCCTTCCTTGGGCATGAAGTGCCGGGCCACGTCGAGCAGCAGTCCGCGCCAGCCGAAGCGGGGCGCGTCGGCGATCCGCACCGCCGGCAGCCGCCAGGTCCGGCCGGGCAGCGGGGCCCGCCGGAAGGCGTCGGGTCCCAGCAGCTGCCGCAGCGTCTGGGCGCCCCAGAACAGTCCGGCCGGGCCGCCGCCGCGCAGGTCGGCGCCGGTGGGCGTGATGTCGAGCCGGTAGCCCTCGGCGCCGAGTTCCCCGGTGACACGCGGGTCGACGGCGAGGCGTACGGCGTTGCGGGCGGTGCCGTCGCAGGGGGCCAGGGCGTGGCCGGTGGCGGCGCCCAGGGTGGCGCGCAACCACCGCTCGGTGCCGTGCGCGCCCTCTCCCGCGGCGGCCAGACCGGTGTCCGGCCCCAGGACGAAACCCTCCCCCGGAACCTGTTCGGCCCGGGCCGGCGCCGGAATCACATCCGGAATCTCACGCGTCACTTCAGCCCCCGAAATCCCTCGGCGCACATCCCGGAATCCGTACCACGGGGACGATGCCCCGGCGCCGGGCGAAACACGCACGGGAACGCCGTGAACACACACGGCGAGCGTTCGCCTAAAGGGGGCCGGGAAGGCCCGGAAGCGCGACGGACGGATTCCGCTCGATGCCCCGGGACCGGAAAGCGCGAAGGCCCCGCGGGCGCGTGCGCGCCTGCGGGGCCTTGCCGAGCCGGGGCCGGGGAGGCCGTTACTTCTTGTCCTTGTCCCCGCCCTTGTCGCCACCGCTGCTCATGGATTCGTAGATCTCTTTGCACATGGGGCAGACGGGGTACTTCTTGGGGTCGCGGCCGGGCACCCACACCTTGCCGCACAGCGCCACGACGGGGGTGCCGTCCAGGGCGCTCGCCATGATCTTGTCCTTCTGGACGTAGTGGGCGAAGCGCTCATGGTCGCCGTCGCCGTGGGACACCTGCGGCGTCGGCTCTACGAGGGTCCCCGTACCAGTCCCGCGCTCGGGCTCAAGAGTGCTCATACCGCCAAGGGTACTGAAGCTCACAGGCATCAGTTGAGCGATGGGTCGTCCGGATACGTGGCCACCATGGCCAGGTCTCCGCGCTGGCGGCGCAGCACCTCGCGCCACAGCCGCTCCGGGGCCGGGGAGGAGACGTCACCGGGCTCGGACTCGACCACGTACCAGGCGCCCTGGTCCAGCTCGTCCTGGAGCTGGCCGGGGCCCCAGCCCGCGTACCCGGCGAAGATCCGCAGCGCCCCGAGGGCGGAGGCGACCAGCTCGGGCGGGGTCTCCAGGTCGACCAGGCCGATCGCGCCGTGCACCTGGCGCCAGCCCAGCGGGGCGCCCTCCCCCTCGCCGCCGGGGACCACCGCGATGCCGAGGGCGGAGTCCAGCGAGACGGGGCCGCCCTGGAAGACCACACCGGGCTCGCCGGCCAGGGCGGCCCAGTCGGCCAGCACGTCGCGCACGTCCACCGGGGTGGGCCGGTTGAGGACCACTCCCAGGGACCCCTCCTCGTCGTGGTCGAGCAGGAGCACCACCGCACGGTCGAAGTTCGGGTCCGCCAGGGCGGGGGTCGCCACGAGCAGCCGCCCTGTGAGCGAGGACACCTCGGTCATGCCAGACATGATCCCGCATCCCGGCCCCGCATGGGGAGCCGAAAGGCACATGAACAGCGAGCACGCCGTCTCGCGGGGCACGGCCGGGCGGTGACCCCGCGTGCGCGGGAGGAAACCGTTCGTGTTGTGACACGGCTGGCGGGTGCTCGGGCTTACGGGCGGGGGGTGATCGGCGATTACCCTGTCTCTCCGGCCCCTGCGCAAAGTGACCGGCCGGCCCCTGCCCGACTCATCGGAACGCGAGATTCATGACCGTCAACGACGATGTCCTGCTTGTCCACGGCGGAACCCCGCTGGAGGGCGAGATCCGTGTCCGCGGTGCGAAGAACCTCGTGCCGAAGGCCATGGTCGCCGCCCTTCTGGGCAGCGCGCCCAGCCGCCTGCGCAACGTCCCGGACATCCGTGACGTGCGGGTCGTGCGCGGCCTGCTCCAGTTGCACGGCGTGACGGTGCGTCCGGGCGAGGAGCCGGGCGAGCTGGTCCTGGACCCGACCTACGTCGAGAGCGCGAACGTCGCCGACATCGACGCCCACGCGGGTTCCAGCCGTATCCCGATCCTGTTCTGCGGCCCGCTGCTGCACCGTCTGGGTCACGCCTTCATCCCCGGCCTCGGCGGCTGCGACATCGGCGGCCGTCCGATCGACTTCCACTTCGACGTGCTGCGCCAGTTCGGCGCCACGATCGAGAAGCGGGACGACGGGCAGTACCTGGAGGCCCCGCAGCGGCTGCGCGGCACGAAGATCGACCTGCCGTACCCGTCGGTGGGCGCCACCGAGCAGGTGCTGCTGACGGCCGTGCTGGCCGAGGGCGTCACCGAGCTGTCCAACGCGGCCGTGGAGCCCGAGATCGAGGACCTCATCTGCGTGCTGCAGAAGATGGGCGCGATCATCGCCATGGACACCGACCGGACGATCCGCATCACCGGTGTGGACTCGCTGGGCGGCTACAACCACCGCGCCCTCCCGGACCGCCTGGAGGCCGCCTCCTGGGCTTCCGCGGCACTCGCGACCGGCGGCAACATCTACGTCCGGGGCGCCCAGCAGCGCTCGATGATGACGTTCCTGAACACCTACCGCAAGGTCGGCGGCGCCTTCGAGATCGACGACGAGGGCATCCGCTTCTGGCACCCCGGCGGCCAGCTCAAGTCCATCGCGCTGGAGACGGACGTGCACCCCGGCTTCCAGACCGACTGGCAGCAGCCGCTGGTGGTGGCCCTGACCCAGGCCACGGGCCTGTCGATCGTCCACGAGACGGTCTACGAGTCCCGCCTCGGCTTCACCTCGGCGCTGAACCAGATGGGCGCCCACATCCAGCTCTACCGCGAGTGCCTGGGCGGCTCGGACTGCCGCTTCGGCGCGCGGAACTTCCTGCACTCGGCGGTCGTGTCCGGCCCGACCAAGCTGCAGGGCGCCGACCTGGTCATCCCCGACCTGCGCGGCGGCTTCTCGTACCTGATCGCGGCGCTGGCCGCCGAGGGCACCTCACGGGTCCACGGCATCGACCTGATCAACCGCGGCTACGAGAACTTCATGGAGAAGCTCGTGGAACTGGGCGCGAAGGTCGAGCTGCCGGGCAAGGCGCTCGGCTAGGTCCCACGCAGAACGCGAAATGGGCGGTCCCCCGATCGGGGGACCGCCCATTTCGCGTTGTCGGGGTTACTTACCCTTTGCCGCTTCCTTGAGCTTCGAGCCCGCGGAGACCTTCACGCTGAAGCCGGCCGGGATGTTGATGGGCTCACCGGTCTGCGGGTTGCGCGCGGTACGAGCGGCACGGTGGGTGCGCTCGAAGGTCAGGAAGCCGGGGATGGTGACCTTCTCGTCGCCCTTGGAGACGATGTCGCCGACGACCTCGGCGAACGCGGCCAGCACGGCGTCGGCGTCCTTGCGGGTCACCTCGGCGCGGTCGGCCAGCGCGGCCACCAGCTCACTGCGGTTCATGTTCTTACTCCCGTGTTCTTCTTGCCAATGAGGCGTGAGGTGAGATCGATGCCGATGCGCTCGCGCCCAGAGACGCATCCTGCCCCTACCTGCGGCGGGAAAGCCAATCCGGCACCCGTAGGAGTCATGAGAACACCCTAGGGAGTCACACGAAAAGCGCCTGCCCCGCCGCCACCCTAGAGGGCGGCACGACCGGGCAACGGGCGACTCGCCGCAGGGGAGGCCGCATCGGTCCCACGACCTCCCCGACCCTACGGCAAGGGCTGCTAGGACGTCGCAGCCGCCGCCCCGGCGGCCTTGGCGGCTTCGCGGACCGCTCCGGCCACCGCTCCGGCGACCTTGTCGTTGAAGACGCTGGGGACGATGTAGTTCGGGTTCAGCTCGTCCTCGGTCACCACGTTGGCGAGCGCCTGCGCGGCGGCGAGCATCATCTCGGTGTTGACGGTGCGGGACTGGGCGTCCAGCAGGCCCCGGAAGACACCGGGGAAGACCAGCACGTTGTTGATCTGGTTGGGGAAGTCGGAGCGGCCGGTGGCCACCACGGCGGCCGTCTGCCGGGCCACCGCGGGGTCGACCTCGGGGTCCGGGTTCGCCAGTGCGAAGACGATCGCGCCGTCCGCCATGGCCGCCACGTCGGTGCCGTCCAGGACGTTCGGGGCGGAGACGCCGATGAAGACGTCCGCGCCGCGCACGGCCTCCTTGAGGGTGCCGGTGAGGCCCTCGGGGTTGGTGTTGTCCGCGATCCAGCGCAGCGCGGAGTCCGCCGGGGCGTCCACGAGGTCCTCGCGGCCCGCGTGGACGACACCGTGGATGTCGGCGACGACGGCGTTCTTCACGCCCGCGGCCAGCAGCAGCTTCAGGATGGCCGTACCGGCCGCGCCGGCGCCGGACATGACGACCCGGATGGACTCCATCGAGCGGCCGGTGACGCGCAGGGCGTTGGTCAGCGCGGCCAGGACGACGATGGCGGTGCCGTGCTGGTCGTCGTGGAAGACGGGGATGTCCAGGGCCTCGCGCAGCCGGGCCTCGATCTCGAAGCAGCGGGGCGCGGAGATGTCCTCCAGGTTGATGCCCGCGAAGCCGGGGGCGATCGCCTTGACGATCTCCACGATGGCGTCGGTGTCCTGGGTGTCCAGGCACAGCGGCCAGGCGTCGATGCCGGCGAACCGCTTGAAGAGGGCAGCCTTGCCCTCCATGACGGGCAGCGCGGCCTTGGGGCCGATGTTGCCGAGGCCGAGCACGGCCGAACCGTCCGTCACGACCGCAACGGAGTTGCGCTTGATGGTCAGGCGCCGGGCGTCCTCGGGGTTCTCCGCGATCGCCATGCAGACGCGGGCGACACCGGGCGTGTAGACCATGGAGAGGTCGTCACGGTTGCGGATGGGGTGCTTGGACTGCATCTCGATCTTGCCGCCGAGGTGCATGAGGAACGTACGGTCGGAGACCTTGCCGAGGATGACGCCGTCGATCCCCCGCAGCTCCTCGACGATCTCGTCGGCGTGCGCGGTGGAGCTGGCCGCGATGGTGACGTCGATACGGAGCTTCTCGTGCCCGGACGCGGTGACGTCGAGGCCGGTGACCGAGCCTCCGGAGGACTCCACGGCGGTGGTGAGCTGCGAGACGGCCGTTCCGCTCGCGGGCACCTCCAACCGGATGGTCATCGAGTAGGAGACGCTGGGCGCCGTTGCCATGGCCGACTTCCTCTGCTTTCACCGTGTCGCGTGTTGTGCCGTCCGATCGTCGCACCTACCGCCGAGTACGTGGTAGTCGCCCCCGATTGCGGACGTTGTGTTCTCGGGGACTTCCCCAAGACGAGAGGCCCACGTCACAGGTGACGTGGGCCTCTCGCGAACGTTCATGACACCGACCCGCCATGCTCGCCTCGCGGCAAGTGGTCGCTCGTAGCGACGAAGGTTGGGCCCGGGGGCTTGGATCGGGCCGGTGCCACGACAAGGCTAACAAACGGACCCCCGGGGGCATTCCCCCGTGCACGGGGTTCCGTGAACGCGTCGCGGTCAGTCCCGCAGCAAGTCCGGCACCCCGGCCTCGTCCGGTTCGTCGCGGTCGCCGGAGACGACGGTGAGCTGCTGGGTGGCGCGAGTGAGGGCGACGTAGAGCACCCGCAGGCCGGCCGGGGACTCGTCGGCGATCTCCGCGGGCGAGACGACCACGGTCGCGTCGTACTCCAGGCCCTTGGCCTCCAGGCTGCCGAGGGCGACCACGCGGTCGCCGAGCCCGGCGAGCCAGCGGCGGGCCTCCTCGCGGCGGTCCATGGCGACGACCACGCCGACCGTGCCGTCGACCATGCCGAGCAGCCGCTCGGCCTCCGCGCGGACCGTGCCGCCCAGGGAGTCGCCGGCCGGACGGAAGCGCGGCCGGACGCCGGTGGAGCGGACGGCGCGGGGGGACGTGGAGCCGGGCATGGCGAGGGCGAGGACCTTGGCGGCCAGCTCGGCGATCTCGGCCGGGTTGCGGTAGTTGACGGTCAGCTCGAAGCGGCGCCGGGGTCTGGAGCCCAGGGCCTCGTCGCGGGCCTCGGCCGCCTCGTCCGGGTCGGACCAGGAGGACTGGGCGGGGTCGCCGACCACCGTCCAGGTGGCGTGCCGGCCCCGGCGGCCGACCATGCGCCACTGCATCGGGGTGAGGTCCTGCGCCTCGTCCACGATGACGTGCGCGTACTCGGTGCGCTCCTGGGCGAGCCGCTCGGCGCGCTCGCGCTGGGTCTCCTCGCGCACCGGCATCAGCTCCTCCAGGCCGGTGAGCTGGTCCAGCGGGTCGAGCTCGCGCTTCTTGCGGGGGCGGGCGGGGGCGCCCAGGATCGCCTGGAGCTCGTCCAGCATGGCGATGTCGTGGACGGACAGGCCGTCCCGCCTCAGCGCGCGGGCCACCTTGCGGACCTCGCCGGGGTTGAGCACGCGGCGCGCCCAGCGGCCGAGCCGCTTCTCGTCCGCCATGGCCGCGAGGACGCCCTTCGGGGTCAGTTCGGGCCACCAGGCGTCGAGGAAGGCGATGAAGGAGTCCTCGTCGGCCACGTCGTCGTCGAAGGAGGCGCGCAGCTCGGCGGCCAGCTCCGGGTCGGTGTGCCGGCCGGCGGCGCCGGACCTGGCCCACAGGGCATCCAGCAGCAGCTTGCGGGCGCGCGGGCGGAGCAGGTTGACCGGGGCGGTGCCGCCGAGCGCGGTGCGCCGTACGGTCTCCAGCTCCTCCGTCTCCAGTTCGAGGCGGCGGCCGAAGGCCACCACGCGGAGCCGCTCGGGCGGGGTGCCGCCCTGGGCGCCGAGTTCGAGGGTGCCGCGCGCGGCCCGGCGCAGCACCTTCAGCATCCGGTACGAGCCCTTGGCGCGGGCCACGGCCGGGGAGTCGTGGAGCGTGGCCTCGGCACCGTCGACCAGGGAGCCGATCGCGCGGATGGCGACCTGGCCCTCCTCTCCGAGGGAGGGCAGCACGCCCTCGGTGTAGGCCACCAGCAGCGGGGTCGGCGAGACGATGAGGATGCCGCCCGCGTAGCGTCTGCGGTCCTGGTAGAGCAGGTAGGCGGCGCGGTGCAGGGCGACGGCGGTCTTGCCGGTGCCGGGGCCGCCCTCGACGTAGGTGACGGAGGCGGCGGGGGCGCGGATGACCTGGTCCTGCTCGGCCTGGATCGAGGAGACGATGTCCCGCATGGTGTGCCCGCGGGCCTGGCCGAGGGCCGCCATCAGCGCGCCGTCGCCGATGACGGGCAGTTCCTCGCCGTCCAGGGTGGCCTTCAGCTCGGGGCGCATCAGGTCGTCCTCGACGCCGAGGACGCGGCGGCCCTTGGAGCGGATGACCCGGCGCCGCACGACCCGGCCGGGGTCGACGGGGGTGGAGCGGTAGAACGGCGCGGCGGCGGGCGCCCGCCAGTCGATGACCAGCGGGGAGTAGTCCTCGTCGAGGACGCCGATCCGGCCGATGTGCAGGGTCTCGGCGATGTCGGCGGTGCTGTCCGGGCGCACGGCCCCCTCGGCGGGCTCGACGGCGGTGTACGCGCCGTCGGGGCCCTTCTTGCCGTCCTTGCCCTGGAGCAGGTCCACCCGGCCGAAGAGGAAGTCCTCGAACTCGTTGTTGAGCCGGTTGAGGTGGATGCCGGCCCGGAAGACCTGCGCGTCCCGCTCGGCCAGCGCGCCCGGTGTGCCCACATGGCCGCGCTGGGCGGCGTCGTGCATCAGGAACTCGGCCTCGTGGATCTTCTCCTCGAGCCGCCGGTACACCCGGTCCAGGTGTACCTGTTCGACGCTGATCTCTCGGTCACGTACGGAGTCGTGTGCGTCGTGTACCGAGAGATCCGCGGGATGCTGAACCTGAGCGGCCACCGGGCCCCCTTCTGACGTGCTGGGCAGCCGTCAACCGTACGCGAAGAGGACCCGGCAAAGCTACGCGGGCGTGATCTCAGGCATCCACTTGGACGAGCTTCTTCCCGTCGAGGGTCATCACGTCGAAGTGGTCGATCTCGCCCGGCTGGAGCGCGGTGCCGCCCCCGATGAACAGCGGGTTGCGGGCCTGCTCGGTCTTGGCGTCCGGGATGCCGTACCCGTCCTTGGGGACGCTCCAGGAGCCGAGGGTCTGCCGCTCGCCGTTGGTGCCGACCGCGATCAGGGAGCACTTCAGCTCGCCCTTGACGCCGGTGAGCCGCAGCACGGCGTCGGTGCCCCAGGTCTTGCCCTGCATGGCGACGGTGGCGGAGACACCGGTGCCGGCGTCCGTGCCGGTGACCTTGTGGGAGAGCTGCCCGAAGTGGTCCTTGGCGGAGGCGGCCAGCGGGGTCGCCGTCTGCCCCGTGTCGCCGCCGGCGGACATCACGGCCACCGGGCCGCCGATGATCAGCGCGGCGGCTGCCGCGACCAGGTAGAAGCCGCGGCGCCGCTTGCTCGCGCGCCGCTCGGAGACCTCGTCGACGAGCTTCTCGACGAGCCTCGGGGTCGGCCGCGCGGACAGCGACTCGCCGATGACGGGGGTGCTGCCGGTGCCCGGCAGGTCCGCGAGGGCGGCCAGCATGGGCTCCATCCCCGCGAGTTCGTCCAGTTGCTGGGCGCACCACTCGCAGCCCGCGAGGTGCGTCTCGAAGGCGGTCGCCTCGGTGTCGTCCAGGATTCCGAGGGCGTAGGCGCCGACGGTCTCGTGCTCGTTCGGCACCGGAGATCCCTGCATGGGGCCAGACATACCCGTACCGCCCGCGCCGAATCCTCGCATTCCTCCGTACACACTCATCACGCCGTCACCCCCCGCTCCTCCAGCGCCAGCTTCATCGACCGCAGGGCGTAGAACACCCGTGAGCGCACCGTGCCGCTGGGTATCCCGAGGGTCTGCGCCGCCTCGTTGACCGTACGCCCCTTGAAGTAGGTCTCGACGAGGACCTCCCGGTGGGCCGGGGTCAGGTCGTCGAGCGCGTCCGTCAGCGTCATCAGCCAGAGCGCCTTGTCGATCTCGTCCTCCGCGGGGATGACCTCCAGCGGCGACGGGTCGACCTCCTGCGGCCGGGCCTGCCGGCTGCGGTGGCCGTCGATGACGATGCGCCGGGCGACCGTCACCAGCCAGGGGCGTACCGATCCGGTCGCCCGGTTGAGCTGGCCGGCGTTCTTCCAGGCACGGATGAGGGTTTCCTGTACGACGTCCTCGGCGCGCTGCCGGTCACCGGCGACCAACCGGAGGACGTAGGCGAGGAGTGGTCCGGCGTGCTCCCGGTACAGGGCACGCATCAACTCCTCGTCGGGTTCCGACGACTGTGAGGGCTGCGAGGACATGCGATGTCGGGCCCTCGATCCACGTTCATTGGCCACGGCCGCATCCTTGCGCACGCCCACCTCCGGTGTCCGGGGCTTGCCCCCGTCGGTCGCTCGCCCCTTCGTACGGGGCGGGTGGCGCGCTTGTTCAAGGTGAGGTGGTGTTTTTCTCAAGTGCCACGTGACGAGCGGGACATGCGCGCACATTCCCACCGCGCGATCTTTACATTTCCGACACGGCGTCAACTCGTCGGGGACTGCCCCTACTTACCGGTAACCAAACCTCGGTGTTGCGCAAATCACGCGCCTCAAGTGCAGGTGTGTTTCCGGCACTTGGGCCGTACCCGGACGATCAGGACCGCGTCAGCGCGGCCCGCCTCCGGTGCCGGGCGACCCGCTCCCGGTTCCCGCACCCCTCGCTGGAGCACCACCGCCTGCGGCGGCCGCGGGAGGTGTCGAGGTACAGCAGCGGGCACCCCTCGGCCTCGCACTCGCGCACGGCGGACCGCGCCAGGGGGTCGGTGAGGAGGTCGATGGCGTCGCGGGCGAGCAGGGAGAGGAGGGCGTCGGAGCGGGGCGGCTCGGCCAGGTCCCGCTTCAGCCGGCCGCTCCCGTCCGGTACGGCACCGACGGCCGGGGGCGCGGCGGCACGGGCGGCGCGGTTGATCCGGTCCAGCGAGTCCAGGGGCACCGCGAGCCCGTCGCGCCGCACCAGCCGGTCCACGTCCAGCCGCAGCTCCCGGAACCCGGCGACCCAGCCCCCGTCGACCCCCTGGAGCCGCACCCCCGCGGGCACCAGCCCTGCCCCGGTGATCCACCGGGCCAACTCCCGCGCCGTACCGATCCGTTCCTCCGGATGCGCGGTGGCCAGCAGATCCAGGCAGCTTCGCCCGGCGTCGAATCGTGGCGTACCCGGTGCCATGCGTCACGTCACCACCCAGACAGGAGACGTCCTTCTCGCTCCCGTCCACAGTGCCCGTCCCGCCCCGCGCCCGGAACCCCCCGCGTCAGACGGCCCGGTGGCGGCTGCCCCGCCGCACGCGTCCGTCCGGCCACAGTCGCGGCCCCCGCCCAGCCGCGAGATCCTCCGCCCAGCCGAAGGCGACGACGCAGCCGCAGATCAGGGTCCAGGTGAGGGCGAGGACGGGCCAGGGGCTCTCCAGGAGCCAGGGGCAGTCCTCGTCGAGGACGTCGTAGCGCCAGAGCTGGTCCCAGAGGGTGGAGGCGGCCAGGATGCAGAGGTTGTGCCAGAGATAGACGGTCACCGCACGGGAGTTGAGCAGGGTGATCAGGCGCTCGAAGGGCCGCAGCGCGCGCGGCCAGTCGGTCCACGCCGGGCTGACGTGCAGCAGGAGCAGCACGGTGGCCAGGGACCACAGGGACTGGGCGAACGGGATGTCGTCCAGGTCGTGGCCCTGCCGGAAGCCGTGCGTGAGCGCGTACCAGAGGCCGAGCCCGGCCACGAGCGGGGCGACGGACGGCACGACGTAGCGCGGAACGCGCTTCAGGACCCCCTGCTGGTGGGCCATGCCGAGAATCCAGCAGGCGCCGAAGGTGCTGAAGTCGGTCAGCGCCGACGGGACGCGCTCGCCGGGGAGCTGGAGGTGGCCGAACTCGAAGGCGGCCGCGAGCGCGACCGGGGAGAGCACGGTGATCCACGGGATCGCCTTCAGCGCCCGGAGCAGGACCGGGGAGAGCAGCACGAACCACAGGTAGGCGCGGATGTACCAGAGCGGTCCGGCCAGTTCGGCCGCCCAGTCCGGGCCGAGCACCCCGTGGACGCCGGGCAGCGTGCCCGCGTACGGCGGGTCGCTCAGCGGCAGCACCCAGAAGCCGAGGTGCGCGAACCACCAGAAGGGATGCCCCTCGGCGCCGGGGCGCCACCCCTGGAGCACCATGCCCGAGACCCCCAGCGCGCCCAGCAGCCAGAGCGGGGGCAGCAGGCGGCGCATCCGGCCCCGTACGACACCGAGGGCAGGGCGCTTCAGCGAGCGGGCCATCAGGTTGCCGGCGAGGGCGAACATCACGCCCATGGACGGGAAGACGACGGGCAGCCAGGCCCAGCCCATGAGGTGGTAGAAGACGACGCGGAAGAGCGCGAGGGCGCGGAGCAGGTCGAAGTAGCGGTCCCGGACCGGGGCCTGCCGCCGTACCGGCTCGGGAGCCACCTCGGGAGTGAGTGCCGTCGTCATCGCAGCGCCCCCTCGGCCGGGACCGGCGCCGACACCCCGCCCTTGCGGCGCAGCTTCTGCCAGCGCAGCCGGCCGCCGGTGAGCGCGGTGATCCAGGACTGGAGGAGCACCACGTACATGAGCTGGCGGTACAGCAGTTGCTGGAGGGGCAGGGAGATCAGCGGGGTGAGCCGCTCCCGGTCGAGCGCGAAGGCGTAGCCCGCGCAGACGGCCTGGACGGCCAGCACCGCGAACCAGGACGCGATCGTCCTGCCCGTGGGGCCGAAGACCAGGCCGTAGACGAGGAAGACGTCGATCAGCGGGGCCAGCAGCGGGGCGACCACCATGAACAGGGACACCAGGGGCAGCCCGACCCGGCCGAACCGCCCGGAGGGCCCGCGTTCGAGGACGGCCCGGCGGTGTTTCCAGATGGCCTGCATGGTGCCGTAGGACCAGCGGTAGCGCTGGGACCACAGCTGCCGCACGGACTCCGGGGCCTCGGTCCAGGCGCGGGCCTTCTCGGCGTAGACGACGCGCCAGCCGTCCCGGTGCAGGGCCATGGTGATGTCGGTGTCCTCGGCGAGGGTGTCGTCGCTCATCCCGCCGACCCGCTCCAGCGCGGTGCGGCGGAACGCGCCGACGGCGCCGGGGATGGTGGGCATGCAGCGCAGCACGTCGTACATGCGCCGGTCGAGGTTGAAGCCCATCACGTACTCGATGTGCTGCCAGGCCCCGATGAGGGTGTCCTTGTTGCCGACCTTGGCGTTGCCCGCGACGGCGCCGACGCGCGGGTCGGCGAAGGGCTGCACCAGCTCGGCGACGGTGGACGGCTCGAAGACCGTGTCGCCGTCCATCATCACGATCAGGTCGTGACGGGCGTTGGCCAGGCCCCGGTTGAGGGCGGCGGGCTTGCCCGCGTTGTGCTGCCGGACGACGCGGACGCCGGGCAGCCCGAGCGCCTCCACGATCCGGGCGGTGCCGTCGGTGGAGCCGTCGTCGACGACGACGACCTCCACCGGGTGGTCGCCGCCCACCAGTGAACGCACCGTGTTCTCGATGCACTTGGCCTCGTTGTACGCCGGGACCAGCACGGTCGCCGGTTCGGTGACCGGCTCCCGGCCCCAGCGGAAGTCACGGCGCCGGGTACGGCGGGCGTGCGCGGCGGACAGCAGCAGCATCAGCCCGAACCGCCCGAAGACCAGGACGCCGACGACGGCGAGGCCCGCGACGAGCACGGTGGTGCTGCTGTCCGCCGCCTTCACCAGCACGATCCACGCCTTGCCCGTCCACAGCCCGGCCCCGGTGACGGGGGTGTCGCCGCTCGGCGCGTCCAGGGCCCGGGTGAGGGTCTGGAAGCGGTAGCCCTCGGCCCGCAGCCTGGGCAGCAGGGTGTCGATGGCCTGGACCGTCTGGCTCCGGTCGCCGCCCGAGTCGTGCATGAGGACGACCGCGCCCTCGCCGTCGCGGGGCGTGGCCCGGCGGATGATCTCCTCGACGCCCGGCCTGCGCCAGTCCTCGCTGTCGCGGTCGTTGAGCACGGTGAGATAGCCCCGCCCGCCGACGTACCGGGTGACCGGCCAGGACGTGTCGTCCATCGCGGAGGCGAAGGAGGAGTACGGCGGCCGGAACAGCGAGCTGCGGATGCCGGCCGCGCCCGCGAGCGCCAGCTGCCCCTGGGACAGCTCCCAGTCGATCCGGCGCTCCGACTGGTAGGAGAGGTCGGGGTGGTTGAAGGTGTGCAGGCCGACCTCGTGGCCCTCGGCGACCATGCGCCGGACCAGCTCCGGGTGGCGGGAGGTCATCGTGCCGGTCACGAAGAACGTGGCCTGCGCGTGGTTCCGCTTCAGCGCGTCGAGGACCTTGGGCGTCCAGGTCGGGTCGGGGCCGTCGTCGAAAGTGAGGACGATACGGCCCTTCGGCACCCGGAGGCTGTCGGTGCGGCCGCCCCGGGTGTCGATGACGGGGCCGCCCCCGGTGACCTTCGCGGGCACCCGCCCGGCGGGCGCCTCGGGCCGGACGCGGTGGTCGGCGAGGATCTCGTTGTGGACGTAGCCGTGCAGCATGAGCATGGCCAGCGTGGCGAGCAGCAGCAGGAAGGCCAGCAGCGGGCGCAGCGGGAGCCGGCGGCGCCGGGGCAGCGCCCGGCGATCGGTTCGCGGAGTCATCGGGTTCTTCCGGTCGGGGTCGCGGCGCGTCATCCGGCGGCGGGGCGGGCGGCCGAGCCGTGCGGCTGCGGGCCGTTTCCGCCGGCCGGGGACTCGGTGACGGCCGGACTGGGCGCGGTGCTGCTCGGCGCCTGGGACGGCTCGGCCGACGCGGTCGCGCTGGTCGCGGGCCTGGGACTGCTCCCGCCGGGCGCGGGCGGCACGGACCGGCCGGACGTCGGGCTCGCCGCGGCGGGCGGCCGGGCGGCGGTGGTGCCGCCGGCCGCGGGGCTCTGCCGCCCGGGTACGGGCACGGCGGCGACGGTGGCGGGTGCGGTGCCCGGCGCGGCGGGTCCGGTGCCCGTGCGGCCGCGGCCCTTCCCACCGGTGGCGGCCGGGGCCGAGGCGGTGGGCGCGGGCGAGGTGTCGACCCGGCTCGCGGGCTCGTCCTCCTTCTGCGGCATCGGCAGCCAGGGCGCGTCGGAGCTGCCGGAGAGCAGGGTGACGCCGATGACGGCGGCGTAGCCCGCGCAGAGTCCGGCGACCAGCAGGCCGAGGCGCCGGAAGGTGCGGCTGCGGCGGCCGGACTCGTCCACGAACACCGGTGCGTCCGCCGCCTCGGCCCCGCCCGCGCGGTCGGCGGCCGTCGCGCCGTCGGCCTGGACCGAGTCCAGCTGGACGGTCACCTCGTGCGGATCATGGGCCGCGCGTCCCGCCGGGGCGGCGTCCGGCGGGACGGCATCCGGCCGGACGGGCAGCAAGGCCGTCCGTTCGATTTCGGACCCGCCGCCCGAGGGGCGGAAGTCGGCCGCCGCGCGCGGGGTTCCCGGGCGCGGGAGCAGGGCCGTCGCGTCGGTCGCGGACAGGGCGGCCGGGCCGCCCCGGAGTATCTCCGCCGCCGCGAACACACCGGCGTCGAATGGGCGTACGACGCGTGGGAACGCGGCGCGCCCTCCGCCCGGCGGATTCCCGCGCGGAGCTGCCGATTCAGCCTCCGCCACGGTTCCGGTTTCCGGAAAAGCCTGGGTGGAACCCCCTGCCACCTGCATGTCTTCTGCCGCCGACGCCACATCGGGCCATTCCGGTCGACGGTCGTCTCGCCACTGTTCCACGTGCGCACATCCCCCCACGGGACTGTTCCGGGGTGCGCCGGCGACACCCGAGCACGCGCCGGCCGGACCAGGCCCCCACCCGGTCCGAGCGCCCCCCTCTACCCCAGTGCTCGGGTCCCCGAATGTAGCGCATGGTGAGTTTCCGTGTGCTCGGAGTGTCAGAACGGGCGACTCATCACCTCGATGTCGGTGGCCGGAATCCATCGGTCGGCGGGCAGGGAGAGCCACTTCCCGGCGCGGGTCAGCTCGGCCGCCGCCGCCCGCAGGGCGTCCAGCGCGGGATGGACCAGCCCCTTCCGCCACACCAGCGACAGGGGTGAAAGCGGAACGGGATCGGCCAGGGGTCGCAGCACCGCGCCCGACATGGCCGGAAAATCCACCACCGCGAGCACCGGCATCCGGCTCGCCGCCATCACGCGAGTGAACTCCTCGGCGCCGAGAACCACCGGATGGGGTGGTGCGAGCCGGATACCGCGTCCCTCGAAGAGCTGACGCGCGAGCTCGGTCCACTCCCGCGTGCCGGGGTTGCCCGCCCCGGCGTACACCGTCTCCCCGGCGAGCGCCCCGAGCGGCACCTCGGACAGCTCCGCCAGCGGGTGGTCCTCGGGCAGCAGCACCGCCATCCGCTCGTAGCGCACGGGCTGTTGGGTGAGCCCGGAGCGCAGTGCCGGGTCCAGACCGGCGTAGCGGCCGAAGGAGACGTCCAGCCGCCCGGCGAGCAGGGCGGTGGCCGCTCCGGTGAGGCCGCGCTCGTAGCGAGCCAACAGCTCCTGACCGGGCGCCAGTTCACGGGCCCGGAGCAGCACCCGGTGTGCGGTCAGGGGCCCTTCGGAATTGACGTCGACCAGCAGCGGGCGGGCGCCGCCGAACGCGGCGAGCAGATCCTCCTGGGCGGCGAGCACGCGCCGGGCGTGCGGCAGCAGACGCTCGCCGTCGGCGGTGAGCGTCACCTGCCGGGTGGTACGGACGAACAGCTCGGCGCCCAGCTCCCGTTCGAGCCGCCGCACGTCCCGGCTCAGCGCCTGCTGGGCGACGTAGAGCCGGGCGGCGGCGCGGGTGAAGTGCAGTTCCTCGGCGACGGCGACGAAGGCGCGCAGCAGCCGGGGTTCGATCGCGGGGGGCATGGCGGCGAACCTACAACGCGGGTGCGTGAATCGGTGCCGGACAGGTGTTGGACCACCGGCTGGGGTGCGCGGGAGCGTGAGCGGCATGCCCACGCTGACCGCACCCGCCTACCGTCGCCTCTTCACCCGCCCCGGCGCCCTCGCCTTCACCGCCGGCAACCTGCTCGCCCGGCTCCCGGTGGGGATGGCCGGGGTGAGCGCGGTCGTGATGATCGCCGGGGCGCGGGGCTCGTACGCCCTGGCCGGTGCGGTCAGCGCGACCGGGCTGGTGGCGAGCGGCCTGGCGGGCCCCTGGCTGGCCCGGCTGGTGGACCGGCACGGGCAGGCCAGGGTGGCCAGGCCCGCGACCCTCGTGGCGGTGCTCGGCGCCCTGGCCCTGCTGCTGTGCGTGCGGTACGACGCCCCCGACTGGACGCTGTTCGCCGCGTACGCCTCCTGGGCGGCCACGCCCAACATCGGCGGGCTCTCCCGCGCCCGCTGGGCCCACCTGCTGGACGACGACCCGGCGTCCCTGCACACCGCGAACGCCTTCGAGCAGGCCGCCGACGAGCTGTGCTTCATGCTGGGCCCGGCGCTGGCGTCCTTCCTGACCGGTGTCCTCTTCCCCGAGGCGGGCACCCTCGCCGGGGCCGTGCTGCTGCTCACCGGGATGCTGCTGTTCACCGCGCAGCGCGCGACCGAGCCGCCGCCGAGCCCCCGCACCCGGGCGCCGTCCCCGCTGCGCGCCCCCGGCGTCCGGCCGCTGCTGGTCTGCTTCACGGCGACCGGCGCGGTGTTCGGGTCGATGGAGATCGTCACCGTGGCGTACGCCGACGCCCAGGGGCAGCGCGCGGTGGCCGGCGCGGTGCTCGCGCTACAGGCCGCGGGGTCGTGCGCGGCGGGGCTGCTGTACGGGGCGCTGCCGCCGGGGCCCGCCGGGCGGCGGCTCATGCGGTGCCTGCCCGCGATGGCCGCGCTGATGACGCTGCCGTGGCTCGCGGCCGGGACCGGGTCGCTCTGGGTACTGGCCGGTGCGCTGCTGGTGGCCGGCACGGCGACCGCGCCGACCATGGTGACGGCGATGACGCTGGTCCAGGAACGCACCCCGCCCGGCCGCCTGAACGAGGGGATGAGCCTGGTCGTGACGGCCCTGCTCACCGGTATCGCCTGCGGTTCGGCGGCCGGCGGCTGGGCGGCGGACCACCTCGGCGCGACGACGGCCTACGCGGTACCGGCGCTGGCGGCCTCGGCGGCCTGCCTGCTCGGCCGGGCATCGCGCGGGCCCCGGTGAAAGACGAAGGCCCCGCCGCTCAGCGCGACGGGGCCTTTGCCCACATGGGTTCCGGAGACCCGAGGGCCTCCCGATCGTGGAGATGGCGGGAATCGAACCCGCGTCCACCGGTGCGGAAACAGGGCTTCTCCGTGTGCAGTCCGCTTCGATTTTCTCGGCCCCGGAGATCACGCGGACAAGTCTCCGACGGGCTCAGTCACTGTTAGGTTTCCCTCTTCACCCCGTGACCGGGATCAAGGTTTAGTTCCCTAGCTGATGCCAGGATCCGGGTCGGGAACAGCCCCGGGCTGACACTTCGCAAGTCGCTACTTAGGCAGCGAGGGCGAAGGAATCGCGCTTGGTGTTGGCGATTATTGGTTGCGACATATGGTTTACGAGATCATTGCCGCTTCCTCGACACGCTTCCCCTGCTTCGACATCCGCTGTCGAAACCGATCATCCCCATGTTGTTTTTTCAATGCCCCCCGCAGGAGGCGGCGCACCCTCGATGGAGTGCTGTGCCATCGTACGTGACCAACGCACGACAGTGCCAGCCTATTCCCGCCGGGCCGGCTAGGAGCCGCGCTGCTTGCGCTTGGCCGCCGCGATGGCACGGTCCGACTCGCGCCGGTCCTGCTTCTCGCGCAGGGTCTGCCGCTTGTCGTACTCCTTCTTGCCCCGCGCCAGCGCGATCTCCGCCTTGGCCCGGCCGTCCTTGAAGTACAGGGCGAGCGGCACGATGGTGTGGCCCGTCTCCTGGGACTTCGCCTCCAGCTTGTCGATCTCCTCGCGGTGCAGGAGCAGCTTGCGCTTGCGGCGCACGGAGTGGTTGGTCCAGGTGCCCTGGCTGTACTCCGGGATGTGGGCGTTGTGCAGCCACGCCTCGTTCCCGTCGATCTGGACGAAGCCGTCGGCCAGCGAGGCCCGCCCCTGGCGCAGCGACTTCACCTCGGTGCCGGACAGTACGATCCCGGCCTCGTAGGTGTCGATGATCGCGTAGTCGTGCCGCGCCTTCTTGTTCTGGGCGACGAGCTTGCGCTTGCCGTCCTTCACCTTGGCCTTGCCGGAGCCCGCGCCGCCCTGCTTGGGCTGGGACTCCTTCGGTACGTACATTCCCTTGCTCATAGTGCTGGCCATTTTCGCACCAAGGAGGGGGGCGAAGGGAAGCGCATTAGCGCGGGGCCGGGACGGCTAGCGCGGGTCGCCCAGGCCCGTGAGGACCTTGCGGGCCCGCTCCAGCGCGCCGGGGCCCGCGTCGAGGTCGGGGGTGATGCCCCGGCCGTCGACGGCGTGGCCGGAGGGGGTGCGGTAGTGGCCGACGGTCAGCTCGGCCACCGAGCCGTCCGGCAGCTCGGTCGGCATCTGCACCGAGCCCTTGCCGAAGGTGCGGGAGCCGATCACCACCGCCCGGCCCCGGTCCTGCAGGGCGCCGGTCAGCAGCTCGGCCGCGCTCATCGTGCCCCCGTCGACCAGGACGACCAGCGGACGGGCGGTGTCGCCGCCGGAGGCCGCGTGCAGGGCGCGCTGGGCGCCGTCGACGTCGTAGGTGGCGACCAGGCCGCCGTCGAGGAAGCAGGAGGCGGCGGAGACGGCCTCGGTGACCAGGCCGCCGGAGTTGCCGCGCAGGTCGAGCACGATCCCGCTGTCCGCGGGGGCGGCCGCGACGGCGTCCCGTACGGCCCCGGCGGCGCCCTTGGTGAAGGCGGAGACCCGGACCACGACGACCCCGTCGGCCTGCCGGGCGACGGTCACCGGGTCGGTGGAGAGCCGGGCCCGGTGCAGGGTCCGGGACCAGGAGGCGGTGCCGCGCTGGATGCCGACGGTGACCGGGGTCCCGGCGGAGGCGTCCTCGGCGTCGCCGCGGAGCAGGGACACCACCTCGGTGACCGGGCGGCCGTCGACCCCGCGCCCGTCGACGCTGCGCAGCCGGTCGCCCCGGTGGATGCCGGCGTCGGCGGCGGGCGAGCCGGACCGCACGCGGCTGACGGTGACATGGCCGTCGCGCTCGCGCCTGGCCCACAGTCCGACGCCGGTGTACTCGCCGTCGAGCGCGTCGCGGAACTCGGCGTACTCGTCCTCGGAGTACACGGCGGCCCAGCGGTCCCCGCTGCGGCTGACGGCCTGTTCGGCGGCCTCGGTGGGCGACTCGCCCTTGGCCATCGCCTCGGCGGCGGCCCGGCGCACGTCCTCCGGGCGGGGCACGGCCCGCTTCCCGGCGTCCTGACCGCCCTGCGCGGCCTCGGCCTTGGCGTCCATGCGGCGGGCCTCGGCGGTGCCCGGGAGGGAGCCCGTGACCGCGCCCGCGGTCAGCGCTCCGGCGAACACCAAGGTCAGGGCGGCCCCGCGGCGTTTGCGGCGGGGCTGACGGAACAGGGCTCGGCCTGACATGGCGGTGAGTCTAGGACAACGCGAAGGGCCGTACAGACGGATGCCTGTACGGCCCTCTTGGTATGTGTCACACCTTCAGGTACTTGCGCAACGCGAAGAACGCCGCCAGGGAGGGCATCAGCACGCTGGTCGCGAGGATCAGCGGGAGCTTGGTCAACACCGAGTCCCAGCCGATGAAGTTGATGAGCGTCAGCTTGCTGGAGAGGGCCATGCCGTGGTCGATGGTGAAGTACCGGCCCAGCACCAGGAAGACGCACGCCAGGCTGCCGCCGATGAGGCCGGCGACCGCGGCCTCCATGATGAACGGCGCCTGGATGTAGAAGCCGGAGGCGCCGACCAGCCGCATGATCCCGGTCTCCCGGCGGCGGCTGAACGCGGACACGCGGACGGTGTTGACGATCAGCAGCAGCGCCACGAACAGCATCAGCGCCATCAGGAAGAGCGCGGCGCGGTTCATCAGGTTGAGGAGCTGGAACAGGTTGTCGAGGATGCTCCGCTGGTCCTGCACCGACTGCACGCCGGCCCGCCCGTTGAACGCGGTGGCGATCACCTGGTACTTCTGCGGGTCCTTGAGCTTGATCCGGTACGACTCCTGCATCTGGTCCGGCGTCAGCGAGCTGGCCAGCGGGGAGTTCCCGAACTGCTCCTTGTAGTGCTTGTAGGCCGTGTCCTGGGACTCGTAGGTGACCTTCTCCACGATGGAGGACATCTTGCCGAGGTCGGCCTGGATCTGCTTCTTCTGGTCCTCGGTGGCCGCGCCCTTGGCGCAGTTCACGTCGGACTGGGCGTCGCTCTTGTTGCAGAGGAAGATCGAGACGTTGACCTTGTCGTACCAGTAGCCCTTCATGGTGCTCACCTGGTCGCTCATCATCAGGGAGCCGCCGAAGAGGGCCAGGGACAGGGCGACGGAGACGATGACGGCGAAGGTCATCGTCAGGTTGCGGCGGAGACCGACACCGATCTCCGACATGACGAACTGGGCGCGCATGGCGTCTGGTCAAGCCTTTCCGTCGTGAACTTGCTTAGTGCTGGTAGCCGTAGACGCCGCGGGCCTGGTCGCGCACGAGGCGGCCCTTCTCCAGCTCGATGACGCGCTTGCGCATCTGGTCCACGATGTTCTGGTCGTGCGTCGCCATGATGACGGTGGTGCCCGTCCGGTTGATCCGGTCGAGCAGCTTCATGATGCCGACGGAGGTCTGCGGGTCGAGGTTGCCGGTGGGCTCGTCGGCGATCAGCAGCTTGGGCCGGTTGACGAACGCCCGCGCGATGGCGACGCGCTGCTGCTCACCGCCGGACAGCTCGCCCGGCATGCGGTCCTCCTTGCCGCCGAGCCCGACGAGGTCGAGCACCTGGGGCACGGACTTGCGGATCTCGCCGCGGGACTTGCCGATGACCTCCTGCGCGAAGGCCACGTTCTCCGCGACCGTCTTGTTGGGCAACAGGCGGAAGTCCTGGAAGACCGTCCCGAGCTGGCGGCGCATCTGCGGCACCTTCCAGTTGGAGAGGCGCGCGAGGTCCTTGCCGAGGACGTGGACCTGGCCGTGGCTGCACCGCTCCTCGCGGAGCACGAGCCTGAGGAAGGTCGACTTGCCGGAGCCGGACGACCCCACGAGGAAGACGAACTCGCCCTTCTCCACTTCCAGGGACACCTCCCTGAGGGCGGGGCGGGTCTGCTTGGGGTAGACCTTGGAGACACTGTCGAATCGGATCACGGATGCACCACGGGTCGCCGGGGGATGATGAGCGTGACCATACGCGAACCGGGAGTGCCTACGCAGGGCCCGGTCGCGGTTGGGAGAGACTTGTGGCTTTTTGTACGGCCGGTGCTCTCCGCTTTCCCGGGCGCCCGCGCTCTTTCGGGGGGAACCTGGCAGAGTGGAGGGGGAACGTTCTCGTTCCCGACGGCGTTGTACGGGGTTGAGGGCCTGGCACGAGGAGGGCGAGCGCATGACGTACGACCGGTTGGTGTGCGCTAACTGCGCGGCCCCTGTGAACGAGGGCCGGTGCCCGGTGTGCCGTGCAAGCCGCGAGCGGCTGCAGCAGCAGCAGTCGGGCTTCATGGCCGGGGTGAGCCCGGTGGCACTGATCGCGCTGTTGGTGGTGCTGATCGCGCTGACGGCGATCCTGGCGCACCAGGGCGTCTAGACGGGGCACTGCGGGGGCCCGGAACAACGAAGGGGGCCCGGAGCGCGTGGATGCGCTCCGGGCCCTTCTGTTCGCCCGCTCCGGCGCGCGGTGGCGCGGAGTGACGAGGCGGCTACCTTCAGGCGGCCGTGCCGTCGCGGTTGCCCGCCATGCGCGGAAGGACGCGGAAGGCGACGCCGCCCGCGATCATCGTCGCGGCGCCGACCAGCAGGAACGTGGTCTGGCCCGCACCGGTCTCGGCGAGCTGCTTGCCGTTGCCGGTCTGCTGCGGAGCGGTGTCCGAGCCGGTGTCGGTGAGGGCGGAGGTGCCCTCCTCCTGGGAGACGTTGTCGTTGCCGCCGCCGTCGGGGGTGGTGCCGGTGCCGCCGGTGGAACCGCCGGTCGAGCCGTTGCCGCCGGTGGAACCGGTCCCGCCGTTGCCGCCGGTGGTGGAGGTGCCGCCGTTACCGCCGGTGGTGGAAGTGCCACCCGTGGTGGACGTGCCGCCCGTGGTGGAGGTGCCACCCGTGGTCGAGGTGCCGCCGGTGGTCGACGTACCGCCCGTGGTGGAGGTGCCGCCGGTGGTCGAGGTGCCACCCGTGGTCGACGTACCGCCCGTGGTCGAGGTGCCGCCGGTGCTGGTCGAGCCGCCCGTGGTGGAGGTCCCGCCGATCACACCGCCGATCACGCCGCCGAGGGCTCCGCCGGTCGTGTTGCCGCCGTTGGTGGTGCCGCCGGCGGTGGTGCTGCCGGTGGTGTTCCCGCCGTTGGTGTTACCGCCCTGGGCACCGGCGTTCCCCGTGCCGCCCTGCGCGCCGGCGTTGGCGCCGCCCTCGGTGTTGCCGCCCGGGTCGGGCTCGGTGCAGGTACCGATGGTGCACGACGGGTCGGGCTCGGGGCGCGGGTCGGCCGAGGCGACACCGGCCACCATCAGCGAAGCGCCGGCCGCGATCACGGCGCCGGCGGCTATACGTGCGACGCGAACACGCGTCTTCTTCGTCATATGTGTGCTACCCCCAGTAGCTGTTGTCGATGAGGCTGCGCTTGGGGCGGGCCGTGCTCGACGGGGGTAGCCGACGACGCCGGGTCCGACTGTCGCGTCGGCACCCGGCACTCTCCCGTTCCCCCGGTTCACATGCGCCCCATGGACACGCATGCCGCGATTCACCATTCCCATTTTTCAAAGCAACGTCAAGGCCGTTGCGGGCGCAATGTCCTATGGGAGGGTGTTTGCCGGGAGTTGACTGCTCTGACTGTGACCTAAAACCCAGAAACAAAAGAACTGCCGCCCCAAGGACGGCAGTTCTCCAAGGTTGTCATGTCGACAAACTTACTTCTCCTGCTGCTTGCGCCAGCGAATTCCGGCTTCCAGGAAACCGTCGATCTCGCCGTCGAGCACGGACTGCGGGTTGCCGACCTCGAAGTCCGTACGCAGGTCCTTGACCATCTGGTACGGGTGCAGGACGTACGAACGCATCTGGTTGCCCCAGGAACTGCCGCCGTCGCCCTTGAGGGCGTCCATCTTGGCGCGCTCCTCCTGCCGCTGGCGCTCCAGCAGCTTGGCCTGGAGCACGTTCATGGCCGTGGCCTTGTTCTGGATCTGCGAGCGCTCGTTCTGGCAGGAGACCACGATGCCGGTGGGCAGGTGGGTGAGGCGGACCGCGGAGTCCGTCGTGTTCACGCCCTGGCCGCCGGGGCCCGAGGAACGGTAGACGTCGATGCGCAGGTCCGACTCGTCGATCTCGACGTGGTCGGTCTGCTCCACCACCGGGAGCACCTCGACGCCCGCGAAGGACGTCTGACGGCGGCCCTGGTTGTCGAAGGGCGAGATGCGCACCAGGCGGTGCGTGCCCTGCTCGACGGAGAGCGTGCCGTACGCGTACGGGATCTGGACGGCGAAGGTGGTCGACTTGATGCCGGCCTCCTCGGCGTACGACGTCTCGTAGATCTCCGTCTTGTAGCCGTGGCGCTCGGCCCAGCGCAGGTACATGCGCTGGAGCTGCTCGGCGAAGTCGGCGGCGTCGACGCCGCCCGCCTCCGCGCGGATGTTGACCAGCGCCTCGCGGGAGTCGTACTCACCGCTCAGGAGGGTACGGACCTCCATCTCGTCCAGCGCCTTCTTCACCGCGGCCAGCTCGGACTCGGCCTCGGCACGGGTGTCCGGGTCGTCCTCCTCCTCGGCCATCTCGAAGAGGACGGCGAGATCGTCGATCCGGCCGCGCAGCGCCTCCGCCTTCCTGACCTCGGCCTGGAGGTGGGAGAGCTTGCTGGTGATCTTCTGCGCCTCGTCCGGGTTGTCCCAGAGGGAAGGCACGGCCGCCTGCTCCTCGAGCACGGCGATGTCTGCCCTCAGCTTGTCGAGGTCCAAAACGGCCTCGATCGACTCCATGGTCGAGGAGAGGGACTTCAGCTCTTCGGATACATCGACGACTGCCACGCCCCCAGCGTAACGGCTCCGCCGGGTGCGGTCGGTCCTCGGCGGTCGGTACCACCGGGGTGCGGGGTGTTGCTCGCGGCGTACCAGGGGCTGCGCCCCCGGACCCCCGCTGTCGGCCCTTGAGGGGCCTCGTCCTCAAACGCCGGACGGGCTGAATGTGGCTGACCTGGGCTGGATGGCCCGGCCGGAACGGCTGCCGCCGGTCAGCCGCCAGGCGCGCATGGGGCCTCGAACGCAGGACGGACCGGGCATCCTCGACCGGGCCCCGTACCCCTCCTCCGTGCCTCGCCTCTTCGCCTACCGAGACGGGTGGGTGGGAAAGCGGGGTCTGGGGCGGAGCCCCAGGGGGTCAGGGGGTCGACGTGGTCTGGGTGTCCTGGGGTGGGGTGTCGTCGGTGGAGGTGGTCCAGACTCCGTAGCCGACCGCCGCCACCAGGAGGGTGCCCGCCAGCGTCAGCGTGACTCTGCGGCGCCGGGCCGCGGCCCGGTGGCGGGCGGAGCCGGGGCGGGGGGCGCCGGAGGAACGCGGGGCGCGGGCCGTGCCGTGGGCGCCGCCGGCGAGTTCGTCGGGGGCGGGGACCCGCATGGAGGTGTGGGTGTCGCGGTTGGAGTCGGGCTTGGCGCCGGGGACCAGGGAGACGGCGCCCCGGCGGCGGGCCGGCTCGGTGGGCGGGAGCGGCGCCGGGGGTTCCTCCGGGGCGGACTCGGGGTCGGGCTCGTCCACCTCCAGCGGGGGCAGGCCCTCCAGGGTCGGCAGCTGCTCGCGCAGGCGGGCGGCGAGCTCGGAGGCGCGCAGGCGGGAGGCGGGGCCCTTAGCCAGGCACTGGACGACGAGCTGCCAGAGCTCCTCGGGGATGCCGGGCAGCGGGACGACGGTCTCGGTGACGTGTCTGCGCAGCACCGCGCCGGGGTGGCCGCCGCCGAAGGGGGTGAAGCCCGCGAGCAGTTCGTACAGGACCGTGGCCAGGGCGTAGATGTCCACGGCGGCGCGCGGGGGCAGGCCCTCGACGATCTCGGGGGCGAGGTAGTCGGGGGTCCCGATGATCTTCGTGGCGCGGGTGCGCTTGGGCGAGTCGATGAGCTTGGCCACACCGAAGTCGGTGAGCAGCGCCGGGTGGGCGCCGCCGGGGCCGAGCGGGCCGCGCATGTCGAGGAGGATGTTCTCGGGCTTGACGTCCCGGTGGACGACCCCGGCCGCGTGCGCGGCGGCGAGGCCGTCGGCGACGTCGGCGACGATCGCCACGGCGGCCTCGGGGGCGAGGCGGCGCTCGCGCTCCAGGCGGGTGCGCAGGTCGGTGCCGCGGACGATGTCCATCACCAGGGCGAGGTCGTTGCCGTCGACCACCAGGTCGCGCACGGTGACGATGTGCGGGTGTTCGAGACCGAGCAGCGCGGTGCGTTCCTGCACGAAGCGGCCGACCAGTTCCTGGTCGGAGGCGAGGTCCTCGCGCAGCAGCTTGATGGCGACGGGTCCGTCCGGTCCCTCGCCCAGCCACACTGTCCCGGCGCTGCCCCGACCCAGGATCTGGTTGGCGATGTACCGGCTGCCGATCTTCCGTGCCAAGACTGCTCCTACAGACGCGTGTTGCCCCGGTCGACAAAACTACGCGGCTGCCGGGCCCGCCTTCACCGCGGAGCCGGAAATCACCCGCTGGGTGTCGACAAGTCCCCAGAACCGGCTCCGCGAGCGGCCGTTCAGTTGCCGCCGCCGCCCGTCGAACTGTCCAGGTTCTTGAACCAGTCGGAGACGGAACCGGCCCAGTCGCTGAGCTGGTCCCAGTAGCCCTTGCCCTGGCCGACCCAGGTGTGCAGCGGGGTCAGCTCCCAGATGAGCCAGCTCGCCACGACCAGGATGAGGATCGTGAACAGGCAGCCCTTGAGGCAGCCGAGGCCGGGGATCTTCATCGGGTTGGCGCTGCGCTGCCGGGGCGCGCGGGGCTCGCGCGCGGGCCGCTGCGGCTCCGGCGGGGCGTACCGCTGGGGCTGCGGCGGCGGGGAGTACTGCTGCGGCTGCGGGGTCTGGCGCCGGGGCTGCGGGCGGGCCTGCGGCTGCTGCGAGCGGGGCTGCTGGGCCTGGTGCTGCGGGCGGGCGGCCTGCCGCTGGGGGCGGCGGCGCAGCGGGTCGTCGTCCGGGTCGAGGTACTGGACCTGGGTCTGCTCGTTGCGGTCGCGGGCGGCGCGGAGCTGGGTCTGCCACGGGTGCGGCTGGTCCGGCTGCTGCTGGTTCTGCCCGTAGGGGTCCTGCGGGTCGTACTGGCCCGGCCGGCCCTGGGGCACCGGGGGCATGACCGTGGTGGGGTCGGCGGCGCCGGTGCTGGGGAGCACGGTGGTCGGGTCGGCGGCGCCCTGCGGGCCCGCGGTGTGCGGGAGGAAGCTGGTGGCGGCGTTGGGGTCGTAGTGGTCGTAGGCGCCCTGGGCGGCGTTCGGGGGGAGCACCTGGGTGGCGTCGGCGGCGCCGGGCACCTCCGGCACGGGGGCCGGGGCGGGGTCGGGCGCGAGGAGGGCGCCGACGCCCTCGGCCGCGGCGATCTGCGCGGGGCCGGCGTGCACGCCGACGCCGTCGGCGACCACGCGCAGGGCGCGGGCGAGGTTCTCGGCGCTCGGCCTCTGTCCGGGGTTCTTGCGCAGGCAGCGCTCTATGACGGTCCACAGCGGGTCGGGGACCGTGGAGGGGCGGCGCGGTTCGGCGCTCAGGTGCTGGTGCAGCACCTCCAGGGCGGTGGCGCCGGAGAACGGCGGACGCCCGGTGACCAGCTCGTACAGCAGGATGCCGGCGCCGTAGACGTCGACGGCCGAGGTCTGCGGGCGGCCCTCGGCGGACTCCGGGGCCACGTAGGCGGGGGTGCCGACGAACTCGTGGGTGCGGGTCAGACCGGGCGAGTCGGCCAGGCGGGCGATGCCGAAGTCGGTCAGCATCGGGTACATCTGGCCGTCGTACTGGCGCAGCAGCACGTTGGCGGGCTTCAGGTCGCGGTGGACGACGCCGTCGGCGTGGCTGGCGGCGAGCGCGTCGGCGACCTGTGCGGTGAGCAGGGCGGCGGCGACGGGCGAGAAGGTGCCGTTCTCCCGCAGGTAGCGGTGCAGGTCGGGGCCCTCGACGAGGTCCATGACGAGCGCCAGCAGATCGCCCTCGACGACCAGGTCGCGGACCCGGACGATGTTGGGGTGGGTGAGACGGAGCAGTACGGAGCGCTCGCGCAGGAAGCGCATCACGATGTCCGGGTCGCTCGCCAGCTCCTCCTTGAGGACCTTGATGGCGACCGTCTCGCCGGGCTGGCCCGCCACGGCCGCCTCGGCGCCCGCCGTCTCCCGCTGGCGGGCGCGCCAGACGGTGCCCGTGGCGCCGCGTCCGAGCGGCTCCTCGAGCAGGTACTTGCTGCCGACTGGCCGCACGTCACGCGCTCCCTGCTTGCTATTGGCTGCTTGCTCGCTGATTGCCGCCGGTGTTCCGGCGTTCCGACCACTGTAGTGGCCCGTCCCAAAGCCGCCCCCTGAACCAGTACGCGCGGCTCGTGGTCCGTGTTCGGAGAAAAGACGCTCACCTCGGTCCGCCGGTTGCCCATTCGGGTGCGTGACCGATCTCAAGTGATCGCCGCCGCGTCACCGGTCAGGCACTTTTGGGGGCAGAGCTGACCAATCAAGATCACTTCGCCTCGGGACGCGGGCGGGAGGGCCGCGACAGGTGCGAGGATGCCTGCAGTACTGGCCTACGTGCCCGTGCGGAGTGGGGGACCTCCGCGGCCGGGCAGAAGGGACCGCTGACGGCGATGCAGATCCGGCTGACCGTCGTAGATCCGCTGGGTGCGTCCCCGAGGCGGGGTGGCGCCGCGACGCGCGACGTGCTGGTCACGGCGCCCACGGGCACCGAGCTGGCGTCGGTGGCGCCCGCGCTCGCCTCGGCGGTCACCGGGGAGAGCGGGGCCGGGCGGGACGGCGGCGGCGCCCAGGTGGTGCTGTACGCGGGCGCGGACCGTCTGGACCCGCGCCGCCACACCCTCGGCGAGCCCCCGCTGGTCGACGGCGCGGTGCTGTCCCTGGGCGCCCCGGCGGCCCCCGAGCCGCATCCCGAACTGGACGACGCCCCCACCCAGCTCCACGTGGTCGCCGGCCCGGACGCGGGCGGGGTCCACCTGCTGCACGGGGGCCGGATAACGGTCGGCCGCTCCGCCGACGCCGACGTGCCCCTGGACGACCCGGACGTCTCCCGGCTGCACTGCGCGGTCACGGTGGGCGCCGAGGGCCGGGTCACGGTCACCGACCTCGACTCCACCAACGGCACCACGCTGGACGGCGCCCGCGTGGCCGACCGCCCGCTGCGCGTCCCCGCGGGCGGCCTGCTGCGCCTCGGCGAGTCCGCGCTCAGGGTCACCCCGTCGGCGGGCCCCGGAGCCCGGGTGCGCACGGTGCCCGACGGCGAGGGCTGCGTCCGGGTGCCCCTCGGGGACGACCCCGAAGCCTGCCCCTGGGACACCCCGGACACCCCCGCCCCGGCACCGGACGCGGCCGCGCCGGACGGCCCGACCGGGCACGGGTACGGCACGGCCGGACGCGTCGGCGCCGAGCGCCCGCGGCGGGCGGGGGTGCCCGAGCAGGGCCGGGCGCCCCGCATCGAGAGCAGGCCCGCCGGCCGGTACCAGGAGCACGACACCCACCCCGGCCACCGGCCCGACGACCCGCACCCCGAGGAGCCGGACTCCCCCACCCGCAAGGGAACCCCCGTACGGGGCACCGACATGGCGGCGGCCCGGCGGCGCGGCGGCATCGGCGCCTGGGCGCGCAAGCTCACCGGCGCCCGGGACGAGGACACCGAGGCCGGCTCCGCCGCGTACGCCGAGACGGCCCCCGCGGCCCCGCCCGAGGCGTTCCGGCGCCCGGAGACCTGGCCCGACCCGGCCGCGCTGCTGCTGACGGCGCTCGGTCCGGGCCCCCGGCTCTGGGACCGGGGTCCGGGGCACCCGGAGGCGCTGGCGGTGCGGCTCGGCACCGCCGACCGGACGGGGCCCGACGGCGCGCCCCTGCTCGCCGTGCCGGTGACGGCCGCGCTGCGCGAGGCGGGCGCGCTGGGTCTGGCCGGTCCGCGCCCCCGGCTGGCCGGGCTGGCCCGCGCGGTGGTGGCCCAGCTCGCCGCGCTGCACTCCCCCGAGCTGCTGGAGATCGTGCTGATCAGCGCGGACCGCTCCCGCCCGGTGGAGGAGCGCACGGCCGAGTGGTCGTGGCTCGGCTGGCTGCCGCACGTACGGCCCGGACACGGGCAGGACTGCCGGCTGCTGCTCGCCTTCGACCGCGAGCAGGCGGCGGCCCGTACCGGGGAACTGCTGCGCCGGGTCGAGAGCGGGACGGACCCCGCCGCCTTCCGGCACGGCCCGGGGGGCCACCCGGGGCCGTACACGGTGGTCGTGGTGGACGGCGACCCCGGCGGGTCGGCGCTGCGCGAGGACGTGGCGCGGCTGGCGGTGAGCGGACCGGCGGCCGGGGTGCACGTGGTGTGCCTGGCCGAGACGGCGCCCGCCTCCCCCGCCTCCCCGCTGACCGCCACCTACGAGGCGGCCTGCGCGGCGACGCCCACCTTCCGGGAGTGCGGGGCGGTGGCGCTGCTCAGCGGCGACGTGGCGACCGCGCTGCGGCTGATGCGGGTGGCGCCGACCGGCCCGGTGGGGCCGGGCACGCTCGCCGCCGTGGACGCGGTGTCGGGGGCGTGGGCGGAACGGTTCGCGCGGGCGCTCGCCCCGCTGCGCCCGGACACCCCGGCCGACGCCCGGCACCCGCGCGTGGCGGTGCCGCTGCCGCTGTCGGCCCGGCTGCTGGACGAACTGGGGCTGGCGCGGGCCACCCCGGCCTCGCTGATGGCCCGCTGGGCGGACGCGGCCGACGACACCGAGTCGCTGGGCGGGCGCGCCCGCGTGGTGCTGGGCGCCGGTCCGCGCGGTCCGGTGACCGCCGACCTGGTGGCCGACGGCCCGCATCTGCTGGTCGAGGGGCCGCCCGGCAGCGGCCGTACGGAACTGCTGCGGGCGGTGGCGGCGTCGCTGGCGGCGGCCGAGCGCCCGGACCGGCTCGGCATGGTGCTGATCGACGGCAGGGACGGCGTCGGCACGGCCTCCGGGGCCGGCGAGGGCCTGCGGTCCTGTACCGACATACCGCATGTGACGACCCATCTGATCGCCAACGACCCGGTGCGCATGCGGGAGTTCGCGCAGTCGCTGAGCGCGGAGCTGAAGCGGCGCTCGGAGCTGGTGGGGCTGACGGACTTCGCGCACTGGCACACCTCGCACGAGGTGTCCGGCCGCATGGTCGCCCAGCGCGGCCCCGGCGGGCGCGGCACCGGTGACGGCGATCTGGACACGCCGCCCAGCTCCACGCTGCGGCTGCGGCCCGGCGCCGCCCGGCAGCACACCGAGGCGGCGCCCCCGCTGCCCCGGCTGGTGGTGGTCGTCGACGACCTGGACGCGCTGGTCTCCCCCGCGCTGGGCTCGCCGGGCCGGCCCGCCGCCGGGTCCGTCGTCCGGGCGCTGGAGGCGGTGGCCCGCGAGGGCGAGCGGCTCGGCGTGCACCTGGTGGCCGCGTCCGGGACGGGCGGCCGTACGGCGGAGACGGAACCGGCGCGGCGGGCCACCCTGCGGGTGACGCTGGAGGCGCCGGCCGGCGGACGCGGCACGGGCCCGGCCGAGCGGAGCGCGGAGGGCGAACCGGCGCCGGGGCGCGGCGTGCTGGCGTACCCGGACGGCCGGGTCACCGGGGTGCAGGGCGGCCGGGTGACGGGCCGTATCCCGCGCACCGCGACCCAGCGGCCGACCGTGCTGCCGCTGGACTGGCAGCGGATGGGCGATCCCCCCGCCCGGCGCCCGGTGCGCGAGCTGGGCAACGGCCCCACCGACCTGGCCCTGCTGGCGAGCGCGGTGGAGCGCGCGGCCCGGCAGGTCTCGGCCGGTCAGGTGCCCTCGCTGCTGTGACCGGCGGGGCGCCGGAGCTTGTGGCGCCCCCCGCACGCATACCCCGATGATCACGAGCCGGTCACGATGCGTGGCCGGACCCTGCGGGTGCTCTTGCCGCACCGGGGCGGCCCGGCGTACACCGGAGCGCACAAGCAGAGTTCAGGCGTTCAACGGAGAACGACGAACGGGGAAGTGATGCGCAAGCCGAGCGACACCATCCGAGGGCACCGGGCCGGCACCGCCGTCGCCGCGCTGCTGGCGGGGGCCCTGACGCTGACCGCCTGCTCCGGCGGGGACGGCGGGAAGAAGGACGGTGAGGAGGGCGGCGGCGGTGCCACCGGCTCCACCGTGAACCTGCCGAAGCTGGACGGCGCGGAGCTCGAGGTCGCCGCCGTCTGGACCGGCACCGAGCAGGCGAACTTCAAGAAGGTGCTGGCGGAGTTCGAGAAGCGCACGGGCGCGAAGGTGACCTTCGTGCCCGCGCAGGACCCGATCATCAACTTCCTCGGTTCCAAGATCGCGGGCGGGCAGCCGCCGGACGTGGCGCTGCTGCCGCAGCCGGGCGCGATCAAGCAGGCGGTCGAGAAGAAGTGGGCCAAGCCGCTCGGCCCGGAAGCCGTGAAGGAGCTCCAGAAGAACTACTCGGCGGGCTGGCAGGACATCGGCAAGGTCGACGGCAAGCCGTACGGCGTCTACTACAAGGCCGCCAACAAGTCGCTGTTCTGGTACAACGCGCCCGTGTTCGAGAACGCCGGCGCGAAGGAGCCCAAGACCTGGGCCGAGCTGCTGACCGCGGCGCAGGCGGTGTACGACTCCGGTGTCACCCCCTTCTCCGTGGGCGGCGCGGACGGCTGGACGCTGACCGACTGGTTCGAGAACGTCTACCTCTCCCAGGCCGGCCCGGAGAAGTACGACCAGCTCGCCAAGCACGAGATCAAGTGGACCGACCCGTCGGTGAAGCAGGCGCTCACCACGCTCGGCCAGATCTGGGGCAAGAAGGACTATGTGGCGGGCGGCTCGGACGGCGCGCTCCAGACCGAGTTCCCGGCCTCGGTGACGCAGACCTTCACCGGCGGCGACCAGCCGAAGGCGGGCATGGTCTTCGAGGGCGACTTCGCGCAGGTCAACATCGGCGAGACCAAGGCGAAGGTGGGCACGGACGCCAAGGCGTTCCCGTTCCCGTCGGTCGGCTCGACCGCGCCGGTGGTCTCCGGCGGTGACGCTGCGGTGATCCTGAAGGACTCCAAGGCGGCCCAGGCGCTGGCCACGTTCCTGGCCTCCCCGGACGCGGCGACCGTCCAGGCCAAGCTGGGCGGTTATCTCTCGCCCAACAAGAACGTGCCGGAGTCGGCCTACCCGAACGAGACGCAGCGCACCATCGCCAAGGCGCTGATCGCGTCCGGCGACGACTTCCGCTTCGACATGTCCGACCAGGCGCCGCAGGCGTTCGGCGGCACCCCGGGCAAGGGCGAGTGGAAGGACCTCCAGGACTTCCTGAAGAACCCGAAGGACGTCGCGGGCGCCCAGGCGAGGCTGGAGAAGGACGCGGCGGCCGCGTACGGGAACAAGGGCTGATCCGGTCATGGCATCGGCAACGGCGGCCGGGTCCCCTCCGGGCCCGGCCGCGCCGAAGAGCCGCGCGAGTGTGACCGGGACGCGCAAGGCGGTGGCGGCGCTCTTCCTGCTGCCCGCCCTGGTGCTGCTCGGCGCGCTCGTGCTCTACCCGATCGGGTACTCCGTCGTCCGCAGTCTGTACGACTCCTCGGGCAGCCAGTTCGCCGGATTCGACAACTACCAGGCGCTGTTCACCGACGACGGCATCCGCACCGCGCTCAAGAACAACGTGATCTGGGTGGTGTTCGCGCCCACCGTGTCCACCGCGCTCGGCCTGGTCTTCGCCGTGCTGACCGAACGGGTGCGCTGGGGAACGGCGTTCAAGCTGGTCGTCTTCATGCCGATGGCGATCTCGATGCTGGCCGCCGGGATCATCTTCCGGCTGGTGTACGACCAGGACCCGGACAAGGGGGTCGCCAACGCGGTGTGGGTCGGGGTGCACGACTCCTTCGCCCAGTCCTCGGCGTTCCCGAAGGCGCACCCCGGCCGCGAGTCGCCGCTGGTGGGCCAGGGCGGGGCCTTCGTCACCAAGGACCCGGTGAAGGCGGGCAGCCCGGTCGCGCTGCCCATGGTCGGGGTGGCCCCGGACAAGCTGCCGGACGGCGTACGGAGGGCGGCGGCCGCCCGGCCGGAGCCGGGGAAGGTCACCGGCACGGTCTGGCAGGACTTCACCCGCGGCAAGGGCGTCGGCCGGCTCGGCGCCCCGGACCCGGCCGAGGTCGGGTACGCCGGGATGCGGGTCGAGGCCGTGAAGGACGGCAAGGTGGTGGCCTCCGCCGAGGCGGCCCCCGACGGCACCTTCACCCTGCCCGCCTCGGCGGACGGGGCCCGGCTGCGGCTCCCGGCGGCCAACTTCAAGGAGCCGTACAACGGCGTCGACTGGCTGGGGCCGGCCCTGGTCACCCCGGCGATCATCGGCTCCTACGTGTGGATGTGGGCGGGCTTCGCCATGGTGCTGATCGCGGCGGGGCTCGCCGGGGTGCCGAGGGAACTGCTGGAGCAGGCGCGGGTGGACGGCGCCAGTGAGTGGCAGGTGTTCCGCAAGGTCACCGTGCCGCTGCTGGCTCCGGTGCTCGCGGTCGTCACCGTCACGCTGATGATCAACGTGCTGAAGGTGTTCGACCTCGTCTACATCATCGCGCCGGGCTCGTCCCAGGACGACGCGAACGTGCTGGCGCTGGAGCTGTACCGCAAGGGCTTCTCCGAGGGGCGGCCCGGCGTGGCCAGCGCCATCGCGGTGTTCCTGCTGCTGCTGGTGATCCCCGTGATGCTGTTCAACATCCGCAGGCTGCGGCGGGAGGGCAGGCGATGAGCGCGCACACCGAGAGCGCGGGGCGGGTGCGTGAGCTGCCCGCCGAGGGCACGGCACGGGCCCGGCGCTCGCCGGCCGCCCGGCTGGTCGAGGGGCTGGGCGGCGGGCTGGTCCGCTTCGTCCTCGTCGTGGTGGGCCTGTTCTGGCTGGTCCCGACGGTCGGCCTGCTGATCTCCTCGCTGCGCTCGCCCGAGGACATGAACGCGAGCGGCTGGTGGACGGTGTTCACCGAGCCCTCGAAGCTGACCTTCGAGAGCTACGGCAAGCTGCTGGAGAACGGCGACATCACCCACTCCCTGCTGAACACCGTGCTCATCACGGTGCCGGCGACGGTGGGCGTGGTGGTGATCGGCTCGCTGGCGGCCTACGCGTTCGCGTGGATGGAGTTCCCCGGCCGCGACTGGTGGTTCCTCGGCGTGGTCGCGCTGCTGGTGGTGCCGGTCCAGGTGGCGCTGATCCCGATCGCCGAACTCTTCGGCAACATCGGGCTGTTCGGCTCGATCCTCGGTGTGGTGCTGTTCCACATCGGGTTCGGGCTGCCCTTCGCGGTGTTCCTGCTGCGGAACTTCTTCGCGGAGATCCCGCGCGAGCTGCTGGAGGCGGCCCGACTGGACGGCGCGGGCGAACTGCGGCTGTTCGCCCGGGTGGTGATGCCGCTCGCCGCGCCCGCGATCGCCAGCCTCGGCATCTTCCAGTTCCTGTGGGTGTGGAACGACATGCTGGTGGCGCTGGTGTTCACCAAGTCCGGCTCCCAGCCGATCACGGTGGCGCTCCAGACCCAGGTACGGCAGTTCGGCAACAACATCGACGTGCTCGCGCCCGGCGCGTTCCTGTCGATGGTGATCCCGCTGGCGGTGTTCTTCGCCTTCCAGCGGCAGTTCGTCTCCGGGGTCATGGCGGGCGCGGTCAAGTAGGCGCGTCCGCACAGGTGTTGCCCGGGGGAGTCATGTACGGCTCCCCCGGGTGTCCCCCGTATGCCGTAGGAGCCGTAACCAAGTCACCAGGACGGCCGTTGCCGGGCAGAAGGCCCGCGCCGACCGACCCATGGATGTGCCTTGCCCAGGTTCAGCGTCATCGTCCCCGCGTACGAGGTACAGGCGTACCTCTCCGAGTGCCTGGATTCGGTGCTCTCGCAGTCGTGTCCGGACTTCGAGCTGATCGCGGTGGACGACCGCTCGCCGGACGGCTGCGGCGCGATCATCGACGAGTACGCGGCCCGCGACCCCCGGGTGCGGCCGGTGCACCTCGCGGAGAACGCCGGGCTCGGCCGGGCCCGCAACGCGGGGCTGGCGAAGGCGTCCGGCGACTACCTGATCTTCCTCGACGGCGACGACACCCTGACGCCGGGCACCCTGGCCGCCGTCGCCGAGCGCCTCGCGGCGACCGACGACCCGGACGTGCTCGTCTACGACTACGCCCGCACCCACTGGGACGGCACCGCCCTGCGCAACCGGCTCGCGGACCGGCTCACCGAGGACGGCCCCGCCCCCTTCACCCTCGCCGACCGCCCGGACCTGCTGCGGGTGCTGATGGTGGCGTGGAACAAGGCGTACCGCAGGGAGTTCGTGGCCCGCGAGGGCTTCGTCTTCCCGCCGGGCTACTACGAGGACACCCCGTGGACCTTCCCGGTGCTGATGACGGCCGGGTCGATCGCCACGCTGGACCGGGTGTGCGTGCACTACCGCCAGCGCCGCCGGGGCAGCATCCTGCGCACCACCAGCCCCCGCCACTTCGACGTGTTCGACCAGTACGACCGGGTCTTCGCGCACCTGGCCGAGCGGCCGGAACTGGAGCGCTGGCGGCCCGAGTTGTACGCCCGCATGCTCGACCACCTGGCCACCGTCGCCACCCGCCGGGACCGGCTCCCGCGCGGCAGCCACGCCGCGTTCCTGCGCCGGGCGCGTGCCCACTGCCGCCGTCACCGCACCCCCGGCACCCCGGCGCCGCCCGGCATCCGGCGCACCCTGGTCCGGCACGGCCTGCACCGCACCTTCCGCGTGCTGCGCCTCGCCGCCGCCCTCCGGCGCCGCGCGCGGGCCTCGGCCGGGCGGTCGGCGCGCGCCCTGCGGGCCGCCGCCCTGCGGCTGCACTACCGGCTCCAGCGCTGTCTGCCGCTGCGCGCCGACCGCGCGCTGTTCGCCGCCCGGACGGGCGCGGACCACGGCTGCGACCCGAGCGCGCTGGAGGCCGCCTTCCACGCGCACGCCCCGCACATCCGCACCGCCTGGCTCGGCCGGCCCGGCACCGCCGCGCGCTTCACGGCGCTGGCCCGCTCCAAGTACCTGGTGCACAACGCCGGTTTCGGCCCGGACCTGGTCAAGCGGCCCGGCCAGGTCTTCGTGCAGACGCGCTACGGCACCCCGCTCGGCCACACCGGCCTCGACCTCCAGGAACGCCCGGCGGCGTCCCACGGCACGGACTTCGCCGGGCAGTTGCGCGATGTCGACCAGTGGGACTACGTCCTCTCCGGCAACCGGCACTCCACCCTGACCTGGGAGCGGGTCCACCCGGGCGCGTACACCACGCTGGAGTACGGCTGCCCGCGCAACGACGCCCTGAAGCGGGCCACCCCGGCCGACGTGTCCCGGCTGCGCGCGTCGCTGGGCGTGCCGGAGGGGTCGGTCGCCGTGCTGTACGTGCCCGCGCACCGCGACCACCGGCGCACCCAGACCCCGCCGCTGGACCCCGAGCGGCTGGCCCGCCTGCTCGGGCCCCGGTTCACCGTCCTGACCCGCGCCCCCCGCACCGGCCCGGCGCGCCCCGGCGACCGGCTCGTGGACGTCTCCGGCCGGCCCGACCTGCCGTCCCTGTGCCTGGCCTCGGACGCGCTGCTCACCGACTTCTCGCCGCTGATGTTCGACTACGCGGGGCTGGACCGCCCGGTGGTGGTGCACACCGGGGACTGGGACACCTTCCGCGCGGTCCGGGGCACCTACATCGACCTGCTCGCCTGCCCGCCGGGACCGCTCGCCCGCACCGAGCGGGAGGTGGCCGACGTGTTCGGCTCGGGGCACTGGCGCGGGGTCCGCTCGGCCCGGCTGCGGGCCGCGTTCCGCGACCGCTTCTGCCCCTACGACGACGGCGGCGCCGCCGAGCGGGTCGTCCGGCATGTGGTGCTGGGCCGGCCGGCGAGCCCGCCCGGGGCGGTCGCGCCGGGGGCGCGCGGGCCGGGGCGGCCGGCCGCCGAGGGGCTCGTGCGGGCGCCGCTCGCGTCCGTGCCGCAACCTTCCGGTCCGCTCCCCGTCACCGAGGGCCGCTGAACACCGTTGAACCTTCCGGGAGTCTCCATGCCCCTCGGCACGACGCGGCCCACGCCGACCCGGCCGTCCACCTGGCGCCCCGCCGGTCGGCCGGGCCGCGGCCGCAAGACGACAGAAAGAACAGCATGCCCCGCTTCAGCATCATCGTCCCCTCCCACGGGGTCTCGGGCCGGCTGTCGCAGGCCCTGGACTCGGTGCTCGCCCAGTCCTTCGGCGACCTGGAACTGATCCCGGTCTGCGACTCCCCCGACGCTCCCGCGGCCGCCGTGGCCGCCGTGTACGCCGAGCGCGACCGGCGGGTGCTCCCGGTGAACTCACCGCCGTCGGCCGGACTGGGCGGGGCGCGCAACGCCGGGCTGCGGGCCGCGCGCGGCGGGTACGTGCTGTTCCTGGACGGCGACGACCTGATGCTGCCCGGCGCGCTGGCCGCGCTGGACCGGCGGCTGACCGAGACCGCGGGCGTCGACATGCTGCACGCCGAGTACGAGCGCGTGCCCTGGTGGGAGGGTGAGCCCGCCCGTCCGGCCGCGCCCGTGCTGGCCGGCGCCCCCAAGGGCGCCTTCACGCCCGGCGAGGCACCCTGGCTCACCGGGGCCCGGCTGCCCGCCTTCAGCTCCTGTTACCGGCGCGCCTTCCTCACCGAGCACGAACTCTCCTTCCCCGAAGGTCACTTCACCGACCTCGGCTGGGGTGGCCTGGTCACCGTCGCCGCCGGCCGGATCGCGGTGCTGCGCCGGCCGGTCGTCCGGCACCGGGCGCGGCGCCAGGGCAGCAGGCTGAACGCGCCCGGCGCGCACCAGCGCGAACTGCTGGACCAGGTGGACCGGGTGATGCGCCGGGCCGCCGAGTGCGCGCTGCCCGCGGAGCGGGCCAGGGCCCTGTTCGGGCAGCTCTTCACGCAGGTGCTGAAGACCGCGTCCCGGCCCGAGCGGATGACCGAGGGGCACCGGGCGTTCTTCCGCCGTGCCGGGCGCCTGTACCGCAGGCACCGCCCGGCCGGGTACCGCCCGCCCGGCGGGAGCCTCGGTGTCCAGCACCGGCTGCTCGCGGTGGGCGCGTACACCCCGTTCCGCGCGCTGCGCGGGGCCAACCGGGTGGCGGCCGGGGTGGCGGCGCGGCTGCCGCGTCCGCGCATGCCGCTCACCCGGCTGCGTTACGCCCGCGCGCTGCGCCGCCCGCTCGATCCCGCCCTCGCGGTGTACTGCGCCTACTGGGGCCGGGGTTACGCCTGCAACCCGGCCGCGATCCACGCCAAGGCCCGTGAACTCGCCCCGCACATCCGGTCGGTGTTCCTGGTGGAGGCCGGCCAGGCGCACACGGTGCCGGACGGCGTGGAGCACGCGGTGATCGGCTCGCGGAAGTACTGGGAGGTGCTGGCCCGCGCCACGTACCTGGTGAACAACGCCAACTTCGCCGAGGGGATCGTCAAGCGGCCGGGCAGTGTGCATGTGCAGACCCAGCACGGCACGCCGCTGAAGAAGATGGGCGTGGACCAGTCGACGTACCCGGTGGTGGCCGCGCGTTCGGGCAGCTTCGCCAAGCTGCTGGGCCGGGTGGACCGCTGGGACTTCAACCTGTCCTCCAACCGGCACTCCACGCAGATGTGGGAGCGCGCCTTCCCCGGCTCCTACGAGCATCTGGAGTACGGCTATCCGCGCAACGACGTGTACGCGACGGCGACCGCCGAGGACGTGGCCCGCGTCCGGCGCGAGCTGGGCGTCCCGGAGGGGGCGACGGCCGTGCTGTACGCGCCCACCCACCGCGACCACGCCACCGGCTTCGAACCCGGCCTGGATCTGGCGGAGTTCTGTGCCGCGGCCGGTGACGACGTGGTGGTGCTGCTGCGCGCCCACTACTTCTACGACCAGGGCACCGCACGCGGTTCGGACCGGGTCATCGACGTCACCGCGCACCGCTCGGCGGAGGACGTGTGCCTGGCGGCGGACGCGCTGGTCACGGACTACTCCTCGATCATGTTCGACTACGCCAACCTGGACCGGCCGATCGTCGTGTACGCGGACGACTGGGAGGTCTACCGCGAGACGCGGGGCGTGTACTTCGACCTGATGGCCGAGGCGCCCGGCCCGGTGGCCCGTACGTCCGGGGAACTGGCCCGGATCTTCCGCGAGGGCGAGTACCGGGGCGAGGAGTCCGCCGCGCGCCGGGCCGCGTTCCGGGAGCGTTTCTGCGAGTTCGACGACGGCCGCGCCGCCGAGCGCGTCGTACGGCGGGTGCTGCTCGGCGAGCCGCCCGAGGCCCTGCCGCCGGTGGTGCCGCTCGCAGAGCGTGTGCCCGCCCCCGCCGCCGCGTCCCTCGTGAGGAGCTGATCCGCCGTGCCCCGCTTCAGTGTCATCGTCCCCTGCTTCAAGGTGCAGGGATTCCTGCGCGAGTGCCTGGACTCGGTGCTCGGGCAGTCCTTCGGCGACCTGGAGGTGATCGCCGTGGACGACCGCTCACCGGACGGCTGCGGCGCGATCCTCGACGAGTACGCCGAGCGCGACCCGCGCGTGAAGGTGCTGCACCTGCCGGAGAACGTGGGCCTCGGCCGCGCCCGCAACGCGGGCATGCCGCACGCCACCGGCGACTACCTGCTCTTCCTGGACAGCGACGACACCCTCACCCCGGGCGCCCTGGAGGCCGTCGCCGGCCGGCTGGCGGAGAGCGCGGACCCGGACGTGCTGGTCTTCGACTACGCGCGCACCTACTGGTGGGGCGGCACCCGCCGCAACGTGCTGGCGCATCTGCTCTCGGCTCAGGACGGCACCTTCACGGCGGCCGAGCGGCCGGAGATCCTCGACCTGCTGATGGTGGTGTGGAACAAGGTCTACCGCCGCGACTTCGTGACCGCCCACGGCTTCGCGTTCCCGCCCGGGTACTACGAGGACACCCCGTGGACGTTCCCGGTGATGCTGAGCGCCGGGCGGATCGCCACCCTGGACCAGGTCTGTCTGCACTACCGCCAGCGCAGGCAGGGCAACATCCTCTCCACCACCAGCCGCAAGCACTTCGACGTGCACGAGCAGTACGAGCGGGTCTTCGCGTTCGTCGGCGAGCGCCCCGCGCTGTGGCGGTGGCGGCCGTATCTGCACCGCAAGATGGGCGAGCACTGCCTGGACATCCTGGCCAAGCCGGACCGGCTGCCGCCGGGGGACAGGGCGGAGTTCTTCCATCGCACGGCGGAGATGTTCCGTACGCACAGGCCGGAGGGCACCCGCGCGGAGGGTGAGACGCGGCTGCTGGAGGGCGGGTACGGGGCGTATCTGCTGCGGCGCCGGGCGGCGCAGGCGGGCCGGGAGGCCGGCCGGCGCGCGGCCCGGGTGCGGACGGCGGCGGCGCGGCGGGCCCGGCGCGGCTGGTCGGCGGTGCAGTCGCGCCGCCCGCTGGACGAGTCGCTCGTGGTGTACTCGGCGTCCTCGCACCGGGGGATGCTCGGCGACCCGGCGGCGGTGTACCGGGCGGCGCGGGTGATCGCGCCGCGGCTGCGCGGGGTGTGGGTGGTGCGGGACGAGGAGACGGCCGCGGCCCTGCCCCCGGACACCGAGCACGTGCTGCTGGGCTCGCGGCGCTATCTGGAGGTCACCGCGCGGGCGGCGTTCTTCGTCAACGACGTCAACTGGCCCGGCGCGCTGGTCAAGCGTCCCGGCGCGACGCACATCCAGACCCATCAGGGCACCCCGCTGAAGTACCTGGGCGCCGATCTGCTGGACAAGCCCGGCGCGCGGCTCGGTCTCGACGTGCCCCGGATGCTGCGCCGGGCGGACCGCTGGGACTTCGGCCTGGTCGCCAACCGGCACGCGGAACTGGTGTGGGAGCGGGCCTTCCCCTGCCACTTCACCTCGGTGCGCACCGGCAGCCCGCGCAACGACGCGCTGGTCGGCGCGGGTTCCTCGCGGGGCCGGGAGTTCCGGCGGCGCCACGGCATCCCGGAGGGGAACACGGTGGTGCTGTACGCGCCGACCCGCCGGGACCACCTGCGGGGCGGGCACGTGGACCGGATCGGCCTGGCCGGCTTCGCGGCGGGGCTGGGCGAGGGGCACACGCTGGTGGTGCGGCTGCACCCGTCGCTGGCGAACGGCCCGGCGCGCGGGGCGGGGCTGGCGGAGCTGGCGCGGCGCGGGGTGGTGGTCGACGCGACGGACGAGCCGGACGCGGCGGAGGTGATGCTGGCCTCGGACGCGCTGGTCACGGACTACTCGTCGATCATGTTCGACTACGCCGTCCTGGACCGGCCGATCGTCGTCCACGCGGACGACTGGGACACGTTCCGGGCGAGCCGGGGCGCCTATCTGGACGTCACCGCCCGGCCGCCGGGTCATGTGACGCGCTCGGAGCGCGAGTTGGCCTGGCTGTTCGAGTCCGGGGCGTGGCGGGACGGGGAGTCGGCGGCGCTGCGGGCCGACTTCCGGGCGCGGTTCTGCGAGTTCGAGGACGGCCGGGCCGCCGAGCGGGTGGTGCGCACCCTGCTGCTCGGTGAGGCGATGCCCGCCACCGGGGCGGCGCGCATCCCCGGCCCGTCCGTGGGGAGCGATCAGCTCACCCGGTCCACGTGAGGCGGCGCGGGCCCTCGCCCGCGCCGCGGGGGCTCACTCGACGACGAGGGTGACCTCGATGTTGCCGCGGGTGGCGTTGGAGTAGGGGCAGACCTGGTGGGCGGTCTCGACCAGCTTGCGGCCGGTGGCCTGGTCCACGGTGTCGGGCAGCTCGACGCGGAGCGTCACCTGCAGGCCGAAGCCCTCGCCCTGCTTGCCGATGCCGACCTCGGCGGTGACGGCGGCGTCGGAGACGTCCACCTTGGCCTGGCGGCCGACCAGGCCGAGGGCGCTGCCGAAGCAGGCGGCGTAGCCGGCGGCGAAGAGCTGCTCGGGGTTGCTGCCCTGGCCGTCGCCGCCCATCTCCACCGGCATGGCCAGCGGCAGGTCGATACGGCCGTCGGAGGAGACGGCGCGGCCCTCGCGGCCGTGGGTGGCGGTGGCGACGGCGGTGTAGAGCGCGTCCATGGGAAGACCGGTCCTCTCGGGGAAGTCGGTGGCGGCGGACCGTGAGGCCGGCCGCCCTCGACTCCGAGTAGAGCACACAATTAAATTGTGCACAACCAAACTCTCGGCGCTTGGCTATCCTGGAGCCCATGACCGCCTCGCCCACCCCGTCGGCCGCCCCCGCCACCGACCCGGACTGGCTCCGCCTGGACCGGCAGATCTGCTTCTCCCTGAACGCCGCCTCCCGCGCGTTCAACAGCGTCTACCGTGTGCTGCTCAAGGACCTCGGGCTCACCTACCCGCAGTACCTGGTGATGCTGGTGCTCTGGGAACGCGACGGCATGCCGGTCAAGCAGCTCGGCGAACAGCTGCGGCTCGACTCCGGCACGCTGTCCCCGCTGCTCAAGCGGCTGGAGGCGGCCGGGCTGGTGCGCCGGGAACGCAGCGCGAGCGACGAGCGCTCGGTGCGGGTGACGCTCACCGGCGAGGGCGCGGCCCTGCGCGAACGGGCACTGGAGGTGCCCCGGCGGATCGCGGCGGCGACCGGGGCGGACCCCGCCGAGATCGAGCAGCTGCGCGCGCGCCTCGACCTGCTCACCGGGGCCCTGGACGCGGCGGCACGGGAACTGGAACAGGACCAGGCTCGGCACTGACGGCGACCCGGCGGACGTAGAGGCGTACGCCCGCGTCCCCCTCGGACGCTTCCTCGGCGGGCATGAACTCCTCGGTCAGCACGGCGAGTTTGGCCCGCTCGGCGGCGCCCGCCGGGCTCCACCGCCCGGCCAGCAGGGCCCGGTCGGCCACCACCCACACCCGGTCCAGACCGGCCAGCCGCCGCTTCATCTCCGCCGCGTCCGCCTCCCGGCCGTACAGCGTCCCGGACCCGGGGCCCGGCTCGTCGAGGGCGACGTCCCGCACGCCCGCGAAGGCGCGCGGGTAGGCGAGGGCGGCGTTGCGGGCCTGGACCGGCAGGAACAGCACCGGCTCCCCGGCCCGCACCGCACGCGCGGCGACCCGCGCGGTGGCGGCCAGGTCGTCCGGGCGGCGGGCCGGGTCGCGGTCGCCGCTCATCAGCGGAAGCTGGAGGCAGAGCGCCAGGACGGCCAGGGCGGCCCCGGTGAGGGCGAGCACGGGGGGCCGGGGCACCCGCAGCCGCAGCCGGGCCCCGGCCCGCGCCACCGTGTCCGCCCCGGCCGCGACCAGCAGGGGCGCGCCGGACAGGGCGTACAGGACGTAGCGGTCGACGTAGAGCGGGGAGACCTGCGAGGCGAGCATCAGCGCGGCGGGCGGCACCACCGCCAGCGGCAGGCCCACCCGGGCGCAGGTCAGCCGCCCCGGCGGCGCCGCCAGCTGGGTGAGGCCGAGCACGGCGAGCACGAGACAGGTCCAGTACACGCCGTCGCCGGGGCCGAGGAACCAGCGCAGCAGCCCCTGCGCGGTCGCCCAGGTGGGCGGGCGCAGCCAGGCGAGCTGGGCGGACTGGGCGTGCGAGACGGCGACCATCGGCAGCAGCGCGAGCCCCACGACCCCGGCCGCGCTCCCCCAGCCCCGCCACACGCGTGCGCCGGGGCGGGCGAGGGCGAGGGTGGCGGCGTGGGCGAGGAGCAGCAGCACGGCGAACTCGTGCAGCCAGCAGGCGGCCGCGAGGACGGCGCCGTAGGCCCGCCAGGCTCCGGTGCGCACGGCACGGACGAACAGCAGGGTCGCGCCGGTGGCGCCCGCGGCGACCAGCGCGTAGGAGCGGCCCTCCTGGGCGTAGTGGCCGGCCATCGGCGAGACGGCGTACAGCAGTCCGGCCCACAGCCCGACGCGCGGTCCGGCCAGGCGGACGCCCAGTTCGCCGACGAGGGCGGCGGTGACGGCGGCCGCGCAGACGGAGGGCAGCCGCAGCACGACCTCGCCGGACGGGACGCCGGGGAGGGCGAGGACGGCGTGCATCAGCAGGTAGTACAGGCCGTGCACCGCGTCGACGCCGTGCAGGAGCTGCCAGATCTGCGGCACCGAACGGCGGGCGACCTGGAGGGTGACGGCCTCGTCGCGCCATATCCCGCCGCGGTCCACGCCCCAGAGCCCGAGCCCGAGCATCACCAGCGCGGGCAGGCACACGGGCGCGCCCCAGCGGACGCGCCAGGGCACCCGGCCGGTCCGCCGTCCGCCCGAGCCGCCCGGCACGACAACCGTTCTTCCAGCCGCTCTGGGCGACTGCGCTTCCACAAGAGGCCCGACGTTCACCACGGCCCGATCTTTTGCGATTAGCCAATCTTTTCCGGTCATTGACGGCGTATCGGCATGGATACACCATCCGCGCGGATTAGGCTCCCACGCGATGAACCGTCTCCGTGTCACCTCCGGCCCGGTCCTCACCCTCGTCGCCGGCTGGCTGGCCACCCGCGCGCTGATGCTGGGGCTGCTCACTCTCGGCTCGGCGCGTCTGCTGGGCGGCGGATCGGTGTCGCGCGAGGTGTGGCGGCTGTACTTCCACTGGTACGGCGTCCTGGCGCACGGCGCCTTCCCCGCGCACGACACGCTGTGGCAGTACCCGCCGGGCGCGGGGCTGGTGCTGCTCGCGCCCGGACTGCTGCCGGGGCTGTCGTACTTCCGGGCGTTCGTGCTGCTGACGCTGGTGGCGGACGCGGCCGTCACGGCGGCGCTGGCGGTCGCCGGGCGGCGCACCGGGCGCAGCCTGCGCGGCGCCGCGCTGTGGGTGGGCGGGCTGCCGCTGCTGCTGCATCTGCCGCTGGCGCGCTACGACGTGCAGGTGACCGCGCTGGGGGTCGCCGCCCTGCTGGCGCTCGGCCGGTCGCCGCGCGCGGCCGGGGTGTTCGGGGCGCTCGGCGCGGTGGTGAAGGTGTGGCCCGCGCTGGTGCTGCTCGGCGTGTCACGCGGACGGGCGACACGGTCGGCGTGGTCGTGGGCGACGGCGGCCGGGTGCGCGTCGCTCGCCGTGCTGGCGGCGATGTTCACCGGCCCGTTCGGCTTCCTGCGCGAGCAGGGCGGCCGGGGCGTGCAGATCGAGTCGCTCGGCGGCACCGCGCTCAACCTGGCCCGGCACGCGGGCTGGCCGGGCCGGGTCCGCTACCAGTACGGCTCGATGGAACTGGTCGGCCCGCACGTGCACACGGTCGCCACCGTGTCGCTGGCACTGACGGCGGCGGCGTTCGCGCTGCTGGTCGTGTGGCGGCTGCGCGCCCGGCACTTCAGCCCGGCCACGCCGTACGACGCGGCGCTCACGGCGGTGCTGCTGTTCACCGTCACCAGCCGGGTCATCAGCCCGCAGTACCTGATCTGGCTGCTGGGGCTGGCCGCCGTCTGCCTGACCTCGCGGCACACCCGCCAGCGTCCGGTGGCGGTCCTGATCCTGGCCGCGACGGCGCTGAGCAGCGTGATCTTCCCGCTGGCCTACGGCGAGGTCGTCGCCGGGACCTGGACGGGCTGCCTGCTCACCCTGGCCCGCAACGCGCTCCTGCTGGCCGCCGCCGTCCTGTCCTTCGCCCGGCTGTGGAACTCCACCCGGCCCCCGGTCCGCCTCCCGGCGACCCGCGCCGTCCCCGCCGGCCGGGTCCCGGAGCGCGCCTTGACCCGTTCCTGACGGCCCGGCACCGACCATGGACCCCATGTCAGAAGCCGCGCCCCAGGTGGCCGTCGTCGTCATCGGCTACGACGACGCCGCCCATGTGACCGACGCCGTGCGCTCGGCGCTCGGCCAGGGCCCCGCCGTGGGCCAGGTGATCGCCGTGGACGACCGCTCCACGGACGGCAGCGCCGGCCTCCTGGACCGGCTCGCGGCCTCGGAGGACCGGCTGCGGGTGATCCGGCACGCCGTCAACAGCGGCGGCTGCGGCACCCCGCGCAACACCGGGATCGACGCGGTGACCATGCCGTACGTCATGTTCCTGGACAGCGACGACCTGCTGCCGCCCGGCGCCGCGGACGCGCTGCTGGGGGCGGCGTCCGCGACCGGGGCCGAGGTGGCGGCCGGGCTGTGCGTGCGCCGGGAGGTGCCCTCGGGCCGCGAACACCTCTGGCAGTCGGCCCTGTACGCGCGCGAGGCCACCATCGGACACCCGGCCGAACGGCCGCACCTGGTCCACGACACCCTGTGCGTCAACAAGCTGTACCGCACGGACTTCCTGCGCTCCCACGGCATCCGCTTCCCCGACGGCCGCTTCCTCTACGAGGACTTCGTCTTCACCGCCCGCGTCCTGGCCGCCGCCCCGCGCATCGCGCTCGTCCCGGACCGGGTCTACGTGTGGCACGTGCGCCGCGCCGCCGGGCACCTGTCGCTCTCGCTGGACCGCGAGCGCATCGGCAACTGGCAGGCCCGCACCCTGGCGTGCGCGCAGGCGTACGAGATCCTGCTGGACGCGGGCGAGGAGGAGCTGGCGCGGGCGGCCAGGGCGAAGTTCCTCGACCACGAACTGCGCATGTACCTCGCCGAACTGGACCTGCGCGACGCGGAGTACCGGCGCGCCTGGTGGGACCACACCCGCGCCCACCTCGCCGGGTACGAAGCGGAGGACTGGGAGCGGGACCCGGCCGCACCCGGCACGCTGCTCGGCCGGTTCGTGCTGGACTCGCCCGAGCCGCGCGACCTGCCCCGGCTGCGGGAGCTGGCCGCCCGCCCGGCCCGCCTGCTGCCGCCCTACGCCCGTACCCCCGAGGGCGGACCCGTCTGGTCGGCCGCGCACCCCGGCGTGGACCTGACCCCGCTGCTGACCTGCCCCACCGGGGCGCTGCCCTGCGCGATGGACGCCGAACTGCTCCCCCGCGCCCGCCTCTCCGTGCTCCGGCTGCGCCTGCACGAGCTGTACGGCCTGCTCGCCGACGCGGGCCCGCTCGCGGTGACGGCCCGCTGGCTCGACCGCGTGACCGGCCGCCCGGTCCGGCACATCACCCTGCCCCTGGTCCCCGCCTCGCCCGGCCTGTGGACGGCGGAGACGGCCGTGGACCTGAGCGCGCTGGGCGCCGGGATCTGGGACCTGTCCCTCACCGTCCACTTCAAGAACGGCGCCGAGCGGGACATCACCGCCCACGCCCGCACGGACACCCCCCACCTCCGCAGACGCGCCCTGCCCAGCCCCCGCCACCTCGTCCTCCTGGCCCACCCCTACGCCACCCACTCCGGCGCCCTCTCCCTCCGCGTGGCGACCGGCGCGACGGGGGCGGCCCGGGTGGCCCGGGGGCGGGTACGGAGGCTGTTGCGGTGAGGAGCCCCTACAGCGCATGGCGAGGGCTTCCTACAGCGCCTTCAGCGCCCCCGCCGTGGCCCGGGAGAGGTTCGCCAGGTAGCCCTTGGGGAGCTTGGGGCTGCGGATGATCACCGCGCGCCAGTAGAGGGGGCCGGAGATCAGGTCGAGGGCGAGGTCGAGGTCGAGGGCGGGGCTCACCTCGCCGCGCGCCTGTGCCGCCGCCACGATCTTGGACGCGACCCCGTCCTGGCCGTCGCGCACGGCCTTCTGGAGGGTCTCGGCCATCTCCGGGTTGCGGGCGGCCTCCGCCTGGAGGTCGGGGATGATCTGCGAGGCGACCGGGTGGCGCAGGGCGCGCGACATCACCTCGTACAGCAGCCGGAGGTCGCCCTCCAGGGTGCCGGTGTCCGGGACCGGCAGGCCGAGCACCGCCATGGCGGAGACCACGTCCAGCACCAGGTTCAGCTTGGAGCGCCAGCGCCGGTAGACCGCCGTCTTGCCGACTCCGGCCCGGCGCGCGATGCCCTCGATGGACATCCGCGCGTACCCCACGGCGGCCAGTTCCTCGAAGACGGCCGCGCGGATGGCCTCGGTCACGTCCTCCCGGAGCACGGCGGCCCCGGCCGGGGCCCGGCGCGGGCGCGCCGGGGGTTCGTCGGCGTTGGTCGTCATGGGACCCAGCATAGGGCGGGACGACGAAACGGTTGCGTTCCGTCGTCGGATGGGCCTACTCTCCCGTTGCGACGATACGGTCCCGTCCCGACGTGAGTGAACGCATGGGGAAGCGTGCGGATACGGCGGGCATCGGCCGGACCGCGCCTATCCACCCCCCGACCGAAAGCAGCGGATGTGAGCCAGGTCCTCGACGCACCGCCCCCGATGAAGGCTCCGGCCGACGGCGACCTCGCGGCGCTGGCCGCCCGGCACGGCCTGACCGTCAGCGGCGCCCGCCCCTCCGTGCCGGCGTACGTCCGGCAGCTGTGGGCCCGGCGGCACTTCATCACCGCCTTCGCCACCGCCAAGCTGACCGCCCAGTACAGCCAGGCCAAGCTCGGCCAGCTCTGGCAGGTGATGACCCCGCTGCTGAACGCGGCGGTCTACTACTTCATCTTCGGCGTGCTGCTGGGCACCAAGCGGGGCGTCGCCGACTTCATCCCGTTCCTGGTCACGGGCGTGTTCGTGTGGACGTTCACGCAGAGCTCGATCATGGCGGGCACCCGGGCCATCTCCGGCAACCTCGGCCTGGTGCGCGCGCTGCACTTCCCGCGCGCCGCGCTGCCCATCTCTTTCTGCCTCCAGCAGCTCCAGCAGCTGCTGTTCTCGATGCTCGCGCTGGTCGCCATCGTGCTCTGCGTGGGCGTGCCGGTGACCGCGTCCTGGCTGCTGGCGCTGCCGGCGCTGTTCCTCCAGTTCGTGTTCAACGCGGGCGTGTCGATGGTGCTGGCCCGGATGGGCGCCAAGACCCCGGACATAGCCCAGCTGATGCCGTTCCTGCTGCGCACCTGGATGTACGTGTCCGGCGTGATGTGGAGCATCGACCAGCTCGCCAAGGACCAGCCGCGGCCCCTTCTGCTCCTGCTGGAGTACAACCCGGCCGCGCTGTACATCGACCTGATGCGGTTCGCGCTGATCGACAGCTTCGGCGCGGACAAGCTGCCCCCGCACGTGTGGCCGGTGGCCATCGGCTGGGCGCTGGCGGCCGGGATCGGCGGCTTCATCTACTTCTGGAAGGCTGAGGAGACCTACGGCCGTGGCTGAGCAGACCACCTCCCCCGTCGGGACCGCGCACGGCACGAGCGCCGAGCAGATCCCCACCGTCGTCGCCGACGGCGTCGACATCGTCTACCGGGTCAACGGCACCGGCGCGGGCCGGGGCTCGGCCACCGCCGCCCTCAACCGCATCCTGCGCCGCGGCAAGGCCGAGAAGGCGGCCGGGGTGCGCCGGGTGCACGCGGTGAGAAACGTGTCCTTCGCCGCCTACCGGGGCGAGGCCATCGGCCTCATCGGCACCAACGGTTCGGGCAAGTCCACCCTGCTCAAGGCGGTGGCCGGCCTGCTCCCGGTGGAGAACGGCCACATCTACACCGACGGCCAGCCCTCGCTGCTGGGCGTCAACGCGGCCCTGATGAGCGACCTGACCGGCGAGCGCAACGTCCACCTCGGCGGCCTCGCCATGGGGATGTCCCGCGAGCAGATCAAGGAGCGCTACCAGGACATCGTGGACTTCTCCGGGATCAACGAGAAGGGCGACTTCATCACCCTGCCGATGCGCACCTACTCCTCCGGCATGTCGGCCCGGCTGCGCTTCTCCATCGCCGCGGCCAAGGACCACGACGTCCTGCTGATCGACGAGGCGCTGGCCACCGGCGACCGCTCCTTCCAGAAGCGCTCCGAGGCCCGCATCCGCGAGCTGCGCAAGCACGCGGGCACGGTCTTCCTGGTCAGCCACAACAACAACTCCATCCGCGACACCTGCGAGCGCGTGCTGTGGCTGGAGCGCGGCGAGCTGCGCATGGACGGCGCGACGGAGGACGTGCTGAAGGAGTACGAGGCGTTCACGGGCGACCGGAAGAAGAAGTAGGCGTCCGCCCGGGCCGCCCCTCGGCCCGGGTTCCTGAACCGGGGCTTCCACTTCACGCGTGGATATCCCTTTCAGTCATGTAATGACAGTATGTTATGAAAGGTGACCGCCGGGACGACGAGCCGAAGGAGCCCTTCCAGATGCCCCAACTCAGCGTCATCGTCTACGGACCGAACACCCAGGGGCATCTGGCCGAACTCCTCGACTCGCTCGACGCCCACCCGCTGCCGGACACCGAGGTGATCGTGGCCGCGGTGGGCGACTGGGCCCGGGAGACGGCCGAGGGCCACGCCCCGGAGACGGTCACCGTGGCACTGCCCGAGGGCACGGGGGACGCCGAGGCCCGCTCGGCGGGGGCCGCGCGGGCGTCGGGCCGCTGGCTGCACTTCGTGCACGCCAAGGACGGCCTGCCCGCCGGAGCCCCGCGCCTGCTCGCCGAGCGCACCGCCGAGCTGGACGAGCGCGCCGACGTACTCCTGCTGGACCACGTCACCACCACCTGGCGCACCACCGCCGTCCCCTCCCGCGACGGCCGTCTGCTGGCCGGCGCGGGCCGCGCCGACCTCGCCCTGGACGACTCCCCGAACCTGCTCCGCCTCACCCCGCTGCTCGGCACCCGCGCGGTGCGCGCCGCGTTCTGGCGGGCGCACGAGGAGGAGTTCGGCGGCGACGAGAACTTCGCCGCCCAGGCCGCCCTGCTGCGGGCCGGCCGGGTGGCCTGCCTCGACCAGACGGCGTACGACGACCGCAGACTGCGCCGGGAGAGCCTGCCGCCGCGCACGCCCGAGGACCGCTACACCCTGATCGACCGCTACGAACGGCTGCTGGCCCTCACCGAAGGACGCCGCCCGGTCCGTACCGTGCTGTACGGGCTGATGGTCCGCGACCTGGTGCGGGTCTTCGCCCGCGAGGACCTGCCCGAGCCGGTGGCCCGCGAGTTCTTCCGCCGCGCCTCCGCCGCCGCCGTCCGCTGGCGCCCCGAGGGCCACCAGCGCCCGGCCGGCCTGGAGGGCGTGCGGCACGCCCTGCTGGAGGAGGGCGCGTACACCCGCTACCGGGCGCTGCAGAGCGCCAACCGCACCCGGCGCGCGGCCCGCAAGGCGGTACGGGCCCGCAAGCGCCGGCTCGGGGTGCGGATGCGCGAGCAGCAGTACCGCAGGGCGCTGAGCCGTCCGCTGGACCCGGACCTGGCCGTGTTCGCCGCCTACTGGGACCGGGGTGTCGCCTGCAACCCGGCCGCCGTCGCCGCCAAGCTCGCCGAACTCGCCCCGCACATCCACCCGGTGTGGGTGGTGACCAAGGAGAACGCGGCTCTCCTCCCCCACGGCACCGACCACGTGATCCCCGGCACCCGCCGCTACTGGGAGACGCTGGCCACCGCGAAGTACCTGGTCAACAACGTCAACTTCCCCAACGCGGTGGTCAAGCGCCCCGGCTCCGTCCACCTCCAGACCCACCACGGCACCCCGCTCAAGCGCATGGGCCTGGACCAGCGGGACCACCCGGCCGCCGCGCAGGGGCTCGACTTCGCCGCACTGCTGTCCCGGATCGACAAGTGGGACTACAGCGTCAGCGCCAACAGCCACTCCACCCGCATGTGGGAGCGCGCCTACCCGGCCCGCTACACCTCGCTGGACCACGGCTATCCGCGCAACGACGTCTTCTACACCGCCACCGCCGACGGCGTGCGCGCAGCCCGCGAGCGCCTCGGCATCGCGCCGGGCCGCACCGCCGTCCTGTACGCGCCCACCCACCGTGACTACGAGGCCGGGTTCACCCCGCGCCTGGACCTGGCCACGCTCGCCGACCGCCTCGGCGAGGACACCGTGCTGCTGGTGCGCGCCCACTACTTCTACGGCGGCGGCGCCTCCCCGCTGACCGGGCTGCGCCGCACCGGCCGCATCATCGACGTCTCCACCTACGACCCGGTCGAGGAACTCTGCCTGGCCGCCGACGTCCTGGTCACGGACTACTCGTCGATCATGTTCGACTACGCCAACCTGGACCGCCCGATCGTCGTGCACGCCGACGACTGGGAGACCTACCGCACCACGCGCGGCGTCTACTTCGACCTGATGGCCGAGGCCCCCGGCCGGGTCGCCCGCACCCAGGAGGAGCTGACCGAGATCCTCACCTCGGGTGCCTGGCGCGACGAGACCGCGACGAAGGCACGGACCGCGTTCCGGCGCCGGTTCTGCGAGTTCGACGACGGCCGGGCCGCCGAACGGGTGGTCCGCCGGGTGTTCCTCGGCGAGCCCGAGGAGGCGCTGCCGCCCGTGCTTCCGCTGGAGGAACGTATCCCCGCCCCGACGCCCGAGGAGCTCGAAGGATGACGACCCCCGACGTCACCGTCACCGTGATCGTCTACAACGACGCGGCCCGGCTGCCCCGCGCGGTCGCCTCCCTGCGCGCGCAGACCCACGGCAACATCGAGATCGTCATCAGCGACGACCACTCCACCGACGACACCCCCGAGGTGGCCCGGCGGCTGGCCGCCGAGGACGGCCGGGTGCGCTACCTGCGGCTGCCGGAGAACAGCGGCGGCTGCAGCGCCCCGCGCAACCGGGCCGTCGACATCGCCCGCGCCCCCTACCTGATGTTCCTCGACAGCGACGACGAACTCCCGCCGCGGGCCGTGGAACTGCTGCTGGCCGCCCACCGCGAGCGCGAGGTCGACTTCACCATGGGCGCGGTGCGCCGGGTCCGGGTGGACAACGGCCGCCGCGGCACCTGGATGCCGCACCTGGTCCGCGAGCGCCGCACCCTCGACGGCATCGCCGACGACCCGCGGCTGTTCTTCGAGCACCTGTCGACCAGCAAGATGTACGCCCGCGCCTTCCTCGACCGCCACCACCTGCGCTTCCCCGAGGGCATCCACTACGAGGACCAGCTCTTCTCGGCCCAGGCCTACTGCCTGGCACGGGCGTTCACGATCATCCCGGACCCGGTCTACACCTGGTACATCGAGCCGTACGCGGCCGCGTCCAGCGCCTCCATCTCCAACCAGCGGCACAAGATCTCCAACGTCGCCGACCGGGTGCACGTGCAGCGCCTGATCGACGCCTTCCTGGTGGAGAGCGGGCGCGCGGACCTGCGCGAGGACAAGGATTTCAAGTTCCTCAAGCACGACTTCCGGATGTACGCGGGCGACCTGCCCTACCGGGACGACGCCTGGCTGGCCGAGTTCGCCGAGATCATGAACCCGTACCTGGACACCCTCGCCGACGGCGCCCTCACCCGGCTGCCCCGCCCGGAGCGGGTGGTGCTGGAGCTGCTGCGCCAGGGCGACCTCGACGGCCTCCGGCTCGCCGCCCGCGGCCTGGGTCACCCGGTGGCGCCCCGCGAGGTCACCGCCGGCGCCGACGGCACGCCCTACTGGGGCGGCGCGGTGCCCGCCACCGAACGGGGGCGCCGGGAGCTGGACCTGACCGACCTGGAGCTGGAGACCCGCCCCTTCTCCACCGCCTACTTCCGCCACGAGATCACCGGCCTGCGCCCCGGCCCCGGCGCCGCCCTCACCCTGACGGTGCGCACCTACGACCCCGGACTGCGCCTGCCGGTCGGCCCGCAGCGGGCCTCGCTGCTGCTCTCCCCCGGCCGGCGGCGCCTGACGGTGCCGTTCCGGCTGGACCCGGTGCGGCCCGGGGTGTTCGAGGGGCGCGTCCACCTGGACCTGACCGAGGCCCGGCTTCCCGTCCAGGGCTTCGACGGGGTACGGCATCCGCAGATCCGGCTCCAGCAGCAGGGGCTCGCCCACTCGGGCCTGCTGCTCGCCGCGCCGCTCTTCCCGGTCCTCACCGCGCGGCTGGACCACCCCTCCGGCGCCGTCTCGCACCGGATCACCGTGGAGCCCGAGGGGCGCAACCCCGGCCGGCTCCAGATCCGCTGGCAGCCGGTGGGGGTCACGGCCCGGCTGGTGCGGCCGGTGGTGCGCAAGGTGGACCGGCCGAAGATCCGCAGCGCCCTCCGGCTGGTGACGAGCGCGCTGAAGTGAGCCCCGCTCAGCCGCGCACCTCGTACAGCACCTGTCCGGCCGGGCCGGTCGTCACCGGGCGCAGCCAGGGCTCGGCGTCGGCGGCCGGTCCGATCACCCAGCGCACCCCGTACCGGCGCGCTATGGCCAGCCGGGCGCCGGAGGTGGTGTCCGCCGCGAAGTACCGCTCCACCGCCGCGTCCCGCCCGTGCTGGTCCGGCAGGAACACGTCGGGGTAGCCGGGCGCCACGGTGTACGGCCCGTAGGCCGGGATCTGCCGGGAGGGCACGGTACGGGCCATGACCACGTCCCCGTAGCCGACCCAGGGCGTGATCCAGTGGTAACCGGCCCACGGCGGGCGGTACTTGGCGGCGAGCGGGGCGGGCAGCGCGTCGCGCGGGACCACGTATCCGAGCATTCCCGCCTGCCCCCACGCGCCGACGGCCAGGGCGGCGGCGAGCACGCAGGCCCAGCCGAGCCGGACCGCCCGCCGCCCGGCCGACACGGTCTCCAGCGCGGCCGCGAGCTGGGCCGGGATCAGCGCGGCGGGCGCGGCACGGCCCCACGAGTAGTGGCCGGTGAGGCCGCCGGCCGCGAACAGCAGCGCGCCGAGCGCGAAGAACAGCACCAACGGGTCGCGGTGGTCGCGCCGCCACCGCAGGACGAGCGCGGCCACCCCGAGCAGGGCCAGCCCGAACCGCCCCGCCAGGTCGGAGTAGAGCGAACGGTGGATCGCCTCAAGCCCGGTGCCGGCGGAGAACAGCGCGAAGAAGTCGTAGTACGGCCACAGCCACAGCAGGACGATACCCACGGCGAGCGCGGCACCGAGCCTGGGGAGGACTTCCAGGGAGGGGCGGGCGGCGAGCAGCGTGGCCAGCGCGCCGAGGGTGGCCACCACACCGGTGAACTGATGGCAGAGCAGGATCAGCGCCCACAGCGCCCCGAGGCCCGCCCAGACGGCCCAGCCGGGGTGCGCGCGCAGCGCGGCGGTGAGCCACGCCCAGAAGTGGAAGGACAGCCCGAGCGCGAACACGCTGGGGTAGGCCACCGTCAGCGCGAGGGAGTTCAGGCCGAGGAAGCCGCTCCAGTTGAGCAGGTCAGGGCCCCACAGGAGGACCAGGCAGAGGAGGGCGAGCGCGGGCGCCGCCCGGTGCGCGCTGAGCGTGCGGACGTACCGCCACAACCCGGTGAACAGCAGCCCGAGCCCGGCGAGCGCGCCGATCCGCAGCACCGTGAACACCGGCAGTCCGGTGAGCCGGGCCAGCACGCCGAGCACCAGCATCCACGGCGAGTAGTAGGGGCTCGGCGTGTCCGCGTCGACCAGCGGGTTGCCCGGATCGACGAGGCTGTGCCGCAGCCGCTGCACGGTCGCCGCGTGTATGCCCAGGTCACCGGCCCAGGGAAGCCGGACGACGGCCAGCAGCATCAGCAGCGGGACGAGCGCGGCGAGAGCGACGGCCACCAGTGACGGGCGGCCGTGTCCCGCGCGGGACCCGGTGGGGTTCGCTGTCACGGGCCAGACCCTATCCGAACCATCCGAACCGGACAGATCACCCGGAGAACGGCGAGGGCGCCCCGGCCGGGTTCTCGGGTCCGGGGCGCCCTCGTCCTCAAGGCACCTGTGTCGGTCAGGCGTGCGTGCGCAGCAGCGTCCGCATCGTGCGCATCGCCACCGACAGGTTGGCGAGGTCGAACGCGTCCGAGCCGCGGATCTCCTCCAGCGTGGCGCGGGCCCGGCTCAGGATGGGCGCGTTCTTCTCCTCCCACGCCTTGAACCGCTGCTCCGGCGTGTCGGTGCCGTTGCCCGCCGCGAGCACGTCCGCGGTGAGGGCGGCGTGCGCCGCGTACAGGTCCTCGCGGATGGATGCGCGGGCCATGGACTGCCAGCGGTCGGCACGGGGCAGCTCGATGATGCGGTCCATGAGCTGGGTGATGTGCAGCCGGTCGGCGAGGTCGTAGTACACCTCGGCGACGTCCAGCGGCTCCTTGCCCATGCGGTCGGCCACCGAGACGATGTCCAGCGCCGGGAAGGCGGAGGAGAACCCGGCCACGCGGGTGGCGAGCTCGTCCGGGACCCCGGCCTCGGACAGCTCGTCGTACACGTGCTGGTACCACTCCAGGTCCGCGCCGCGCAGCAGCTTCGGCATCTCCTGCCACACCTGCTCGACCCGGTCCGCGAAGAACTCCACGGTCTCGGCGAGCTGGAGCGGCTGCGGCCGGTTGTTGAGCAGCCAGCGGGTGCCGCGCTCGACCAGGCGGCGCGAGTGCAGCCGGATGCGGGTCTGGACGGCCGCCTCGACCTTGTTGTCCAGGGCCTCCACCGCGTCCCACACCGGCGAGGAGCGGAAGATCGCGCGGGCCGCGGTCTGGGCGCGGACGATCTCCTCCAGCGAGGCTCCGGTCTCCTCGCGCAGCCGGTGCAGATAGGTCGTACCGCCCGTGTTCACCGTGTCGTTGACCAGCACGGTCGTGGTGATCTCACGGCGCAGCGGGTGGCTGTCGACGACCTCGGTGAACCGCTCGCGCAGCGCCGACGGGAAGTAGGCGTGCAGCAGACCGCGCAGGTACGGGTCGTCCGGCAGCGAGGTGTGCAGCAGCTCCTCGGCGACCGTGATCTTCGTGTACGCCAGCAGTACGGCCGTCTCGGGGCTGGTGAGGCCCTGGCCCTGGTTCAGCCGCTCACGGATCTGACGGTCGGTGGGCAGGAACTCCAGCGCCCGGTCGAGGTGGCCCTCGCGGACCAGGTGCCGGATGAACCGGGCCTGCGCGTGCAGCATGTCCTTGGACTGGGCGAGCGCGTTGGCCAGGGCGGTGTTCTGCGCGTAGTTGTTGCGCAGGACGAGCGCGCCGACCTCGTCGGTCATCTCCGCGAGCAGCTTGTTGCGCTGCTTGACGGTCATGTCCCCGTCGGTGACCAGGCTGTTGAGCAGGATCTTGATGTTCACCTCGTGGTCGGAGGTGTCCACACCGGCGCTGTTGTCGATGGCGTCGGTGTTGATCCGGCCGCCCTGGAGCGCGAACTCGATCCGGCCGAGCTGGGTCAGGCCCAGGTTGCCGCCCTCGCCGACGACCTTGACGCGCAGGTCGGCGCCGTCGACGCGGATGGCGTCGTTGGCCTTGTCACCGACGTCGGCGTCGGTCTCGGCCGAGGACTTCACATAGGTGCCGATGCCGCCGTTCCACAGCAGGTCGACCGGCGCCTTCAGGATCGTCTTCATCAGGTCGGCCGGGGTCATCTTGGAGACCTTCTCCTCGATGCCCAGCGCTTCCCGGATGTGGTGGTTCAGCGGGATCGACTTGGCGCTGCGCGGGAAGATCCCGCCGCCCGCCGACAGCAGCGAGGTGTCGTAGTCGGCCCAGCTGGAGCGGGGCAGCTCGAACAGGCGGCGGCGCTCGGCGTAGCCGGTGGCCGCGTCCGGGACCGGGTCGATGAAGATGTGCCGGTGGTCGAATGCGGCGACCAGGCGGATGTGCTCGGAGAGCAGCATGCCGTTGCCGAACACGTCGCCGGACATGTCACCGATGCCGACGACCGTGAAGTCCTCGGACTGGGTGTCGAGGTCCAGCTCGCGGAAGTGCCGTTTCACCGACTCCCAGGCACCGCGCGCGGTGATGCCCATGCCCTTGTGGTCGTAGCCGGCGCTGCCGCCGGAGGCGAAGGCGTCCCCGAGCCAGAAGTCGTAGGACTGGGCGACCTCGTTGGCGATGTCGGAGAACGTCGCGGTGCCCTTGTCGGCCGCGACCACCAGGTAGGTGTCGTCGCCGTCGTGGCGCACCACGTCGCGCGGCGGGACGACCTCGCCCGCCACCATGTTGTCGGTGATGTCGAGCAGCGCCGAGATGAACGTCTTGTAGCTCTCGATGCCCTCGGTCAGCCAGGCGTCCCGGTCCACGCTCGGGTCGGGCAGCTGCTTGGCGACGAAGCCGCCCTTGGCGCCGACCGGCACGATGACGGTGTTCTTCACCATCTGCGCCTTGACCAGGCCGAGGATCTCGGTGCGGAAGTCCTCACGCCGGTCCGACCAGCGCAGGCCGCCGCGCGCGACCTTGCCGAAGCGCAGGTGCACACCCTCGACCCGCGGCGAGTACACCCAGATCTCGTACGCCGGGCGCGGCGCGGGGAGGTCCGGGATGGCCTGCGGGTCGAACTTCATCGACACGTACGCGTGCGGGCCGCCGTCGCGGGCTTCCTGGAAGAAGTTGGTGCGCAGGGTGGCCTTGATGACGGTCAGGAAGGAGCGCAGGATGCGGTCCTCGTCCAGGCTCGCCACCTGGTCCAGCGCGGCGTCCAGCTCCTCCAGCAGGGCGTCGGTGATCTCCAGCCCGGCCTTCTGCCGGTCCGGGGACATCCGGGCCTCGAACAGGGAGACCAGCAGCCGGGTGGTGTGGACGTTGTTGCGGAGGGTGTCCTCCATGTAGTCCTGGCTGAAGGTGGAGCCGGCCTGGCGCAGGTACTTGGCGTAGGCGCGCAGCACCATCGCCTGACGCCAGGTCAGTCCGGCGCTCAGCACGAGGGAGTTGAAGCCGTCGTTCTCCGCCTGGCCGGTCCAGGTCGCGGCGAACGCCTCCTGGAAACGCTCCCGGCCGTCCTCGCCGAGGTGGTCGCCGCCGCCGGCCGTCTGGGGCAGGCGCAGGCCGAAGTCGTAGATCCAGGCGGTGCTGCGGTCGGCGCGGCGCAGCTCGTAGGGGCGCTCGTCGACGACCTCGACGCCGAGCCGGTTGAGGACCGGCAGCACGGCGGAGAGGGAGACCGCGTCGCCCTTGCGGTAGATCTTGAAGCGGCGCTCGCCGGGCGCGGCGCCCACCGGCTCGTACAGGCTGAGCGAGAAGTCGTTGCCCTTCTCGTTGCTGAGCCGCTCCAGGTGGACCAGGTCGGCGACCGCGGAGCGCGGGGAGTGGTCCGCCTTGTAGCCCTCGGTGAAGGCGTTGTTGTAGCGGCGCAGCAGCTCGGCGGCGCGCTCCTCGCCGCACTCGGCGTTCAGTGCCTCGGAGAAGCCGTCGGACCAGGAACGGGTGGCCTCGACCAGGCGGGCCTCGATGCGCTCCTTGTCCGCGTCGGACAGGTGGGGCAGCTCGGTGCCGGGCTGGACGCGGACGACGAAGTGCAGCCGGGACAGGATCGACTCGGTGTTCCAGGCGGTGAAGTCGACGCTGGTGCCGTCGAGCTCCTCCTTGAGGATGTCGATGATCCGCAGCCGGACGCCGGTGGTGTACCGGTCGCGCGGCAGGTAGACGAGGGCCGAGTAGTAGCGGCCGTACTCGTCCTGGCGCAGGTACAGCCGCAGCCGGCGGCGCTCCTGGAGGTAGAGGACGCTGGTGGCGATGGACTGGAGCTCGGCGGGCGGGGTCTGGAACAGCTCGTCGCGCGGGTAGGTCTCCAGGATCTGGAGCAGGTCGCGGCCGTCGTGGCTGTTGGGCGAGAACCCGGCGCGCTCCAGCACCTCGGCGACCTTGCGGCGGATCACCGGGACCCGGCGCACCGACTCGGTGTACGCGGCGGAGGAGAACAGGCCGAGGAAGCGGCGCTCGCCGACGACGTTGCCGTCCGCGTCGAACTTCTTGACGCCGATGTAGTCCAGGTAGGAGGGCCGGTGCACGGTGGCCCGGCTGTTGGCCTTGGTCAGCACCAGCAGCTTGTGCTCGCGGGCCTTGGCGCGGGCGTCGGCCGGGAGCCGCTCGAAGGAGGGGCTGACCGGGTGCTCGTCGTCCTCGGAGTGGTGCGGGTCGGAGCGCAGGATGCCGAGTCCGGTGCCGGGCTTGGCGCTCAGGCAGTCGTCGCCGAGCAGCTCGTACTCGCGGTAGCCGAGGAAGGTGAAGTGGTCGGCGGAGAGCCAGCGCAGCAGCTCGCGGGCCTCCTCCACCTCGGCGGCGGGCAGGTCGGCCGGCTGGGGCTCGTCCCGCAGGCCGTCCGCGATCCGGACCGAGGCCTCGCGCATCTTCTCCCAGTCCTCGACGGCCTCGCGGACGTCGGACAGGACGCGCAGCAGGTCGGCGGAGATCTGCTTGAGGTCGGCGCGGTCGGTCTCCCGGTCCGTCTCGACGTGGATCCAGGACTCGACGTGGGCGTCGTGCGGGAGGTCGCCGTGCGGCGTGGTGGGCAGGACCTCGATCAGCTTGCCGGTCAGGTCGCGGCGTACGACGACCTGGGGGTGGATCACGACGTGGATGCCGCGGCCCTGGCGGGTCAGCTCATTGGTGACCGAGTCGACCAGGAAGGGCATGTCGTCGGTGACGACCTCCACGACGGTGTGGCTGCACGTCCACCCGTTCTCCTCCACGGTCGGGGTGTGCACCCGCACGTTGGCCGTGCCCTGGGGACGGGTCTCGGCCAGACGGTAGTGGGAGGCCGCGGCGCCGAAGACGTCGACCGGGTCGCGGTCGGCGAGGTCCTCCGGGGCGGTGTGCAGGTAGTAGCGCTGGAGGAACGCGAGGACGGCTTCGCTGTCCGGGGTGCCGGAGGTGCCCTCGCTCGTGGTCCCGGTCGGTAGGTGCCCCCCGGCCGGGCTGTTCTCAGCTACCCGAGCGGCCCGATCGAGCAGCTCGGCCTTGGCTTCGTCCAGCTTGGTCTGCATTGTCCTCTGGCTCCTGTCGCGCGCCGTTGCGTGACGTAGAAGGAAGTACGGTCTCTCCCCCTCCGGCATGACGCCACGGCCCGAGGTGTCCGGTCCGCTCAGACGCTATGCCGCGAGATGAGATGGGCGGAGGGATTTCGGCCATTGTCGACAGACTTGTCGGAAGCGACGCTGCTCTCCACACCGTCGTGCCGGGGGCCGTGCCCGGTGTCCGGGGGGCCGTGGCGCCCCCGTCCCGCCCGCGAGGACCAGCGACCGCCGCCCGGCCACGGAGTTCGTCCGTGCGGTCCGGGCGCAGGGCAGGGACAGTGGCGTCCCCGCGAGATATCGCGCTGATCACGCCACCAGGCTATCGCCCCCGACGGGGGCCCCGTCATGAGCCGTATGTGTACAAAACCGGGGGGTGAAGTTTGACGTTCTGCACAGCGGTGGCGCGGCGCCCGGTGGCGTATCCGGCGCGTGCGCCCGCACGCGCCGGGCGGCTCCGGCTCGTACGGCAGGCGCGGCGTCGCGCGGGTGTTCCCCTCGGGGGATGCGATCAGGCCGCTATGCGACGGGCCTCGGCGACCGCCTCGGCCAGGCTGTCCACCACCGGGGCGCCGGTGCCGCGCAGGCTCTCGGGGCCGTGCGAGCCGCCCGTGTAGAGCACGGCACGGGCGCCGACGTGGTGGGCGGCCAGCGCGTCGTCGGCGGCGTCGCCGATGACCACGGTCCGCTCCGGGTCGACCAGGGTCTCCAGCGCCTTCAGGTGGCGCACCATGTGCTCGGCCTTGCTGCCGCCGGAGGGGCCGGTGCGCCCGTCCACGCGCAGGAAGTGCGGCTCTATGCCGAAGCGGCGCACCAGCGGGACGAGGTCCTCGTGCCCGTACATGCTCAGCAGGGACTGGCTGTGGCCGTCCGCGCCCCAGCCGGCCAGCAGGTCGGCGGCGCCCTCGGTGAGCCCGCAGCGGGCGCGGTGCTCGACGTAGTGCCGGTGGAAGGCCCCGTCCATGACCTCCCACTCCAGGTCGCTGGGCATCCGGCCGATCAGGCGCTCGTAGAACTTCGGGACGGGGACGCAGTACAGCGCGCGGTACCGCTCGAGCGTGATCGGCTCAAGGCCCAGCTCGGCGAAGGCCCCGTTGGTCGCCGCGATGATCGCGTCGTTGTCGTGGAACAGGGTGCCGTTCCAGTCCCAGACGATGTGCGCGCTTGTCTGCTTCCCCATGCCAAAACCGTACCGGGCACCGGTGACAACGCGGAGGGCTGAGGAGACCGGTGCGGGTCAGGGGGCGGACGGGGCTCAGCGGCGGCCGAGCAGGGCGGGGATCTCCTGGGTGGCGAACCACAGCAGCTCGTGGTCCGCGGCGCCGTCCACGGCGATCCGCGCCGCGTCGTCCCCGTCGTCGGCCGCCTCGACCGCGCGCGCGGCGGCGGTCACGTCCGCCGCGGCGTCGCCGGCGTCGGCGTGCACCGCCGCCGCCTTGGCGAGCTTCGCCGACGCGGCGACCGTCACCTCGCCGAGGCCGTCCGCGTCCGGGGTGACGGCGCCGTCCGCCACGTCGACCGCGACGACGATCCGGCACGGCGCCGCCTCGGGGTCGGCCGCCAGCAGCCGCAGCGAGGCGTTCGCCGCCTCGCCGAGCGCGGTGTACTCCAGCTCCTCCAGGTCCTCCGTGCCGCACCACTCGCGCAGCGCGGGCGTCACGGCGTAGGCGGCGAAGGGGTCCGCCGCCAGCACACCCGTCTCGTGGGCCGTGGCGAGGCCGGGGAGGGTCAGGGGTACGTAGACGCGCATGCGGGCCGCTCTTTCCTGGTCAGAGGCTCCGGGTTGTGGCCCCCTGGGGAGACCCGCGCGGGCCTCCCGGAGGGCCTCCAGAATACGTGCGGCCGTCCCCTTTCGAGTCCCCGCCCGGCCTCCGTACGGCGTCTACCCGGCGCCCCGCAGCTCACCCCGCCGCACGCGCCGCCGCAAGGTTTCCGGACCTCGGCGTCACCCGGATAAGTGAACCCCGCGCGGCCCGCGGCACGAGCCCGGCCGCCTTGCCGGGCCCGTCCCCGTACCCGTACAAGATCCCCACCACTGAGTTACCGCCCGGTATCCGCCGGGCCGGCCGAACGGGGACTTCCATGAACAAGGTCATGAGCCGCACACCGCGGACCCGGCCCCAGCACCGCCCGCCGACCCGGCACGACACCCGCCGTCCCGGCGCCGCCCCGACCCGTACGCCGGTCAGGGGCCGCACCGCCACGGCGCGGACCCGGCCCACGGACCTGTTCGCGGACCGGCTGCTGGCCGTGCTGAGCGGACAGCGCCCGGTCCACTGGATGCTGCGCCACACCGCGGGCCCCGCCTACGACGACCTCGTACGCCTCGCCGAACGCGCCCCGCTGCGCACCCGGGGCTCCCGCCCCACCGTCCGCGACCTCGGCTGGTTCGTGCCCCGCGAGGGGGCCCTGGAGGTGTTCGCCCGCATCGCCGCCGGCGACCACCTGCGCGCCCTCGCCTTCCGGCTGGAGAAGTCCCACGACCTCCGCTGGCGCTGTACGGCGGTCGAGCTGGCCGCTCCATCGACCCGGCGGCCCCCGGGCCCCTGAGGGCCGCCTGGAGGGCTTCAGGGGGCGTTCCGGCCGGGTCGGCACTGTCGGAACACGGTCCGGAACACGACCCGGGCACGGTCCGGAACACGCCTCGGGGCCGGACCCCCCCACTTGGGAGGGCCCGGCCCCGGTCGTCGCTCGCGCCGCGCGGGCGCTACTTCTTGCGGCGGCGTCCGCCCTTGGCCTGGCGGCGGCGCTCCGCGCGGGTCAGGCCGTCGGACTCGGACTCGTAGCGGACCGGCTCGTCGTCCTCCAGGTCGCGCTCGACGATGCCGCCCTCGCCGTCCACGGTGGGCGCGGAGAAGTGGAGTTCGCGGCGCTGCGGCACGTCCAGGCCCTTGGCCCGGATCTCCGGACGGGCGCCCGCGGGCACCTGCGCGGGGACGGCGTCCTGGACGCCCTCGCCGGCCGGCTGGGCCTCGACCGGGACCTCCTCGACCTGCTGCTCGACCTGGACCTCCAGGTTGAACAGGTAGCCGACGGACTCCTCCTTGATGCCCTCCATCATGGCGGTGAACATGTCGAAGCCCTCGCGCTGGTACTCCACCAGCGGGTCCTTCTGCGCCATGGCGCGCAGACCGATGCCCTCCTGGAGGTAGTCCATCTCGTAGAGGTGCTCGCGCCACTTGCGGTCCAGCACCGACAGCACGACCCGGCGCTCCAGCTCACGCATGATCTCGGAGCCGAGCTGCGTCTCGCGCGCCGTGTACTGCTCGTAGATGTCGTCCTTGATGGACTCGGAGATGAACTCGGCGGTCAGACCGGCCCGGTCGCCCGCGGCGTCCTCCAGCTCCTCGATGGTGACCTTCACCGGGTAGAGCTGCCGGAAGGCGCCCCACAGACGGTCCAGGTCCCAGTCCTCGGGGAAGCCCTCGGCGGTCTCGGCGGCGATGTACGCGTCGATGGTGTCGTTCATGAAGTGCTGGATCTGCTCCTGCAGGTCCTCGCCCTCCAGGACGCGGCGGCGCTCGCCGTAGATGACCTCGCGCTGACGGTTGAGCACCTCGTCGTACTTCAGGACGTTCTTGCGCGTCTCGAAGTTCTGCGTCTCCACCTGCGACTGCGCCGAGGCGATGGCGCGGGTGACCATCTTGTTCTCGATCGGCACGTCGTCGGGGACGTTGGCCATCGCCATCACGCGCTCGACCATCTGGGCCTTGAACAGGCGCATCAGGTCGTCACCGAGGGAGAGGTAGAACCGGGACTCGCCGGGGTCGCCCTGACGGCCGGAACGGCCGCGCAGCTGGTTGTCGATCCGGCGCGACTCGTGCCGCTCGGTGCCCAGGACGTAGAGGCCGCCGCTGAGTTCGACCTCCTCCTTCTCCGCCTTGACCGCCTGCTCGGCACGGGCCAGGGCGGCGGGCAGCGCGCCCGCCCACTCCTCGATGTGCTCCTCGGGGTCCAGGCCGTGCTGGCGCAGCTCCGCCTCGGCGAGGTCCTCGGGGTTGCCGCCGAGCTTGATGTCCGTACCGCGGCCGGCCATGTTGGTGGCCACGGTCACGGCGCCCTTGCGGCCCGCCTGGGCGACGATCGACGCCTCACGCTCGTGGTGCTTGGCGTTGAGCACCTCGTGCTGGATGCCGCGCTTGCTGAGCTGCTGGGAGAGGTACTCCGACTTCTCCACCGAGGTGGTGCCGACCAGGATCGGCTGGCCCTTCTCGTGCTTCTCGGCGATGTCGTCGACGACGGCCTCGAACTTGGCGACCTCGGTGCGGTAGATCAGGTCCGACTGGTCCTTGCGGACCATCGGCCGGTTGGTCGGGATCGGGACGACGCCGAGCTTGTAGATCTGGTGGAACTCGGCCGCCTCGGTCATCGCCGTACCGGTCATGCCGGACAGGCCCGGCACTTCCTTGCCGCCGTGGTCGTGACGCTTGTAGAGGCGGAAGAAGTTCTGGAGGGTGATCGTGGCGAGCGTCTGGTTCTCGTCCTTGATGTCCACCCCTTCCTTCGCCTCGATCGCCTGGTGCATGCCCTCGTTGTAACGGCGGCCGGCGAGGATACGGCCGGTGTGCTCGTCGACGATCATGACTTCGCCGTCCATGACGACGTAGTCCTTGTCCTTCTTGAACAACTCCTTCGCCTTGATGGCGTTGTTCAGGTAACCGACGAGCGGGGTGTTCACCGACTCGTAGAGGTTCTCGATGCCCAGCCAGTCCTCGACCTTGGCGACACCGGTCTCGTGGATGGCGACGGTGCGCTTCTTCTCGTCGACCTCGTAGTCGCCGGTCTCCTCGATGCCCTTGAGGGGGTTGCCGGGCTCGCCCCTCTTGAGGCGGACGACCAGCTTGGCGAAGTCGCCGTACCACTTCGTGGCCTGGTCGGCGGGGCCGGAGATGATCAACGGCGTACGGGCCTCGTCCACGAGGATGGAGTCCACCTCGTCGACGATGGCGAAGTTGTGGCCGCGCTGCACCAGCTCGTCCGCCGCCCACGCCATGTTGTCGCGGAGGTAGTCGAAGCCGAACTCGTTGTTCGTGCCGTAGGTGATGTCGCACGCGTACTGCTCGCGGCGCTCGGCCGGCGTCATGTTGGCCAGGATGCAGCCGACTTCCAGCCCGAGGAACCGGTGGACGCGGCCCATCATCTCGGAGTCGCGCTCGGCCAGGTAGTCGTTCACCGTGATCAGGTGGACGCCTTCACCGGAGAGGGCGTTCAGATACGCGGGCAGGGTGCCGACGAGGGTCTTGCCCTCACCGGTCTTCATCTCGGCGACGTAGCCGAGGTGGAGCGCGGCGCCGCCCATGATCTGCACGTCGTAGTGACGCTGGCCGAGGACGCGCTTGGCGGCCTCACGGACGGTGGCGAACGCCTCGGGGAGCAGGTCGTCCAGGCTCTCACCGTCCGCGTACCGCTGCTTGTACTCCTCGGTGAGGGCCCGCAGCTCGGCGTCGGAGAGGTCGACGAAGTCCTCTTCGATGGAGTTGACCTGGTCCGCGATGCGGTGCAGCTTGCGCAGGATCTTGCCTTCGCCTGCACGCATGATCTTCGAGAGGACGGACACGGGGGGTGGTCTCCTTGCCGGTCGGGCCTGGGACGGTCGGTTTCCATGTGACTTGATTGAGCAACGGCCATCGTATGCGAGGACCCCGCCGCGCCGGGAGGCCCGGAGGCGCAGCGGTCCCTCCACTACGGACAACGTCCCGGAAGCCCGGATGGTGCCGCGCCACGCCGAGGATTTGCGCGAAGGATGAGCCAACGGTGACACCTCGCTCACGCGGGGCGAAACCGCGGCCCGGGACACGGCCGCCGCCGGGCCCCGGCCCAGGCCCCGGTCGAGGCCCCGGTCCGGGCCCCCGCCGCCGCGTCCGCCCGCTCGTCCCCGGCCCTCGAAGACGAAGGCGCAGGTCGGCGCGGACTGTCAGTGGTACCCCCTATCGTCGCCGTCATGACGACCCTGCCGCGCCCCGCTCTCACCCTCACCGCGGACGACGCCCGCCGCATCGCCCTGCGGGCCCAGGGCTTCCTCGGAGCGCCCGACCGGCGCTCCGGCGCGCGTGGGGTGCTCCGGGCGCTCGGCGCGGTCCAGCTCGACACCATCTCGGTGCTGGCCCGGTCCCACGAGCTGATCCCGTACGCGCGTCTGGGCGCGGTCGGCCGCAGGTCCGTGGAGTCGGCGTACTGGTCCACGCCGGACTCCGGCGCGCCCCACGCCTTCGAGTACTGGTCGCACGCCGCGTGCGTCCTGCCCGTCGAGGAGTGGCCGCACTTCGCGTTCCGCCGCCGCGCCTACCGCGACCGCCCGCACTGGAACCACCAGCTCCCCGACGGCGCCTACGACCAGGTGATCAAGCAGCTGCGCACCGAAGGGCCGCTCACCGCGACCGAGTTGGGCGGCGCGAAGCGGACCAGCGACTGGTGGGACTGGTCCGGCACCAAGGTCGCCGTGGAACGCGCGCTGATGTACGGCGAGGTGGTCTGCGTGGAGCGCCGGAGCTGGAAGCGGGTGTACGACCTCGCCGAGCGCGCGATCCCGGCGGAACTGCTGCACGACGACCTGGACGACGCCGAGTGCCTGCGCCGGCTGGTCCGGCTGGCCGGCGAGGCGCTGGGCGTGGGCACCCGCGCGGACATCGCGGACTACCACCGCCTCAAGGGCGAGCAGGTCGACGCGGTGATCGCCGACTCGGGGCTGGTGCCGGTGGAGGTCGAGGGCTGGGCCAAGCCCGCCTGGGCCGACCCGGCCGCGCTGGCGGCGCCCCCGCGCGGACGGCACCGCACCACGCTGCTCTCCCCGTTCGACTCGCTGATCTGGGAACGGGCGCGCACGGAGCGGATCTTCGGCTTCACCCACCGCCTGGAGGCGTACGTGCCCAAGCCGAAGCGCGTGTACGGCTACTTCGCCATGCCGGTGCTCTCCGGCGGCCGGCTGATCGGCCGGGTCGACCCGGCGCGCGAGGGGCACACGCTGGTGGCCCGGCAGGTCACGCTGGACGGCCCGAAGGCGGTGCCGGGCGTGGCCGCCGCGCTGGTGGAGGCCGCCTCCTGGGTGGGCTGCACGGACGTCCGCGTGGAGCGGGTCGACGCCCCCGCACTCCGCACGCCGCTCACACTGGAGCTGTCCCGCGCGCTCGCCTAGGCCCGCGCCGTCAGCGGATCTCCAGGATCTTCTCCCGCATGGCGTAGACGACCGCCTCCATGCGGGAGTGCAGCTGCAGCTTCTCCAGGATGTTGCGCACGTGGTTCTTCACGGTGTTCTCGGAGATGAACAACTCCTTGGCGATGTCCCGGTTGTTCATGCCGGTGGCGACGAGCTTGAGCACCTCCAGCTCCCGGTCGGTCAGCCGGGGCGCGGGCACCAGCCGCCGCTCGTCGGTGCGCTGGATCATCGACTTGAACTCGGTGAGCAGCTTGGACGCCATGGAGGGGCTGATCTGCGACTGCCCGTCCGCGACGGCGCGGATGGCGGTGGCCACCTCGTCCGTGGAGATCTCCTTGAGGAGGTAACCGGTCGCGCCCGCCTTGATGGCGTCGTAGAGGTCGGCCTCCTCGTCGCTGATCGTCAGCATGATGATCTTCGCGCTGGGGGCGACCTCCTTGATGGAGGTGCACGCCTCGATCCCGCCCCGTCTCGGCATCCGCACGTCCATCAGCACGATGTCGGGCAGCAGATCGGCCGCCTTGTCCACCGCCTCGGCGCCGTCGCCCGCCTCGCCGACGACCTGGATGTCCTCCTCGGCCGCGAGCACGATCTCCAGGCCGCGACGGAAGAGCGCGTGGTCGTCGACCACCAGCACCCGGATCGGTTCGTCGCGTGGCGAGTCCGGGTCCGGCTCCATGCCGATGGCGCCGTCGTCGGCTCCCACGCCGCGCATCGGTCCGAAGGTGTCCGCCATCGTTCCTCCCCCTGAAGGCCGTGGCCCGTGATCCCGTGCCATCGCCAACCCAAGGCAGCGGCCCACCGGTTGGGCCGGTGCGGTCATGATTTCATGCTCCGGCGCCCGAACGGTGACGCACAGGGGGCGGAGTGGTCGCACACCGGTGCCCCTGGGGGCGCACACACGCCCCAGGGGCACCTGCTCCGCTTCCGCCGGGCAGGTCAGCCGCCCAGCGTGTCACCTGCCGCGGGCGGCTGGGCCTGAGCCACCATCGGGTCGGTGTTCAGATGGATGACGCCGTAGTCGTAGGCGTGTCGCCGGTAGACGACGCTCGGCTCCTTGGTCTCGGAGTCGACGAACAAGTAGAAGTCGTGGCCGACCAGTTCCATCTCGTAGAGGGCCTGGTCGAGGCTCATCGGGGAGGCGACGTGGGTCTTCTCGCGGACGATCAGCGGGCCGTCGCCCTTGATCTCCAGCGAGCCGATCTTCTTGGTGGGCACTCCGTCGGACTCGGCGGTGGGGACGGGCTCACCGTCGGGGAAGAGCGTCGCCACACCGGGGACGACGTCGGGGACTTCCGCGGCCGGGGTGCGTCGTGCGCCCCGGCGCACGACCCGCTTGTCGTGCTGCTTGCGCAGCCGTGCGTCCAGCTTCTCCGCGGCCATGTCGAGGGCCGCGTACGGGTCGCTGGCCGATGCCTCCGCCCGGATCACCGGACCGCGGGAGTGGAGCGTGATCTCCACTCGGTCACAGCGGTCGGCCTGTCGGGGGTTGGGCTCCTTGGACACCTCGACGTCGAGGCTGATCACCTTGCCGTCGAGCCTCTGGATCTTCTCCAGCTTCAGCTTCTCGGCCACGTGCTTGCGGAACCGCTCAGGTACTTCGGTCTTGCGGCCCTTGACGACGATGTCCACGCAGAACTCCGTTCCCGGATCGCTCACGCCGACGGCGGAGCGTCTCCCTTTCGCACCAGGTCCCGGTGAGTCCCGGAACCTCGGACTCGGTGACTTCCACCTCCTCCTCCCCCATGGGCGAGATCTCCATCCCCGTCGCGCGGGTGTTTACGGAAAACCCACGACGCGGCAATCGGATACGAGAGGTGTGGCCTGGGCCTTTCCTCACAACCGAACATATCTCGCCCGGACGGATGTCGTCACCCTCTACTGAGGCGTACCTCCGTTCAGGTGAATTACCCCTCTCGCTACCTGCAACGACGCAAGTTCTCGGCCGGTTCCCTGTTTATTCGAAGGAATCGCGGGGGGCGGCGATCACCGCGGCCCCGACGGCTTCTCCGATCATCTTCACCGGCCCCTTTTCCGGTGCCCCAGGCACCGACTTTCCTCTCTGTGATCGCGGCCCGATCCGTCGTTCCTCCCTACCTTCCCGAGTTGCGGCGCGATACACAGCCCCCCGCGCCTCATGGCGTGTTCCGGTTGCGGCGCGCAGGGCGCGCGCCGCCTCGGCCAGGCTCGCGCCGGTGGTGACGAGGTCGTCGACGAGCACGACCCGGCCGCCGGCGAGCAGACGCGCGCCGCCCGCCCTCACCTCCAGCGCGCCGGCGAGGTTCTCCCGGCGCCGCCGCGCATCCAGCCCCGCCTGGTCCGCCACCGGCCGGTGCTGCCGCAGCACGGCGGCCACTTGTGCCGGGGTACCGGTCCGCCGCAGCCCCGCGGCCGCCGCGAGTGCCATCCGCCGCACCGGGTCGTGTCCCCGCCGCCGCACGGCCCGGCGGGCGGAGGGTATGGGCACGAGGATCACCGGCCCGGGCCGCGACCGGGCCGCGCACCGGTCAGGTCCCGGTCCGAGCCCGGTGCGCACGGCTCCGGCGAGGGCCGCGCCGAGCGCCCCGGTGAGTGCCAGCGCACCCCGCTCCTTGTGCGCGAGGAGCAGTGCCCGTACCTCTCGCGCGTAGGGAGCGACGGCGTGCACCTCGGGAAGTCCCGGCGGCTCGGGCACCGGTCGCACCCGGCGTGGCGCCGCGCGCTCCAGCAACGCCCGGCACCGTGCGCACAGCACGGCCGGGGGTGCCCCGCAGCCACCGCATTCCGTCGGCAGCGCGAGGTCGGTGAGGTCCTGCCACCATTCCCGCATGTCCCTCACTGTGCCGAGGCGCGAGCGGCCCGGCCACCCCTGTGGACAAAGGCCCTGTGGACAACCCCGGCCGACGTCCGGCACCGCTCACCCGCGAGAGTGACCACTGCGGGGAAGCCGTAGGAAAACCGCAGCTCACACCGGCCGGCCCCGACTCGTACCAGTCAGCCCCGCGCAGTGTGCGCGGACACGGCCTATCCCGGATAGACCGGCGCCGTACCGTCCTTGTCCACCTTCTGCCACTGCGCACCCGAGGGCAGCCGGACGATTCCGTCCTCCGAGCAGGCCACGAGCGGCACCCGCTCGTCCTCGGCGGCGGCGATCGCCTTCACCCGGGAGAGCGCGGCCGGTGCCGGGCCCTCCAGCGTGGAGCCGTCCACCTGCACATAGCGCATCTGGTGCACCCCGCCCTGCTCGCGGCCCACCACGACGAGGCGGCTGTCACCGGCCCAGGACATCGCGGTGACCAGCTCCATGTCGGGCGCGGCCGGACGCGGATCGACGAGGGCGGGCGGCTCGGCCGGGGTGTCCCCGCTGCCGTCGCCCATGTCGTCGCCGCCCTCGATCCTGCCGATGAGCAACGACTGCTTGCCGCCCTCGCCCTCCACGACCAGCGCGACCCGCGCCCCGTCGGCGGCCACCCGCACGTCCCTGACCGGGCCGGGCAGGTCGGGCAGCGTCACCGTGACCGGCTTGCCGGTGCCCTGCGGGACGACGTACAGCCGGGTCCGGGCCGGGTTCAGGTCGGCCACCCACAGGTCGCCCCGGGCGTCCCAGGCGGGCCGGGTCAGCCGGGTCTCCTCGCCGGGGCCCTGGCTGGTCAGCACGGGCGGCTCCAGCGGGGCGGTCGCGGCGAGCGGGGCCACGTACAGCGACCTGCCGTCCGCGCTCACCCCGGCCGCGGCGTGCTCGTCCCGCGCGACGGCGACCGACCTGAACTGCCGGGCACCGGTGCCGAGCACGCCCGGCACCGTGGTGGCGCCGGTGGCCGCGCCCGTAGCGGGGAGCCGTACCAGCCGGTGCTTGCCGTCCAGGAAGTAGAGGTTGTCCGGGCTCTGGGCCGAGGCACGCCAGGCGACGGTGTCCGCGCGGCTCTCGCTCAGCTCGCACAGCCGGTCGCCACCAGGTCCGCGCAGCTCGACCGACTCCAGGGTCGGCGCCAGGTTCCGCAGCGTGAACAGCAGCTGGGTGGCCATCTCCGTGCACCGGGCCGGACCGACGCGGGCCGCCCCGGCGTTCAGCGGCACCGTGAGCCGGTTCTCGTCGTCGGGGGTGAGGCCGGTCGTGCCGTTCTTCAGCGCCGTACCGGTCGGGAAGCTGGACCTGACCACCGGTTCGAGCCAGTGGGTGGGCCCGCTCAGCAGCGACCGCACGAGCTGGGTCATCGGGTCGACCTTGCTGCGCACGAACACCGGGTCGGCGACCGCCACAGGGTCGCTCGTCGTGCCCACCCTGGTGTGGCTGGCGAAGTAGTACTTGTCGACGGACGTGTAGTTGCGCTGGAAGTCCGACTTGCCCATCACGACGCCCTCGGGCGGCGCGTCGATGCGCCACTGCCCGCTCTTGGCGTCCTGCGCCAGATGCACCTTGGCCCGGTAGTCGCCCTGCGCCGGCGCGTAGGCCTGCTGCTCGTCCACCGTGGCCACCCTGCTGCCCGCCAGGACATAGGTGCGGCCGGTGTTCGGCTCCCGGCCGGTCGGCGGGGTCTCGGCCATGATGCCGGGCCCGTCCGCGAGCACGGTGGCCGACCGCTCCGGCCGCCAGGCGCGCGCCGCCTGGACGGTGAGGTACTTGCGCGCCGTGTCGTAGTGCGGATCGTCGCTGGTCAGAGCCTCCAGGAAGCCCTGCATGATCTCGTTGGCCGAGGCGTTCTCGGCCGGCGGCACGGCGAACACCCGTACCCCGGTGTCCTGGCGGGGCGTGGACTCCACGTTGCGCAGGTCCCCGCTGTCGGGCATCGAGGCGCACCCGCCGAGCAGTACGGCCCCGCAGACCGCGTATGTCACCGCGCGCCCCGGCGTGCGCCGGGCGCCCCCCTCGCGGTCAGCGACCACGGAAAGCCTCCCCTGCCTCGGTCGAGTCCTGCCCGGCCGGGTGTCCCGCCGGTTCCGGCTGCCCCGCCGGCCGCGGGTCGGGCACCTGGGTGCCGGTCCTGTCGTCCGGGCGCCGTCCGCCTCCGGCGGGCCGGGGCACGACCCGCGCGCCGTTGCCGCTGCCGGGCAGCGCCGTCGGGTCGACCGCGGGCGTGGCGGTGCCCTGGCGCGGCGGGAGCGCCGACCCGTTGCCGCCGTTCGGCTGCATCGGGACCGTCGCCAGCTTCTCCGCTCCCCCGCGCGGAGTGCCGCCGTCGTCCAGGCCCCGGTTGCGGCGCGAGTCCTTGGGCTCCAGCGGTATCGGCGAGCCCCGCAGCGGTTCGTCGGCGGTACGCGGCAGCGTCAGCCGGAACTGCGAGCCGCCGCCCGGCTCGCCCCACGCCTGGAGCCAGCCGCCGTGCAGCCGGGCGTCCTCCAGCGCGATCGACAGGCCGAGACCGGTGCCGCCGGTGGTACGCGCGCGTGCCGGGTCGGCCCGCCAGAAGCGGCTGAAGACGCGGGTGGCCTCGCCGGGCTTGAGCCCGACACCGTAGTCCCGCACGGCGACGGCGACGGCGCCGCCCGCGCTGGCGAGCTTGACCACCACGTCCTTGCCGTCGCCGTGCTCGACGGCGTTGACGACGAGGTTGCGCAGCACCCGCTCCACCCGCCGCGCGTCCGCCTCGGCGACGACCGGCTGCAGGTCGCCGACCACGCGGATACGGCTGCCCTTGCGCTCGGCGAGCGGCATGGCACCGCCGACGACCCGCCGCACGACCTCCCTGAGGTCGATCGGCTCGGCCTCCAGCGCGGCCGCGCCCGCGTCGAACCGGCTGATCTCCAGCAGGTCGGCGAGCAGCGACTCGAACCGGTCGAGCTGGTCGGCGAGGAGTTCGGCGGACCGCGCGGTCATCGGGTCGAAGTCCTCGCGGGCCTCGTGGATGACGTCGGCGGCCATCCGCACGGTGGTCAGCGGGGTGCGCAGCTCGTGCGAGACGTCGGAGACGAACCGCCGCTGCATCCGCGACAGGTCCTCGAGCTGCTGGATCTTGAGCTGGAGGTTCTGCGCCATCTTGTTGAAGGCCTCGCCGAGACGCGCGATGTCGTCCTCGCCGGTGACCTTCATCCGCTCCTGGAGCCGCCCGGCGGACAGCCGCTCGGCGATCCCGGCCGCCATCCGCACCGGTGTGACGACCTGCCGCACCACGAGCCAGGCGATGGCCCCGAGGAGTACGACGACGAAGAGTCCGGCGGTCGCCAGGGTGCCCTTGACCAGGCTCAGCGACTTCTCCTCCTGCGTGAGCGGGAAGAGGTAGTACAGCTCGTAGGGGTGCCCGTTGGGGTCGTTGACCTGCTTGCCGATGACCAGCGCGGGCTGGGATTCCTTGCGGTTGCTGTAGACGATGCGGGTGTAGCTCTGCGCGGCGGCGGTGCTGGTGCTGCTGTTGACCCGGTCCCGGAGGGGGGCGGGCACGCTCTCGGCCGGGCTGACGTACCCGGAGCCGCGCGGGCTGCGGCCACCGCCGCTGTCGTCGCCGACGGGCAGGGTGACCACGTCGAAGGCGCCCGAGCCGCCGCTGGAGAGCGACTCCACGAGGTCGCTCATCCACTGGATGACGTTCTGGGACTGCTGTCCGTCGGTGCCGTTGCCGCCCGTGGTGCCGTGGGTGGCGGCCGCGGTCTCGTCGGCGCTCTGCCTGGCCACGGCGAACCCGCCGGTGGCCTGGCTCTGCGACGCCTTCACCTTGGCGTCCAGCAGTCCGTTGCGGACCTGGCCGATGACGACGAAGCCGAGCAGCAGGACCACGCCGAGCGACATCAGCAGGGTGGTGGCGACGACCCTCAGCTGGATGTTGCGCCGCCACAGCCTCATGACGGGCAGCAGCGGACGGCGCACCCAGCGGACGAGCAGCCGGACCACCGGGCTGCCCTGGACGCCGCCCCTCAGGAGGGCGGCGGTGAAGAGGCGGCCCCGGCGCGGGCTGTCCGCGCCGTGGCCGGACGCGCGTCCCGGACCGGCGCCGGGCCGGCCGGGAGCCGAAGCGGCGCTGTCCCCGGACACGTCAGCTCGGTCCGGCCTTGTAGCCGACACCCCGGACGGTCACCACGATCTCGGGCCGCTCCGGGTCCTTCTCGACCTTGGAACGCAGCCGCTGCACATGCACGTTGACCAGCCGGGTGTCGGCGGCGTGCCGGTAGCCCCAGACCTGTTCGAGCAGCACCTCGCGGGTGAACACCTGCCACGGCTTGCGCGCGAGCGCGACCAGCAGGTCGAACTCCAGCGGGGTGAGCGCGATCGACTGGCCGTTCCGCTTCACGGAGTGCCCGGCCACGTCGATCACCAGGTCACCGATGGTGAGCTGCTCCGGCGCCGGCTCCTCCGACCTCCGCAGCCGCGCCCGTATGCGGGCGACCAGCTCCTTCGGCTTGAACGGCTTCACGATGTAGTCGTCGGCGCCCGACTCCAGGCCCACGACGACGTCCACGGTGTCGCTCTTGGCGGTGAGCATCACGATCGGCACGCCGGACTCCGCCCTGATCAGGCGGCACACCTCGATGCCGTCCCGGCCGGGCAGCATCAGGTCCAGCAGCACCAGATCGGGCTTGGACTCGCGGAAAGCGGCCAGCGCCTTGTCCCCGTCGGCTACGAAAGACGGCTCAAAACCTTCACCACGCAGCACGATGCCGAGCATCTCGGCCAGTGCGGTGTCGTCGTCGACGACAAGGACTCGTCCCTTCATAAACGACATCATCCCATTCTCATAACGACGACAGAGCCGCAGGTGAGGCACGTCACTGACCTGTGACGATAGTCGTACCGAGCGGTCACTGTCTGCCCCTGTCCGTGGACGTTGATGTCGAGGGTGGATGTCAGGTCGCTGGCCCTCCGAAGCCCACCGGACGCTCTGCTTCCACGGCGCTGGCAGGAAGTCAAAGGATCTTCTTCCCATCACATGACACTTTGGCTAGCGTTCTTGGATGGACTGGGGACCTCTCGCATCTGTGGCTGTATCCGTGGTGGGCGTCGGCGGCGTCATGCTCGAGCGCCGGCGCAGGGAGCCAGACGGCCGCGAACGGATAAAGGCGGATCTCGAACTGTTGAGCCTACTGCCTGAAGACAGCCCGGCGGTCCCCGTCCTGCGGGGGCACGTTGAGGACGCGATCAAGCAGATGATCGAAGTAGAGGACCAGAAGCGCCGCGATCCTCTCGGCATCGCTCTGGCGATCGTCTTCATCCTCATTGCCTTGGGTCTCGTAGCCGCCAGCTTCCTCAACGGTGGGTGGTACTGGTGGCTCACCGTTCCCGGCGCGTTGACCGGAATCTTCGGTATCGCCGGCCTAGCCCAAGATGCGACCAGAAGAACCCGAGACGAACGCGGACGCCCCATACCCGAGTAGGCAGCCAACCACCTCGCCCCTCAACTCTGTTGGTGGCCTTGGACGCCTGGGACGGGTCCGTTCACCTGCGTTCATGGGCGGAGGTCACGGGAGCGGCTACCACCTAGGGTCTTGTCTTAACGGCCGTGAACGGCGCTGGATGAGACGGAAACTGAGACGGTCAGCTGGTGCCGCGACGACGGTTTCCACGTAGAGACAGCAGCCTGCGGGGCCGGCTGCCCGCCGCGCGTCGTAGCTCTGCGTACCGGGTCACTGAGTCTGGGCTTGCCGTCCGCACCCACACAGGGGCGCCGATCAAAATGCGGTCTGCGCCCCCTCTGTTGTCGTGGAAGTCCCAACGAGTCCGAGTCAACTCGACATCGGTGTAGATCTGAGCGAACCACTCACAGTCGTGAGCGTGAGCAAGCGTGAGCCCACGGGTCCAAGGTTCTTCGTGATCGGTCCCAGGATGGTCACTTCCTTGGTTCAGGGCGATGTGCAGCGCCTCAACGGAAAGTGATTCAGGATCGTCCCACTGTGACGTGTTCCGAGTACCACGACTCTCCAGCAGCTCCGCAATGGCATACCAAGCAGAGGAGAACCAGCCGGCCTCCGGGGCGTCTGAAGGCCGAAAGGGGTGGCCAGGGAAGCTGTCCAGGCTACCGAAGAGGACTAGATCGACTTGTCGGCCTTCAATACTGCTTGTTTTGATATGGAGCACTGCGCCCTTATCTCGCTCCGGCCCGCCAATGAACCGCGCGATGTGAACCTGACCGACGCCTTTGGCGAAGCGAGCGGGAGGCGGGGCACTAAAAGCGGAAACAGCCTGATCGCCAATCATTTTTTCGATCTTGCGCGCCTTCTCCCGGCGGGTCAGACCCACCCGCTCTCGGTTTCCAACCTCCGCCCCGACGCCCTGCGGGGCAGCCTTGAGGGTCCAGCTCAGCTGGCTGTCCCAGGTGACGCCGTTGTCGGATGCAATCTCGTCGACGCGGCGCTCTGACCAGTACAGGTAACTACCGGCGTCGGCTTCCCTCACCACTACTTACACTTCTCCGATCAAATGGTTGCCGTGGATCTTGGCGGCTCGACTCCAGCCGCACGCCGAGCATCGTTCCAGGTAGGCGTACGGAGACGCGTCCATGGCATCGATCTCCGGCATGACCTGGAAGTTTTGCCGGTGGTGCACTCGTCCGCAGGGAGCATCAGCCGAGTGGTACACCGTCAACTCGGGTCCAGGCGTCAGGCGCACGAGACAGGGAAGCCTCGCGCTGGCGTCTCCCAGCTGACTGATCTCTCGATCGATGTTCGAGAGCTCAGAGTTGAGGGCACGCTGCAGTTTTTGAATCCTCTTGTTGTGGTCGTCCAGGATCTTGAGCTTGCGGAGCCGAAGTGCTTGCACTCGGTCAGCGAATGACATGCCTCCTCCTAAGAGGTGCTAAGCGAGATGAACACTTCTTAGTGGCTAGATGCCGGTCGCGTCTTCCGGCCTACTTCCTTCGAGGGAATTTCGGTGTGTTCTCGGCACCGTTGGGGCGACGTGTGCTAGGAGCGAGCGTCGGTGAAACGACGTTGCTCAAGTTCTCAGCCGGGGAAGCTTGGGTCTCTAACGGCCGATCGGTGGGCTGACCTGCGGCGGAGCGGCGACGGAACCTGCCTCAGTGGCGGCCGGGTCACCGCTATTCCCCATGGCTTCCTGCCTGACCCGGCACGGTTCTGGCACGCCGACACGGGTGATCTCTTGTTGCTGGGCTTGGCCGCCTGGACGCTGCGAATCAACTCAGCTGTCTGCGCTGACCGTTTCGACCCCACTGTTGTCAGTGGGCCCTCATACAATCGGAGTTGACCGTCATGGCCCTGATGCGAAGGAGGTGAATGATGGCCAGGAAGGGAAGCGGTGGCAGCTCCGGGAGCAAGGCCCGGAGCGCCGTAACCGGCCGGTACGTGACCAAGAGCTATGCGAAGGCTCACCCGCGTACCACGGTGGTAGAGGCTCCGAAGAGGCGTTCCGGCAAGAAGTGACCTCTTGAAGTCCAAACAGGAGGGGTGTCGCTCACGCGGCGCCCCTCCGCTTCTCCCACCATATCGACCCGTACGCGGACGGCTAGCCGCGGGGACGTCCGATCAGGACAATCTTTTGACCATCAACGCTGCGACCTGCGACTTAGCTATCGGCGGTTGTCGGCGTTGGTCGTTGTTGTCCGCCCTCGGACTGCCCCGCCATGGCCCGCACGCCATCAGCTATCGACCTCTATTTCGAAACCCATAGCGGGCGCGGCGGGGACTTCATACTGTGGCTGCGTGGTTGATACGTGGGCCCCTCTTCAAGGGATCGGTGCTGGCGCCGGCATGGTGGCGTTGGGGATTCAGGCTGGGGCGGGCTGGCGACGGCGGCACGCTCCACGTGACGTCGATGGCCTGCGACAGTTGCTAGACACGGCATACAGCCACGTGCTGCCGATTGCGTCGCGGCCCGTCAACGGAAGCCCTTCCTTGGACCTGGTTGAGAATGATGCTGCCGTAATGGCCGTGATTGATATGCCTCGCTACGCAGGTCGGCTGAAAGATCCGGTTCTTGCTTCAGCAGTCCGGGAAGCGGGCCTCAAGTACCATTTGGCCTTCGCGCTGGGCTCGAACCTGAACAGGCCTTGTGACGAGCGTGATCGAACCATCATCGACCACCAGAATCAGGCAGCCCAGGAAGCTATGGACGCGATTCGAAGGGCTGTTGATCGTCTCGATCAGATCGAGCGTCGGTTGCGTCCGTGAGGTCGGCGGAGCGGCTTTGGGTTGGAATCTCCATTGCCCAGTCAAGCGCCACCGCGCGGCCCGGAGAGCCAGTTTGGAAGATCGCGTATGCGTCTGGGTCCGGACCTGACAAGGCGCTGACCTGCGCCATGGTGAGCCGCTCACCGAGCTTTACCGTGGTTCCCCGTGTCGTGCCGCCTGATCGGGCACCTGGGGGCACGGTCGCCCCTTGATCCTGGCTTGGGCGAGCCGGTCGCTCGCTACGCCGTTCGTGTACTGTGGCCGATCACGTCGCATCCCCCCTTCGGCAATAAGCCATCCTCCTGAGCGCGACGTTGAGAGGCACAGTCATGCCCAAAAAGTATGCGTACGAGCTCCGTAAGCACCGTGTGGATCACGGAGTGAAGATCCCCGTCGAGGAGCTGCAGATCGACGAGAAGGCCCAGCGCACTCTGAACGAGGCCAGGGCGAGGAGCATGGCGAACAACCTGGTTCCCGAGGCTCTCGGCACCATCGTTGTCTCGCAGCGGTCCAATGGAGATCGCTTCATCGTAGACGGCATGCACCGCTGGCACGTGTGCAAACTGACGGACATCCCTGAGCTTGTCGCTGAGGTCCATCATGGCCTTGACCAGCAGGAAGAGGCTGTCCTGTTCTTGATCAAGAATCGGGAATCGAGCAAGCCCACCCCGCTGGACGAGTACAAGATTGGCCTCACCGCCGGCCTGCCGCTCTTCGTCGACACTGAGTCGGCCCTGCGCAAGCGGAATCTGGCGATGGGCTCGACCGGAACGAACATGGTCGGTGCGGTTGCCGGTGTGCTGCGGATCACTGATTTGTATGGCCCGGAGACGCTTGAGCGAACTCTCAAGGTCGCAGAGGAAGCCTGGGGTCGGACCAAGGAGACTTGGGACGGGATGCTGCTCGGGGGCATCGGTATGTTCCTTGGACGTCACGGAGATGACGTTGACGACAAGGTGCTTGCCGAGAAGATCGGCAAGAAGGACCCGGCTTTCCGTTGGCGCGCCAACATCACGGCTCTGGCTTCCGCCGGTGGCACGCGACACAGCGGCACGGGGTCCAGGATCAGTACCTGCTACACGCTCATCGTGACCGAGTGGGACAAGGGTAGGCGCAAGGAGAACCGTATCGGCGTCTGACGGCATGCGGGCGCGCTGGAGGTCATCCACTGGGTTGGCCTCCACGTGCTTCCGCAACCTCAACCCACCACTCACCCAGCTCCCATCCCGTCCGCCGTCGACCCACACACCGTGGAGCGGGCGTGGTTCATGGCGTCCAGGTGGAGCGCGCCACTGTACGAACGACCTGGACGCCATGGGCCGCGTCTGCTCGGCTCTGCCTGGGTCGGCGGTGGACGGGATGGGAGCTCCCGCGCACGCCGCCTACGGGCCCGCAGCCGGCGACGGCGCCACCTTCATCCCGGTGCCGGCCGATCCCCCGCCGGAGGCATCGTCTTTGACCGCGGGCCGCTCTATACGGTGATCAAACTCTTGACCTCCGGCCCTCTCCACATGTGGGCGCGCGTCGGCGCAGCGCGGGCGGAGCGGGCCGAAGGCAGGAGCGGCGCCCGCAGCGGAGCCGGGAAGCGCGCCCGGCGGAGCGGAGCGCAGCCGGGGCTTGATGAGGTAGAGAAACCTGTAACAACTCAGCTCGGAACGGGCTGGGACAAGGTGATTTCGCGTGGTCAGGAAGAGGTCGCGTCGCTCCGGAGGAGCCGGCTGGTGAAGCCTCGCTGACACAGGCGGTCGTACGCCTGGAGAACGTTGTCTGGGACGTGCTGACTGATCATGAAGCCCTGCTCCGGGTAGATCAGAAGCCGCTGAAGTGCCCCCACAAGCATGTCGATCACCAAGCGGGCGTCGCCGATGGAGTCGACGTAATCCTGCAGCGTCATCGGGGTGGACGCACTGATGATCTCCACCTCGGGCCAAAGTTTGCGCGCGGTGGCGTACGCCCTCCTCTCCTCGTACGGCTTACTGATCAAGAGGACCGACGTCACGTCGACTCCCTCCCTCTCCAGCAGCTCCCGCGAGAAGTGGATGTTCTCCCCGGTGTTGCGAGCCTGAGGCTCGACGAGGATGGCGGAGCCGGGCACGCCGAGTTCCAACGCCCGCTCCCGGTAGTGCACAGCCTCGCCTCGGGGCATCCTTTCCCGAGTCGTCGGGCTGGTGGCCCCGGTGAAGAGGAGCAGGGGCGCCATACCGCGCTTGTAGAGATCAACGGCAATGTCAGCCACTCCCAGATCATGGCTCCCCAACCCCACGGCAACAGAACAGGGCCGCGCAGAGTGCCCCATCTGGTGGTAGTCCCAAAGGCACCGTGTGTCGGCCCAGTCCTGTGCTGAGATCACGTCTGCGCTTCCTCGTCCCTGGCCGAATCCGGCACCTTGAAGTCGTACTCCCAAGCGAAGCGGGAGGCCGCATGCACTCCGATGGCGAACTCCACCACTGTGCCAGAGGCGGTGTAAGTGGTCCGATGCAACTCCACTACGGGCTCACCTGAAGGTAGTTGCAACAGTCTCGCCTCTTCCGGTGTGGCAGCACGAGCCGAGAGTTCTTCCTTCATGTGGTCGATCTCGTAGCCGGCGTCGTACAGCACTCGGAAGCCGCCACCCCGGCCGGCCGGACCCGGCGTAGGGTCCACCAAGCGCGTGCCCTCGACGTGCTCGGGACGGTAATAGCTGGTCAACGTGTGGGTTGGCTGGTCGCCTTCCTTCACCAGTCGCGCGCGGGCGTACACGTCGGCGCCTTCTGCAAGGCCGAGCGCTGCCGCAACCTCCGGAGAAGCCTGGACCCGCGCGACGGTCTGCGTCTGCTCGTTGCGGCGATACCCGCGACCGGAGGCCACCCGGTCCGCGATGAACGCCACCTCGTCGCCATCGCGCCACTTGGCCTTGTCGTAGCGGAAGATGCCAAGACGCTTCAGCGGGACCTGCTGCCGCACCACCGTTCCGTGCCCTCGTGATGACGTGACCAAGCCTTCCGCCTCCAGTGCCTTGTAGGCGCTGTGGACGGTGGATTTGGAGCCCTCGCCCGCTTCCACCAGCTCCCTGATGTGCGGCAACTGCTGGCCGGGGGCGTAGTCACCCCTCCTGATCTGCTCGGCCAGCCGGTCGGCCAGCTCCCGCCACTTCGGCGCCATCTAGAACCCCTCTCATCAGGGACTAGTCAAACACAGTCCCAGGACTGTTGACAGTCTCGGGACTGCGCTGCACTATCTTGCTTAGCAGCTCGCAGTCCTAGGACAGTGAACGGCTGACAGTCCTATTTGGGCTGCCTCCACCTCTTCAGGGAGTACCTGATGCCGTCGTTCAAGATCGACCTTTCGTCCGCCGTGGTGTTCGTGGCGACCGCGCCGGAACCGAAGATGGTGAACAAGAAGACCGGGGAGCGGGCCGTGGACCGGGAGACCGGCGCGGACATGTCGACCGTGGGCCTGCTGGTCTCGGACGAGGGGGAGGGCAACCTCTACCAGGTGACCGTCCCGGAGACCGGCTGCCCGGAGGGCTTGGCGCCGGGTACCCCGGTCAAGGTCGTGGGGCTGAAGGCGCGGGACTGGGAGAACGAGTTCAACGGCCAGAAGCGGCACGGGATCTCGTTCCGCGCCGTGGCGATCACCCCGGCGGTCTGATCATGACCGACCTGTCCACGGTCCTGGAGACCACGGGAGCGTTAGCGGGGGCCGGCGGTCTCGGCTACGCCAAGGTCCGCGCGCCGCGCGTTTACTGGTCGCTGGTCGGGTTGCCGGTCACCTGGGGCCGGTTCTCCTTCACCTACCGCTCCACGATGGACGTGTGCGGGCTGACGGTTCAGCCGTCCCGCCTGCGGGCCTTCCTGGCGCGGAACATCGCCCACACCGCAGTTCAGCCGGTCCCGCCGAAGGTCCGCCACGTCCGCGGCACCTCCACCGGCCTGCGGGTGACCCTGCGCCTCCCCGCCGGCCTGGAACCGGCCGACCTGGTGGCCGCCTCGGAACGGCTCCGCCACGCCTGGGGTGTGCACTCGGTGACGGTCACGGAGACCAAGCCCGGCCACGTCGAACTCCGCATGACCGGCTATGACGTGCTGCGTCGGGTCCGGATGCCGCGCGGTGCTCGTGCTGAGGGGTTGTCGGTGCCGGTGGCGCTGCGGGAAGACGGGACCGCGTTCCTGCGGGACTACCGCCAGATCCCGATGGCGCTCACCCTCGGCGCGAACAACTCCGGGAAGTCGGTCTATCAGCGCAACCTGATCAAGGGCTTGGCCAAGCTGCCGGTGGCCCTGGTCGGGATCGACTGCAAGCGCGGCGTCGAGCACTCCGCGTACGCGGCTCGGCTGTCGGCGCTGGCGACCACCCCGGACGACTCCGCCTCCCTGCTGGATGTCCTGGTGGGCGAGATGGAATCCCGGTTCGACCTGCTGAGCCTGCACGGCGTCTCCGACGTGTGGGACCTGCCCGCCGGCTTACGTCCGGTGCCCGTGGTCGTCCTGGTGGACGAGGTGGCGGAGCTGTTCCTGATCTCCGCCAAGAAGGATGAGGACCGCCGGGAGCGGATCGTCACCGCCCTGATCCGGCTGGCGCAGATGGCGCGTGCGGTCGGGATCTATCTGGAGGTGTGCGGGCAGCGCTTCGGCTCGGAACTCGGACGCGGCGCGACCATGCTCCGTGCCCAGCTCACCGGCCGGGTGGTGCACCGTGTCAATGACAAGCAGACCGCCGAAATGGGTCTGGCGGACGTGGCCCCGGACGCCGTGCTGACCGCCTCCCTCATCCCCGCCGAACGTCCCGGCACCGCCGTGGCCACCGACTCGACCGGGGGCTGGGCGAAGATCCGCACTCCTCATACCACTCGCGTCGAAGCGGCGGCCGTGTGCCGGGAGTTCGCGCATCTCGTGCCTGACCTCCCCGCCCTCTACCCCTACCGGCCGCACGTGCCCGCCGACGTTCCGGTTTCGGGTCCGTCGCTGGTCAAGCCGTTCCCGGCCACGGACTGAGAGGGGGCACGTCATGGCCACGCGCAAGAAGACCCCGCCGAAGCCGGCCGCCTGCCCGGACTGCTCCGGTAATGGGGAGATCACCGAGACCGTTCGCGTCGGCGCCCGTAAGGGCCGCGCCACCGAGAACCGGCAGGCCGCCTTCTGCCTGACCTGCCTGGGCACCGGCGAAGCACCGGACGGGGAGTGATCACCGTGAACCGCCCTCTCCGCCGCCCTGACGCCGTACTGATCCAAGCCGTGATCGCCGGGGCTCTGTCCTTCGCCCACCTGCATGACCTGGCCGCCGCTGCCGGTCAGTCCGGCTGGAAAGCCTGGGCCTATCCCGTCTCCGTCGACCTGCTGCTGGTGGCCGCGTGGCGTCGGCTTCGGATCGGCCGGGACGGGGCCTCGTGGACCTGGTTCGCCATCGCGCTCACCGCTTCCCTGGGCGCCAACATCGCCACCGCCGGACTCCTCGACCTCGATCACGTGCCCGCCTGGCTGCGCATCCTGGTGGCCGGCTGGCCCGCCCTCGCCTTCCTCGGCGGCACCCTGCTGGTCCACACTCCCGCACCCTCGGCTGCACCCGAGGACATCGGCCAGGAGCAGGAACCGGCGGCGCCGGAAGTCGAGTTGCACCGCGCCGACACCACACCAGTCCCGGCCCCCGTGACGGCTCCTGCGGAGCTGGACCCCGCGCCGGCCAAGCCGCCCACGGTTCCAGTTGCCCTGGTCGAGCACGCCCGCTCCATCGCGGACACCCACCGCAAGACCACGGGTGAGCCGATCAGCGCCGCCGCGCTCACCGCCCGGCTCGGGCTTCCCGGGCCGACCTGCCAGGCCATCGCCGCACAGCTCGAACTCACCTGACCCGGAAAGGGAGGTTGATCCCGTGAGTGTGTACCGCCGGTTCCGTGACGTGCGCCGCTTCGGCCCGGTCACCGTCGCCACCTACCACGACGGCCGGGGCCGCAACCGGCACACCGCCGCCTGCTCCGCCCCCGGCTGCGGCTTCTCCACCAACTACGCCGACCGCTCCGCCGCCGAACTCGCCGCTCGCACCCACCGCTGCAACCCCTGACAGGAGGAACCACTGATGCTCACCCCCAAGTACCCGCCCACCGACCACGCCCCGCCCCCGGCGCCCACCGCGTCCTCGACCGTGCCAGCCGCCACCGCCTCGGCCCCGGTGGCCCCGGTCCCGGTGTCGAACCGGCCGACCATCCAGCTCACCCCTGGCAGCACCCTCGCGCTCGTCGGCGGCGGCACCGCCGTGGCCCTGATCGTCGGCACCGTGCTGGTCTCCATGCTCCTGGCGGTCGCCATCACTGGCGTGAGTGTGGCCATCTGCGCCGTGGTCCTGCGTTCGCTGCTCAACGACTCCGGCAAGGGCCGGTGACTGGCATGGACCTCGCGCCCGTCGCTGCCGCATTACCGGCCCTGGGCTGGGCCGTGCACGGCAGCGTCCTCGCCCGCCGCCTGGCTGGTGCCCGCCGTGACCCGTTGACCGGCCTGCACACCCGCGCCGGATGGACCGCCCGCGCCGAACGCCTCCTCGACCGACACCCGAACGCCCTCGTGGTCCTGGTCGACCTGGACGACTTCAAGGCCATCAACGACCGCCACGGCCACCCCGCCGGGGACGCGGTACTCACCGCGACCGCCCGCCGGCTGAACGACTGGTGCGGACGCCACGGCATCGCCGCCCGGATCGGCGGAGACGAGTTCGTCGCCATCGTCACCGACCCCACCCACACCAGCGGCCTCACCGCCCTGCGGGCCGCCATGGACCGTCCCGTCCACCACAACGGCGAGGTGCTGCCGGTCTCCGCCTCGGTCGGCCGCTGCCACCGCGCGGACCTGCCGGTCCCCACCCTCACCGACGCACTCTCCGCCGCCGACACCGCGATGTACGCGGTCAAGGGCCACAGCAGGCGCAACACCCACCACTGACCTCAGAAAGAAGGACTCCATGGGCCTCTTCAGCCGCAAGAACGACACCCCTGAGCCCGCGCGCAACGAGCGCATGACCGAGCTGGGCCGTGACTACGCCATCGCCCGCCGGCACCGCGACACCAAGGCCATGAACCGGATCATGCGCGAGATCGGCACCGACAAGGACGTCACTGACCTCAGCGACTTCCGGTCCGGCCAGGAGTCCTACGACTCCATCCCGCCCATCCCGCGTGGACGCAACCGCCGCAGCCAGTAACGGCCCCCGGAGCGGCCTCGGTCGCCAAACTTCCGCCGCTCCGGGCGCCTGCACCCATTCCTGATCCAACGGACCCGAAAGGGAAGCCCCATCATGCCCGAGAACACCTCCGCCCCGCGTGTCTGCCGCGACTGCGACGGCTTCGCCTCCGTCGCCATCACCACCGGCACCCGCCACCTCGACGGCACCCGCGCCACGCTCACCGTGGTCTGCCAGACCTGCAAGGGCACCGGCCACCGCACCCCCGCCCTCGGCTTCGCCCGCGTGGGGAGGTGACCGCGATGGCGCTCCTCGACTGGCGCTCGCCCGAGCACTACGACCCGACCGGCGACAAGCCCTGCGTCGTGTGCGACAAGCCGACCCCGCTGCGCTCCGACCGGGGCAAGCCCGTCCACAAGGTGTGCGCCGAGGACTGGACCGACGCCCACACCGACCGGGAGGACGGCAAGTGATCGACGCCGCCACTCCGGCGGGCCTGGACCCGGCCACCCTCACCGACGTGCTGAGGCTGGCCGGGTCTCCGGGCTTCCACCGCATCCAAGACCAGATCCGCCGCACCGGCGGCTGCACCGACCCCATCCGGCTCACCGGGACCACCGTCACCCACGACGCCTCGACCAGGCATGTCCTGCACCACTACTCCACCGACACCGAACCCGGCGGCGTCCTCCGGATCGCGTGCGGCAATCGGCGTGCGTCGCGCTGCCCGGCCTGCGCCTGGACCTACGCCGGCGACACCTACCACCTGATCCGCGCCGGCCTCGTCGGAGACCCCAACAAGGGCACTCCGACAACGATCCGGGATCACCCGCGCGTGTTCGCCACGCTCACTGCCCCGTCGTTCGGGCCGGTCCATAACCGGCCCGGCACCCGGCCCTGCCGTTGCGGCACCCGCCACGGTGAGGATGCACCCGAGCTGGGCACCCCGCTCAACCCCGACAGCTACGACTATGCGGGGGCTGTGCTGTGGAACAACCACGCCTCCGACCTGTGGCGCTACTTCACGATCTACCTCCGCCGAGAGATCGCCCGCATGGCCGGCCTCACCCAAAAGGCAGCGAAAGAGGCGTCTCGGGTCTCGTTCGGGAAGGTCGCGGAGTACCAGAAGCGCGGCGCCGTGCACTTCCACGCCGTGATCCGCTTCGACGGACCGGACGGCCCCGACACCCCGCCCCCGCACTGGGCGACCGGCGACCTCCTCGACGCCGCGATCCGCGCCGCCGCCGCCCGCGTCGCGGTCGACGTCGACCCCGCCGGGGACCAGCCGGCCCGCACGCTGCGGTGGGGCGAGCAGGTCGACGTGCGCCCGATCCGCGCGTTCGGGGACGGTGCCGAGATCACCGAACAGGCCGTGGCCTCCTACGTCGCCAAGTACGCCACCAAAGCCGCCGAAACGACGGGAACCGTGGATCGCCGGATCGGTAACAAGGAAGCCCTGGACCTGCTCGACGTGCCCGAGCACCCGGCCCGGCTCATCGCCGCCTGCCTCGACCTCCACCCGCTCTACCCCGAGCGGAAGTTACGGGACTGGGCCCACATGCTCGGCTTCCGAGGCCACTTCTCCACCAAGTCCCGCAGCTACTCCACCACCCTCGGCGCTCTCCGCCAGACCCGCGCCGACTACCGCGCCGCACAGCAACGTGCCGCCCTCGGCCTCCCCGACCCCGACGACGAAGAGGCGACCACCCTGACTCTCGCGCACTGGGCCTACGCCGGCCACGGCCACACCCCCGGCGAATCCTGGCTCGCCGCCAACATCCGCCGCGAGATCGCCCAGAACCGCGAGACCGCACGCGAGGAACTACCCGCCCTGCTCGACCTGGAAGGAGCCGCCGCGTGACCACCGCACCTGTCGAACTGCTCACCGTGCCCGAGGTCATGGCGCGGCTGAAGCTCGGTCGCAGCAAGGTCTACGACCTGATCCGTTCCAAGCGGCTGGTGTCGTTCACCGAGGGCCGGTGCCGGCGCATTCCGGAGAGCGCGCTGCGCGACTACGTGCAGAACCGGCTTGAGGAGGCGTCCTGATGGCCCGACGCCGCAAGCGGAACCCGAACGGTGCGGGCACGGTCACCCTGCGGGCTGATGGCCGCTATCAGGCTGCCGTGTACGTGCCACAGCCGGACGGGACTGTGAAGCGAAAGTTCGCCTATGGCCGGTCGTTCGAGGAGTGCGACCGGAAGCGCCGTGAGCTGATCGACCGGGCCAACGGCGGCATCCCGACGCCAACGCGGGACATGACGTTGGGTCAGTGGTTCGACTACTGGCTGGAGGTCGTCGTCAAGCCGAACCTGGCGCCGAGCAGCTACGACGCCTACGCGTCTCCCGTGCGCCTGCACCTTCGCCCTCGGCTGGGATCGAAGGTGATGGTCAAGCTGGGCGTCAAGGAGCTGCGTGGGGTCATGCAGCGCCTCGTGGACGACCGAGGGGCCAAGACCGCCAAGCGTGCTCTGCGGGTGCTCTCAGCGGCGCTCACGGCCGCCATGGTGGAGGACATCGGCGTCACGCGGAACGTGGCCAAGCTCGTCCACGTCCGTGCGAGTACCGACAGTGGCAAGAGCTGGGACGCCGTGACAGTGCTCCGGTTCCTGGCGGCTGCTCGTCGGCTGACGCCGTACTACCCGGCGTTCCTGCTGCTGTGCCTCCTGGGTCTGCGCCGCGCCGAGGTGTGCGGCATCCGCTGGGAGAACATAGACCTTGGGAACCGGGTCATCTGGGTGGAGCAACAGCGGCAGCGCACCAGTGCTGGAACCATCGACGCCGAGCTGAAGACTGAGACGTCCAAGGCACCTCTTCCGCTGCCGGCGCAGTGCATCGCGCCGTTGCGGTGGACCCGGATGCGCACGGCCATGCTGCGTGAACGAGCCGAGCGACTCGGCCGCGTCTGGTTCGAGGACCCCGAGGGGCACGTGTTCGTCACCCGCACGGGGCGCCCGCTCCTGACCGCGCACCTGTACATCGTCATGCAGCGGATCATCCGGATCGAGGGACTGGGCAAGATGAACCCCAAGGGGCTGCGGAAGTCGTGCGGCACCCTGCTCGTCCACCTCCGGGTGCACCCCCGGATCGTGAAGGCCATCCTGCGGCACAGCCGGATCGCCACCACAATGGACATCTACGCTGAGGCTCTCGACCCCGACGTGATCGAGGCTGTGGGGCAGCTCGACCGCCTGTTGCGGCAGCCGGCTCGCATCCGTGAGCTGGAGGCGTCCCACCCCGTTCCACCCGGCGACTGATGTCGCATTTGGATGTCACGGCCCTTCGCCCCGCGCTTTCGCGCAGGTTGGGGGGCCGTTGCCGTTGATCAGGGCAAGAGCATCCCATTCTCATAACGACGACAGAGCCGCAGGTGAGGCACGTCACTGGCCTGTGACGATAGTCGTACGACACCGTCACTGTCTGCCCCTGTCACGGAGTGGGACGCCTGCCGGGGCCGACCGGGCGGACGGTCCCGGCAGGGGTACGCGGATCAGCCGGGCGCCGGTGCGGTCCGCGCCCTCGCGCCCAGGGCCGCCAGCGCCTCCGGGGTCACCGGCGACACCGTGCCCTCCTCGGTGACGATCGCCGTCACGAGTTCCGGCGGCGTCACATCGAACGCCGGGTTGTACGCCTGCGTCCCCAGCGGGGCCAGGGGCACCCCGCCGGTTCCGCCCACCGCCGACGCCCGGGGCGGGACGATCTCCGTGACCTCCTGGCCGGGCCGCTGCTCGACCTCGATGGACGCGCCGTCCGGGGTCATGGGGTCCACCGTGGTCACCGGGGCCACCACGATGAACGGCACATGGTGGTAGCGCGCCAGCACCGCCAGCGGGTAGCTGCCCACCTTGTTGGCCACCGACCCGTCGGCCGCGATCCGGTCGGCGCCGACCAGCACCGCGTCCACCTCGCCGGCCGCGAACAGCGAACCGGCCGCGCTGTCCGTGAGCAGCGTGTACGCCATCTGGCTGCGCGCCGCCTCGTACGCCGTGAGCCGCGCCCCCTGCAGCAGCGGGCGCGTCTCGTCCACCCAGAGGCGGCGCAGGCGGCCCGCCCGGTGCGCGGCCAGCGCCACCGCGAACGCCGTCCCCTCCCCTCCCGACACCAGCGAACCGGTGTTGCAGTGGGTCAGGACGCGGTGCCCGCCGCCCGGCATCAGCTCGTCCAGCAGCGCCAGACCGTGCGCGGCCATCCGCGCGCTCGCCTCCGCGTCCTCCTGGTGCAGTGCCCGCGCGGCCGCCAGCGCCGCGCCCGCCGCCACCGTGGGGTCGCCGGTCCCGGCCAGCGCGTCCCGGTGCGCGGTCAGGGCCCGGCGCACGCCGACGGACAGGTTCACCGCGGTCGGCCGGGCGCTCTCGAGGGCCTCGGCGGCCTCGTCCGTGTCGAAGCCGCGCGCGGCGGCCAGCGCGACGCCGTACGCGCCCGCGATGCCGAGTACCGGCGCCCCGCGCACCGCGAGCGAGCGGATCGCCTCCACCAGCGCGGAAGCGTCCGTGCACACCAGCTCGACCTCCTCGGAGGGAAGCCTCGTCTGGTCGAGAAGGATGAGTACGGGTCCTTCGGGTGGTTCCTCCCATCGGATCACCGGTATGCCGGTCGGCCGCTTGTCCTCGCCGGGTCGCGCCTGCTGATCAGCCATGCGGTGAGTCTGCCCCGTATCCGGCGGAGAATTGGTGGAGCACGGGGCCCACCACGCCAGGTCACACCGCGACCCGGCCATGGCACGATGGCCCCCGAACTGCCGCCGCGCCCGCGGACGGGCACCGTGAAGGAGCTTCGATGAGTGACACGCCGGGCTGGACTCCGCCCGGACCCGACCCGTCGTCGGAGGGACGGAAGACCGGCGCGGCCGGCGCCGCCGAGCCCACCGGCACGCCCACGCCGGAGCCCGGTGCCGCGCCCGCCGCGCCCGCCGAATCGCCCGAGCCGGCCGCGCAGCCGGGCGAGGCGCCGCGGAGCCCGGACGCGAAGTGGGCCGAGGGTCAGCCGCCGCCCGGACAGTGGTCGGCGCCCACCGGCGCGCCCGCTCCCGGCGGCCCGCCTCCCCCGCCGCCCGGCGCGGGCTGGGGCGGTCAGCCTCCGGCCGGCTCCGGCGGCTGGGGCGGACCCCCGGCCTGGGGCAACGGCTGGGGCGGGCCCCCGCCCGCGGCCAAGCCCGGCGTGATCCCGCTGCGCCCGCTCGGCGTCGGCGAGATACTCGACGGCGCCATCTCCACCATGCGCGCCTACTGGCGCACCGTCCTCGGCATCTCGCTGACGGTGTCGGTGCTCATCGAGCTCAGCGCGCTCCTCCTCCAGGGCGTCATCCTGAAGGACACGACCAGCACGCTCAGCGACCCGGGGGTCTCCCCGGAGGAGGCGCTGCGCTCCCTCGGTTCGGTCGCGGCCGGGGCGGGGCTCGTCGGTGTGGTCTCCCTGATCGGCACCATCGTGGCCACCGCGCTGCTGACGACCGTGACCAGCCGCGCCGTCCTCGGCAAGCCGGTCGGCATAGGCGAGGCGTGGCGCGAGTCGCGGAGTCAGCTCCTCAAGCTGCTCGGGCTCCTCATGCTGCTCGGGCTCATCACCGTCGTGGTCCTGGCCGCCGGTCTGCTGCCCGGACTCGTCCTGGGGGCCGTATCGGGCTTCAACGCCCCTTCCGTCGTCCTGATGGTCCTGGGTGTCCTGGCCGCCGTCGTCGTGGTGATCTGGCTGACCGTCCGCTTCTCGCTCGCCTCGCCCGCGCTGATGCTGGAACGGCAGGGCGTGTGGAAGTCGCTGAGCCGCTCGGCCAAGCTGGTCCAGGGCTCCTGGTGGCGCGTCCTCGGCGTGCAGTTCCTCGCCGGGATCATCGCCAACGTGGTCTCCTGGATGACGGTGATCCCCTTCACCATCATCGCGTTCGCCGTGAACGGCGAGAACATGGACTCCCTGCTCGGCACCGCCGACCAGCCGCCGGGCTGGTCGTTCCTGCTCATCACCGGCATCGGCTCGGTGATCGGCGGCACGCTCACGCTGCCGATCAAGGCCGGGGTGACCGTCCTCCTCTACATCGACCAGCGGATCCGCCGCGAGGCCCTCGACCTCGAACTGGCCCGCGCGGCCGGCGTCCAGGCCGACACCCCCGGCACCCCGGGTACCCCGCCCGGCCCCGTGCCCGGGAGCTGATGCGGTGAGCATGACGGGGGGAGTTCTCATGGCGGCGTCGGCCCTGGCCGGCGCCGCCGCCTCGCCACTACGGCACCTGCCCGGCACCACAGCTCCGGCGCACACCGTCGCGTTCGCGCTGAGCGGCTCCGGTGACGAGCCGCCCGTGACCGTCCCGCGTGATCCCGCACGTGAGGCGGCACGCCGTGAACTGGCCAAGCGGATGTACCACGAGAACGACCCCGGCCTGCTCCAGCGCGCCCTCGACGCCTTCTGGGAGTGGCTCGGCCGGCTGCTCGCCAGGGCCGCCTCGGCGACACCGGGCGGCTCGCTCGGCCTCCTCGTCGTGGTGCTGTGCGTCATCGCCGTGCTGGCCGCCCTGTGGTGGCGGCTCGGCACCCCCCGCCGCACCCCTGCCCCGGCCGCGCCGCTGTTCGACGAGGTCCCCCGGACCGCCGCCGCGCACCGCTCCGCGGCCGAGGCGCACGCCGCCCAGGGCCACTGGACCCAGGCGGTCCAGGAGCGCATGCGGGCCATCGTCCGCTCGCTGGAGGAACGGGCCCTGCTCGACCTCCGCCCCGGCCGTACCGCCGACGAGGCCGCCGCCGAGGCGGGCCGCGCCCTCCCCGGCCAGGCCGATGGACTCCGCGCCGCCGCACGGCTCTTCGACGACGTCACATACGGCGGCCGCACCGCCGACCAGCAGGCGTACCGACGCGTCGCCCTGCTCGACGACGCTCTCGAACGTGCCCGCCCCGCCGAGCCGTCCGGCATCGCGGGCGCCGCCGGTGACGGGGGAACCGGATGACCACCTCGTCCGCCCTCACCGCCCGTCAGATCTGGACGCGCACACGCGGCATCGCCCTCGCCGCCGTCCTGCTGCTGATCGGCGCCGTCGCCATCGCCGTGGTCCGCTCCCAGACCGGGCACGGCAACCTGGACCCCCGCTCCGCCGACCCCCGCGGCAGCCGCGCCGTCGCCGAACTCCTCGCCGACCGGGGTGTCACGACCCGCGTGGTCACCACGCTCGACGCGGCGCGCTCGGCCGCCGGCCCCGACACCACCCTCCTGGTCGCCGTGCCCGACCTGCTGAGCCACCGCCAGCAGTCCCGGCTCACCGCGGCCACAGCCTCCTCCGGCGGCCGCACCGTGCTCGTCGCCCCGAGCCGCTGGTCCGTGGGCCGCCTCGCCCCTGGCGTCAGCGCGACCTCTCTCACCACCGACGCCACGCTCGCCCCCGCCTGCGCGCTCCCCGAGGCACGGCGCGCGGGCTCCGCCGAGACCGGCGGCCTGCGCTACACCACGACCGTCCGCGACGCCGAGTCCTGCTACCCGAGCGAGCGGCGCGGCACCCTGCTCCGCGTCCCGGCGGCCTCCGGCGACGGCGACACCGTCGTCCTGGGCACGTCCCGCATCCTCCTCAACAACCGTCTCGACAAGCAGGGCAACGCCTCGCTCGCCCTGCAACTCCTCGGCTCGCGGCCTCATCTGGTCTGGTACCTCCCCTCGCTCGCCGACTCCTCCGCCACCGGCGACGACGGCGAAAGCCTCCTCGGCCTGCTCCCCTCGGGCTGGCTCTGGGGCACACTGCAGCTGTTCCTCGCGGCTCTCGTCGCCGCCCTCTGGCGCGGCCGCCGCTTCGGTCCCCTCGTGCCCGAGCGCCTGCCGGTCGCCATCCGCGCCTCCGAGACGACCGAGGGCCGCGCCCGCCTCTACCGCAAGGCCGACGCCCGCGACCGCGCCGCCACCGCCCTGCGCTCCGCGACCCGCACCCGCCTGGCCCCGCTCACCGGTGTCCCGGCAGCCCAGGCCCACGCCCCGGAAGTCCTGCTCCCCGCCCTGTCCGCCCGCCTCCCCGAGCACGGCGAACAGGCCCTGCGCACCGTCCTCTTCGGAGCCCCGCCCCGCGACGACGCGGCCCTCATCGCACTCACCGACCGACTCGACGCCCTCGAAAGAGAGGTACGCCGTTCATGATGGACCCGACCACCGACAACGCAGGGAACACCGAGGACGCGGACGCCGCCCGTGCCTCCCTGGAGACCCTGCGCACGGAGATCGCCAAAGCCGTGGTCGGCCAGGACCCCGCTGTGACCGGCCTCGTCGTCGCCCTGCTGTGCCGAGGCCACGTCCTCCTCGAAGGCGTCCCCGGAGTCGCCAAGACCCTCCTGGTCCGCGCCCTGGCATCGGCACTCGAACTCGATACCAAGAGGGTCCAGTTCACGCCCGACCTCATGCCGAGCGACGTCACCGGCTCACTCGTCTACGACGCACGCACCGCGGAGTTCTCCTTCCAGTCAGGTCCGGTCTTCACCAACCTCCTTCTCGCCGACGAGATCAACCGCACCCCGCCCAAGACCCAGTCCTCCCTTCTGGAGGCCATGGAGGAGCGCCAGGTCACCGTCGACGGCACCCCGCGCCCTCTGCCCGAACCGTTCCTGGTCGCGGCAACCCAGAACCCGGTCGAGTACGAGGGCACCTACCCCCTCCCGGAAGCCCAACTGGACCGCTTCCTGCTCAAGCTGACGATCCCGCTGCCCTCCCGCGAGGACGAGATCGACGTGCTGACCCGTCACGCCTCGGGCTTCGATCCCCGTGACCTGCGTGCGGCGGGCGTACGCCCCGTCGCCGGCGCCGCCGACCTCGATGCCGCCCGCGCCGCCATGGCCCGGACGACCGTCTCCCCCGAGATCACGGCCTACGTCGTGGACATCTGCCGCGCCACCCGTCAGTCCCCCTCCCTCACTCTCGGCGTCTCCCCTCGTGGTGCCACCGCCCTGCTCGCCACCGCCCGCGCCTGGGCCTGGCTGACGGGCCGTGACTACGTCACCCCTGACGATGTGAAGGCTCTGGCTCTGCCCGCTCTGAGGCACCGGGTCCAACTCCGCCCGGAGGCCGAGATGGAGGGAGTGACCCCCGACTCGGTGATCAACTCCGTGCTGGCCCAGGTCCCGGTGCCCCGCTGATGCCGGTCACCGGACGCGCCGCCCTCGTGGCGGCCCTCGGCTCCCTCCCCGTCGGCCTGCTGGAGCCCGGCTGGACGGGCGTCCTGGCGGTCAACGGCACCCTGGCTCTGGCCTGTGCCTGCGACGCCGCACTGGCGGCGCCCGTACGACGCCTCCTTCTCTCCCGCTCCGGCGACACCTCCGTCCGTCTCGGCGAAACCGCCGACATCACCTTGACCGTCACCAACCCGTCCCGGCGCCCGCTGCGTGCGCGGCTCAGGGACGCGTGGCCACCCAGCAGCCACGAAGCGAACCCCGAAGTCGAGGGGCCTCGGCACCGCTTGGCCATCCCGCCCGGTGAACGCCGCCGTGTGACGACCCGGTTGAACCCCACCCGCCGCGGCGACCACAGAGCAGACAGAATCACGATCCGCTCCTACGGCCCCCTCGGCCTGTTCTCCCGTCAGGGCACTCACCACGTTCCCTGGACACTACGTGTTCTGCCCGCTTTCACCAGCCGAAAGCACCTTCCGTCCAAACTCGCACGTTTGCGTGAATTGGACGGCCGGACCAGCGTTCTGACGCGAGGTGAGGGGACGGAGTTCGACAGCCTCCGCGAGTACGTACCCGGCGACGACACCCGATCCATCGACTGGCGAGCCACCGCCCGCCAGTCCGCGGTCGCCGTACGCACCTGGCGCCCTGAGCGTGACCGCCGCATCCTGCTGGTGCTCGACACCGGCCGCACCTCGGCCGGTCGCGTGGACGACGTGCCGCGCCTGGACGCCTCGATGGACGCCGCTCTGCTCCTGGCCGCCCTCGCTTCTCGCGCCGGCGACCGGGTGGACCTGCTCGCCCACGACCGCCAGGTCCGTGCACTGGTCCAGGGCAAGTCCGCCGGCCAGCTGCTGCCGTCCCTGGTCAACGCGATGGCCACTCTGGAGCCGGAACTCGTCGAGACAGATGCCCGGGGCCTCACCGCGGCCGCCCTGCGTGCGGCACCGCGCCGCTCGCTCGTAGTCCTCTTCACCACGCTCGACGCCGCACCGGTGGAAGAGGGACTGCTGCCGGTGCTCCCCCAACTCACCCAACGCCACACCGTCCTCGTGGCGGCCGTGGCCGACCCGCACCTCGCGCGCATGGCGAAGGCCCGAGGGAACATCGACGCGGTCTACGAAGCCGCAGCGGCGGCGCAGGCCGGCCAGGAACGGGAGCGCACCGCCGAGAAGCTCCGTCGTCATGGCGTGACGGTCGTGGACGCGACACCTGAAGACCTGGCTCCCGTATTGGCTGACGCGTATCTGGCTCTGAAGTCGGCGGGACGTCTCTGAGGCATTTGAGACAGGGAGGCCGGAGAGAAGAGAGCCCTGAAAAAAGGGTCCTGAACGCAGAAAACCCCCGCACCAAAGGTGCGGGGGTTTTCCCTAAAATTAGTTCGGCGGCGTCCTACTCTCCCACAGGGTCCCCCCTGCAGTACCATCGGCGCTGTGAGGCTTAGCTTCCGGGTTCGGAATGTAACCGGGCGTT